>DXAR01000056.1 GCA_019116945.1 Candidatus Janibacter merdipullorum | reverse complement strand
AGTTCAGTTGGTGGGGGAGGTGGCGTCGCTCAGTGGTCCCAGGCGATGACGATCTCGTCGTCGTCCCACTCCTGGATGTTCCCGAAGTAGGAGACGATCGCCATCTGGAACTCGTGGGTCTCCCACTCGCGGCCGACCTTCTCCTCGACGGTCTCCTGCAGGACGACGAGCCGTCCCGGTGCGGTGATCCGCACGAGCCCCGGGGTGTGCATCACGGAGCATTCGGGGTTGTCCTGCTCGATGGCCTCGATGACCGGTCGGTTGTTCTCCGACTCCTGGATGACGACACCGACGTCGCGGGTCGTCGTGGTCTTGTCGCTCATGTCCGTTCCTTCCGTCAGGCCGGGACGGCCGCGTGCGCCTGACGCACCTCGGCTGCCGTGGTGGTGATGCGGTCGAGCGCACCGGCGTCGATGAGCTCGTCGATCCGGGTGGCGAAGGGGGTGACCGCCTCGAGCGCCCGGTCCACCGCCGCCTGGCCGTGCTCCTCGAGGAGCCGGGCATTGGCCTCACCGAGCTGCGGGTCCTCGCGCCAGGTCTTGTACAGCGCGTCGATCCACTTGCGGTTGTCGGTGAACCAGCTCGTCATGTGCTGCGCGATGAGCGAGTACGCTGGTGCGCCGCCGACGACGGCCTCGTCGTCGAGGTGGCTGTAGAGGAGGTCGTAGAGCAGTCGGTCGACGGCGTCGAGCTGGAGGAGGGCGATGCCCCAGTCGGCCTCGACGATCGTCTCCTCGGTGAGCTTGCGCAGCCCCTGGAGCGGCGCGTCTTCCATCCAGTGCTCCTTCGCCTCCGCGAGGAGGTCGGCGGTGCCGCCACCGAGGGCGATGCCGGCCCGGCTGAGGACCTGGGCATTGCCGACCCGGTCGAAGGCCGAGTAGGCGGCCGCCTGGGTGATCGTCGCGCCGAAGCCGAAGCGCGCCATGCCGCAGAGGATGAGCTGACCACCACTCTCGAGGTGGCGCAGCGGCACGACGAGCTCCTTGAGCACGCCCTTCCACCCGTCGGGGAGGCGCTCGAGCAGGCCCCGGTCCTCGATGTACTGCAGCGAGGTGGCGAAGGCCTCGTGGTGGCCGGCGCGCGCCGTGACGTAGGGCGCGTAGTAGTACTGGCGCGGGTCGAGGAAGGAGTAGGGATCGGTCAGTCGGAAGATGCTGTAGGTGTCGTCGTAGATCTCCCGCGTCGGGTCCCACGTGGGCCGGTAGTGGAAGTTCTCCTTGGGCTGGACGTCGATGATGCCCTCGAGGTAGCGGGAGGCCGGCTTGTCGCCGTACCGCTTGGCGACGCTGGTGAAGGTCTGCCGCTGGGGCTCGATGACCTGGGTCTTGAGTTCGTACTGCACTGGACGTTCTCCTTGCGTGGTGGGGCGAAGGGGGATCAGGCCGGGTCGGGCGCGGGCGCGACCGGAGCCGTCGCCGGACCGGCGCCGGCCTCCATGAGGCGGACGAGGAGGTCGGGGAGGGCGTCGGGGCCCTCGAGCTCCCGCGCCGCCTCGTCCTCGAAGAAGCTGCCGACGAGGCGGCCGTAGGCCCGCCCGTCCTCGAAGGTCGTGGAGCACCGTGCTCCCTGCTCCCCGTAGGTCACGGTGAAGGCGAGCTCGTGGGGGAGGGCTTCGTCGACGAGGTCGAGGTGGTAGCGACGGGTTCCGAGCACCGCATTCGCCTCGCAGACGTACTGCTCGGCGAGCGAGCGCAGGGCCACGTGCCGGTCGGCGCCGGTCCCCGTGGCCACCCGACGGCTGATGCGCGTCTCGGGCATGGTCGTGCGCCGCGAGGAGATCGCGGGCACGTCGAGCTCCTCGTCCGGGTCGGGGGTACCGACGAACTCGGCCACGCGGGTCATGAAGGGCGTCATTGCACTTCTCCTGGGAGTCGGTGTGTCGTGGGGCACGAACGTAGGCGGCCCCACGGGGGGCGGCGATCCACGAGACGCAGGCCCTGTCCATCCAGCGCAACGGGTGCACCCTCAGCGTCAGGACCCGTGGCCACCACCGGCAGGACGGACTACTGTCTGTAGGTGTTCCGCACTGGCGAACGCCACCCCCCTTCGTCCCCGGGTCGGGCGCATCCTCGTCGGTACCGGACAGGCACGAGAGGAGTGCGATGAAGCACCTCGTTGAGTCGGCTCCCACGTTCGAGGACTGGGAGGGACTGCACGACGCGCTCAGCGATGCCTACTTCCCGCACGCGATGCATCCGAGCCGCCCAGCGGCGGCGGCCGCCCGATCGGGCCTCGAGGTCGTCGACCTCGACACCTGCCGCCTGGCGCACATCCGCTTCGGCGCGACCGTGGGCATCGACTCCGAGCACCCCGGGGCCATGGCCGTGAACATCCCCCTCGCCGGCCGCCTCCGGTCCCGGATCGGCAGCGAGGACTTCGACAGCGGTCCCGGGCAGGCCACGGCCTTCCCCCCGGACACCCCGGCCCGGATGCCGAGCTGGACGCCCGACCTCGACGTCCTCGGCTTCCGCATCAACGCCGACGTGCTGCACCGCGAGACCGAGCGCGTCTTCGCCCGCAAGGACGTCGTCCTGCCGAGCGACCTCGACCTGCGGACCCCCGAGGGCGATGCCTGGTTCCGGATGGTGCGGACGACCTTCGACAATGCGCGAGACTGCGGTGGGGTCCTCTACCAGGACCCGGCGGTCGCCGCGTCCGTCGCCAGCATGCTCGTCACCGGGCTCCTCCTGGCCGCGGTCCCGGCGGACGCCGAGCAGGCCCAGCCGATGCGCCCCCGACCGGTGCGCCGGGTCATCGACGCCATCGAGGGCGACCCGGCGAGGGCCTGGTCGCCGGCCGACCTCGCCGAGATCGGTGGGGTGAGCGTGCGCCGCCTCCAGCAGGCCTTCCGCGAGTACGTCGGCACCACCCCCTTCGGCTACCTCCATGACGTCCGCCTCGAGCGGGTGCACGCGGACCTCGCCCACGGACGCGGTGGCAGCGTCACCGACATCGCCCTGCGCTGGGGGGTCACCCACCTCGGCCGCTTCGCGGCGGCCTACCGGGCGAAGTACGGCGAGCTGCCGAGCCACACCCTCGCCAGCGCCGCCTGACCCTCGCGCCGCGCTCTCCCACCGTCCTCCGCGGGTAGAGCAATCACTACTGCCGTAAAGATCCCCGGAACCCCTGTGTTTCCGGGGATCTCACCCAACGCACCTCGACAAGTGGTCGTCGTACCCGACAGTCACGACCGGTTCCCCGTGACAGCCGCAGCACCCGCAGCGGCGACCTGGGCATCCTCCTCCGCGGACCCGCCGGAGGCACCGATCGCCCCGACGAGCTGCCCGTCGACCCGGATCGGCACACCTCCGCCGAAGGCCGCGACCCCCGGACGGTTGCCGATCCCGCGGATGACCGCGTCCTCGCCGGCGAGCGCCTCGTAGAGACCCGCGGTCGGCGCCCCGCCGAAGCGCACGACGGTGCGCGCCTTGTCCACCGCGATCTCGCCCGAGGCCGCGAAGGCGTCGTCCATCCGGGCGAAGGAGAGCAGCACCCCGCCCGGGTCGACGACCGCGACATTCATCCGCAGGTCGTGCTCCGTGGCATGGGCGAGAGCGGCGTCGAGCGCCGCCCCGGCCCCGGCAAGGGTCAGGACGGCGCTCGCGCGCACGTGCTCCATCAGGTGAGGACCGTCGTGAAGCGCTCGTTGAGCTCACGGGCGTGGTAGAAGATGCCCTGCCCGAGCTGGTCGACCGTCCACACATTCGTCGGCCGGTCCGGGAAGGCCAGGTACCCGCCCGCGAAGACCTCGTTGCGGTTGCCGCTGGGGTCGAAGAAGTACGTCGTCTGACCCCGCGTGATGCCGTGCCGGGTGGGCGTCACGTCGACGGCGACGTCGTCCATGGTGAAGAGGTCGGCCGCGTGCCCGACCTGGCTCCAGTCGTCGAGCCGGAAGGCGAAGTGGTGCAGCTTGCCCTGGGGACCGCCGATGATGGCCATCTGGTGGATCTGGTTGTTCGACGTGAGCCAGGTGCCGGCGAGCTCGTGGTCGTCGTCGAGGCTCGTCTGGACCCGCTCGGTGGCGTAGAAGTCGAAGACGTCGATGAGGAGCTTCTCCATGAGCTTCGGGTCCTCGCACGTGATGAGCGAGTGGTCCAGCGCCGGGACGCCGACGCCCACGAGGTGCCGGGGGAAGGGATCGGGGTTGTGCGTCCCGACCTCGGTGCCGATGGCGGTCTGCGAGTGATACACCTCGAAGACGTGGTCGCTCGTCGTCGTGAAGCGGATCCCGTCACCGACCTCGGGGTTCTCACCGGCGGACATCCGCTCGACGGTGAGGCCGAAGGCCTGAGCCTTCTTCTCGATGTCGTCGATGTCAGCCTCGTGCTGGACCTTCCAGCCGTACTTGACGACACCCACACCGCCCTCCTCGAGGACGACGGAGTGGTGGTCCCACTCGTCCCAGCCCTTGTAGAAGACGCGCTTGTTCCCCTCCGGGGAGACGTCCTCGAGGGTCTCGTACAGACCCAACGTCGAGGCGTAGTGGTTCTTCGCCTCGGTCATGTCGGTGACACGCACGTGGGCGTACCCCATTCGCATGATGCCCATGTCTACTGCTCCTCCGGTGCGGTGCTGGCCACCCTGGCGCGCTCGAGCGCCTTCTCGTTGAGCTGGCTCAGCAGGGGGTTGACGAGGCGCAGGGATGCGTCTCGTAGCTGGATGGTCACGTCATCCTCGGGGACGGCGCGGCAGCTGAGGCAGGTGCCGTCGGCGCGTTCGTCGTCGGTGATGACGGTGTCGGCCACGGGTCGGCAGTAGGAGAACTCCCCCTCGAGGACATCGATCTTGCAGATCCCGCAGCCCCCGCGGCGGCAGCCCACCGTGTAGGCGTAGCCGGCCTTCTGCAGGCCGGCCAGGACGGTGTCGCCGGGATCGATGTGGACCTCGGTCCCCGACGGCTGCACGATGATCGTCGTCACCGAACACTCCTTCGTGGTCGTCACGGGCACCTCTGCCCTCGTGTCCGACGACTCTCCCGCACGGCGGGGGCGAAGGGGGGCACCGTTCCCACCCGCGGAACGAGACGGCTCACCCGTAGGTGTCGCGCGGTCCGCGGCCGTCGCTGGAGCGGCGCGGCCCGCGCGACCACGAGGGGGCACTCGGTCCGTGCACCCGCAGCTCGTGGACGACGTCGGGTCCGACGGCCTCGCTGATGCTGCCCAGGAGCGAGCTCGAGAGGAGCCGGATCTGCGTCGCCCAAGCGGTGGAGTCCGCCCGGACCGACAGCACCCCGTCCTCGAAGGTCACCGGCTGGCAGTGCTCGGCGACCTGCCGGCCGACGATCTCCTCCCACCGACCCATGACCGACCCGGCGGCCACGTCGACCTGCCACCCGCGTTCGCCGACGAGGCGGTCGAGCTGGTCACCGAGGGTCAGCGGGTCGCGGCCGTGCCGGCCGGGAGCACCCGTGGCCGGCGCCGACGGGTGGCGCCGTCGCCGGGGCCGGGGCTTCATCCCGGGACGGAGCCCCTTCTTCGCTGCCTGGGCCCGTGCGCGGGACAGGGCCGAGGAGGCGGCATCCTCGGCGACCGGCTCCACCTCGTCCTCACCCTCCGTGCTCACCTGGCGGCTCCGACCTCGCCCAACGTCACCGCGTGGCGTCGTCCGGAGAGGGACTCGGGCACGTCCTCGGGGACGGCCGCGGTGATGAGCACCTGCTCGCAGTCGGCGATGAGGCCGGCGAGGCGCTCCCTTCGACCGGAGTCGAGCTCGGCGAAGACGTCGTCGAGGACGAGCACGGGGTCATCTCCGAGGTCGTGCCGCAGCAGGTGGTAGGCCGCGAGCCGCAGCCCGAGGGCGAAGGACCACGACTCGCCGTGGCTCGCGTACCCCTTCGCCGGCATCGGCCCCAGCCCGAGGACGAGGTCGTCCCGGTGGGGACCGACGAGGTTCACCCCGCGCTCGACCTCCTGCTCACGCACCTCGGCCAGCGAGTCCAGGAGCATCGTGCGCAGCTCGTCGGCCTCGGGGACCTCACCGGCGGCGATCCGCTCCGCGGCCTCCTCGTGGAGGGACGAGCGGTAGACCGCGGTCGCGTCGGACTGGTTGGCGCTCACCTCCCGGTAGGCCTCCTGCAGGTGCGGGACGAGGTCGCGCAGGAGCCGCAACCGCGCGTAGAGGAGCTGCGACCCGACCGTCGCCAGGTGATCGTCCCAGATCTCCAGGGTCCGCAGGGCCTCCTCCGCCGCGGCCGCGGGATCGGTCCCCTCGGGCACGGCCGAGCTGCGGCGCCGACGCCCCCGCTTCGAGCCGAGGAGGGCGGCGGCCGACTTGAGCAGGGCACCGCGCTGCCGGAGGATCTTGTCGTAGTCGGAGCGCACCCCGGACCACCGGGGTTGCCGCTGCACGAGGAGGTCGTCGAGGAAGCGGCGCCGCTCCCCGGGGTCCCCCTTGACGAGCGCGAGGTCCTCCGGCGCGAAGAGGACGGTGCGCAGCGTGCCGAGGACCTCCCGGGTCCGCGGCAGGGGAGACCGGTTGAGCTTGGCGCGGTTCGCCTTGCCGGGCGTGATCTCGAGCTCGACGAGGCTCTCGCGCTCGTCCCGGATGACGGCCGCGCGGATGATCGCCCGATCAGTGCCGAAGCGCACGAGCGGCTGGTCCGTCGCGACCCGGTGGCTCGAGAGCGAGGCGACGTAGCCGATGGCCTCGACGAGGTTGGTCTTGCCCTGGCCGTTGAGGCCGACGAGGGTCGTCACCCCTGGCTCGAGGGCCAGCTCGGCCGCGGGATAGCTGCGGAAGTCGCCGATGCTCAGGTGGCGGACGTACATGCCCACACCCCGGCCCGGCCGACCGGCCTCATGCCGTGGCGCCGGTACCGCTCGTCGGCCCCGGCGACCCGCCCGTGCTCTCGGTACCCGAGGTGGGACCGGCCGCTGCCGCGTCCCCCTTCGCGGAGCCCTCGGGAGCGCTCGGCTTGGCGACCTTCTTCTCTTCCTGGGCCTCGCTGCTGCCGGGGGAGGCCACGCCCTTCGTCGCCTCGGCCCGCAGGTCCTCGCCCTCGGCCACGGTCATCACCTGGTGACCACCGAACTGACCGCGCAGGGCGGCGACGGCCTGCATGGCCGGGCTCACCTGCTGCCGCGAGGCGAAACGGGCGAAGAGCGAGGCGGAGATGACTGGCATCGGCACGGCATTGGCGATGCCCTCCTCGACGGTCCAGCGGCCCTCGCCGGAGTCGGCGGTGTAGTCGCTGACGTCGTCGAGGTCGGGGTTCTCCTCGAGGGCCGCGACCATGAGGTCCAGCAGCCAGGAGCGCACGACGGTGCCGCGGCTCCACGCCTTGAAGGCCCCCGGGACGTCGGTGACGATGTCCTTCTTCTCGAGCAGCTCGTAGCCCTCGGCGTAGGCGTGCATGAGGCCGTACTCGATGCCGTTGTGGACCATCTTCACGTAGTGGCCGGCGCCGACGTCACCGGCGTGGACGAAGCCCTCGTCGCGCGGACCCTCGGGACGGAGGGCGTCGAAGATCGGCATGGCCTGCTCGACGTGCGCGGCATCGCCGCCGACCATGAGGCCGTAGCCGTTGTCGAGTCCCCAGATCCCGCCGGACACACCGCAGTCGAGGTAGCCGACGCCCTTCGCCCCGAGGAGCTCGGCGTTGGGGACGTCGTCGCTGAAGCGGGAGTTGCCGCCGTCGATGACGAGGTCACCGGGGGAGAGGCGGTCGGCGAGGTCGGCGACGACCGAGCGGGTGACCTCACCCGCCGGCACCATGACCCAGACCGTGCGCGGGGCCTCGAGCCCGTCGACGAGCGCCTGGACGCTCTCGACGTCGGAGATCTCCGGATCGGTGTCGTAGCCGACGACCTCGTGACCGGCACGGCGGACACGCTCGCGCATGTTGCCGCCCATCTTGCCGAGGCCGATGAGACCGAGCTGCATATCGAGCCTTTCCGTGGTGGGCGAAGGGGGGATCAGCCGGCGAGTCGCACCGGCTGGAGGACGTAGCGGTAGGTCGTGTCGATCTCCGCGTCGAGGGACTCCTGACCGGTGATCATGGCGGGCTTGAGCGCCGCGGTGAAGGAGAGCCGGGTGAAGGTCGTGCCGAGGACGCCGAGACCGTCGAGCAGGTAGCCGGGGTTGAAGGCGACCTCGATCTCCGGGCCCTCGACCTTCGCCTCGATCGCCTCGGAGGCCTGGGCGTCGTCGCCCGCACCCGCCTCGATCGTCACCTGACCGTCGGCGAAGCGCAGCCGGACGGGGGTGTTGCGCTCGGTGACGAGCGCGACGCGCTTGACCGCCTCGGTGAGGACGTCGGTGCTGACGACCGCCTCGGTCTCGCTCGAGGTCGGGAAGATCTTCGCGACCTTGGGGTACTCCCCGTCGAGGAGACGGCTCGTCGTGTGCCGCTGGCCGGCCTCGAAGCCGACGAGCGAGGAGGCCGTGGCTCCGGCACCTCCGCCCAGGGAGATCTCCACCGACCCGGCGGCGCCGAGTGCCTTGGCCGTGTCGGAGAGGGTGCGGGCGGGGATGAGGGCGACGTGGCTGGCGTCGGAGGAGCGGGGCTGCCACGTCAGCTCGCGCATGGCGAGGCGGTAGCGGTCCGTGGAGAGGAGGGTGACCTTCTCCCCGTCGATCTCGACGCGCACACCGGTGAGGATCGGGAGCGTGTCGCCGCGGTCGGCGGCGATCTGGACCTGCTGGACGGCCTGGGTGAAGAGGGTCCCGTCGATGCTCCCGCTCGGCTCCGGGGAGGTGGGGAGCGTCGGGTACTCGTCGGCGGGCATCTGGATGAGGGCGAAGCGCGAGCTGCCGCACGTCACCTGCACCTTGGCGCCGTCGGTGGCCACATCGACCGGCTTGCCCGGCAGGTTGCGGGAGATGTCGGCGAGGAGCCGGCCTAGGACGAGGGCGGTGCCCGGCTCGGAGACCTCGGCGGCGACGGTGATGCGTGCGGAGACCTCGTAGTCGAAGGCCGAGAGTGTGAGGGAACCGTCGTCGGTGGCCTCGAGGAGGACACCGGCCAGGACCGGTACCGGCGGTCGATTCGGCAGGCTGCGGGCCACCCAGGTGACGGCCTCGGCCAGCACATCGCGCTCGACGCGGAACTTCACGACAGACCTACCCTTCGACGCGCCCATCTGCGCGAGGTCATGGGATGACACGGATCCATGTGCTTCCGCACGTGGGATGCCGACATTACGCGGTTCGGCGGCTCACGGGGAACCGAGGGGTCCCTTGTCATTCTTGAGGGCGCTCGGGTCTCGGTCATCCACACAGGAGCTCGCAGCCATGCGTGGGGGAGGGATCGGATGGAGAGAGGACTCATCGTTGTCATCGGCGGTGTGGACTCCGTGGAGAACTCCCTCGATCCCGCTGTTCGTGGGCTTTGTGGTTGGGGACAAGCCCGTGGACACGACGTGCACGAGGCAACGGGGGATGTGGGCGGAGGATGACCATCACCAGCGCCTGGCCTCAGTCCACAGCTTCTCCACAGGTCGTCCTCAGGGCCGATGTGGGCAACATCGGGTGCTGTCGAGCGAGGAGCAGGGTCGACGACGCGTCGCCGTGGGCACGAGGGGTTCGTCGGGGGCTCCTTGGGGACAACCTGGCCGCCTCGTGCCGATCGCTGTGGACCACGTCGGGCGTGTTGCACGAGATGTCGGCACTGACGGGTACCCACAAGACTGTCCACAGGCTGTGGATCTGTGGACGGAGGAGGGCGAAGGGGGTCCACACCGGGTCGTGCGGACCGGGTCACGATTCGGGACAGGGCGACGCACAGGTGGGGAGAAGCCTGTGGACAAGTGCGGATACAGGTCGATATCCCTCTATCGCACCACGGCAAGAGAGGGATATCGAGCAGGATCGTCGTCAGCCGGCCCGCTGCTTGATGCGGTTGGTCAGCTCGGTGACCTGGTTGTAGATGGCGCGGCGTTCGCCCATGAGCTCGCGGATCTTGCGTTCGGCGTGCATGACCGTCGTGTGGTCGCGGCCGCCGAACTGCTCGCCGATCTTGGGCAGGGACATGTCCGTCAGCTCCCGGCAGAGGTACATCGCGATCTGCCGGGCCGTGACGAGGAGGCGGGTGCGGGAGGCGCTCTGCAGGTCCTCGATGGTGAGGCCGAAGTAGTCCGCGGTCTGGGCCATGATCGTGGCGCTCGAGATCTCGCTGGACTGCTCGTTGGGTATGAGGTCCTTGAGGACGATCTGGGCGAGGCCGATGTCGACCGGCTGGCGGTTGAGGCTGGCGAAGGCCGTGACCCGGATGAGCGCGCCCTCGAGCTCGCGGATGTTCGTGCTGATCCGGCTGGCGATGAACTCGAGGACATCGGCCGGCACGGAGAGCTTCTCCTGGATCGCCTTCTTGCGGAGGATCGCGATCCGGGTCTCGAGGTCCGGGGGCTGGACGTCGGTGAGCAGTCCCCACTCGAAGCGGCTGCGCATGCGCTCCTCGAACCCGGAGAGCAGCTTCGGCGCCACGTCCGAGGTGATGACCACCTGCTTGTTGGCGTTGTGGAGAGTGTTGAAGGTGTGGAAGAACTCCTCCTGGGTCTGCATCTTGCCCTGGAGGAACTGGATGTCGTCGATGAGGAGCACGTCGACATCGCGGTAGCGCCGCTGGAAGTTGGCGGCCTTGTCGTCGCGGATGCTGTTGATGAAGTCGTTCGTGAACTCCTCGGAGTTCACGTAGCGCACCTTGACGTGCGGGTAGAGGCTGCGGGCGTAGTGGCCGATGGCGTGGAGGAGGTGGGTCTTGCCCAGACCGGACTCGCCGTAGATGAAGAGCGGGTTGTAGGCCTTGGCCGGGGCCTCGGCGACGGCGACGGCCGCGGCATTGGCGAAGCGGTTGCTCGCGCCGATGACGAAGGTGTCGAAGGTGTACTTCGGGTTCAGCCGGGTCAGCTCGACCTGCTCGGGCTCGGGCCGGCCGCGACGGGAGCGGGCGGGCGTGGGCTCCGGGTCCTCGTCGACGAGGCCGTCATCGCGGCTGTCGACCGGAAGGGTCGAGGAGAGGCCCTGCGGCTTCGGTCGTGGTTCCGGCTCGGGGGGCTGCTCCGGCTCGATGCCCTGGGTCGGCGGAAGGGGGTCTCCGTCGGCGAGGTCCGGGTCGACGGTGACGGCCAGGCGGATCTGACGGCCGAGCTGGTCCGAGAGGGCCTGGGTCACCGGGGTCCGCAGCCGCTGCTCGACGAAGTTCTTGGAGAAGTCGTCGGGAACGGCGATGAGGGCCGTGTCGTCGAGGAGGCCGACGAGGCGAGCGAGGCTGAGGAAGGCCCGGCGTGTTACCGGGACACCGTCGGTGTCGAGCGTTTCCAGGGTGGTGCGCCACACCTCGCCGAAGTCGATGTCGCCCTCGGCCACGTACGCACCCCATCTTCCCGCGGCTCGTGGCCGTTCGGCTCGATCGTCTCCTACATCCCGCCCCGTGATCGTCCACAGATCCACAAGATTGTCCACAGGCTGTGGGAATGCTCCGGTGGCAGGGTGGTGAGGAGCGACGCTAACAACACTTCTCGCAGGGGGGCAACTGGAGGCTGGGGACAATTCCCTCCATCCACGGCGTGTCGGCTCCCGGGCGGAGCCGGCTCGTGGCAGGGTCGTGCGGTTGCGCGAAGGGAGGTGGCTCCCCGCGCAAGGGTTTGACCCTGTGGACGGCGCTGCCGTACGGTGGTCCGAGGCCTGTCGGCCGCTTTCGCATGCCCATGATCACCATTCGCCCTTCGGGGGTGTCCGGACGTGGGCTTCCGATGGCGACCGAAGCCATCGACCTGATGCACCGGACCCCCGGGTCCGCCGACCAATCGGAGACCGTACATGAGCAAGCGCACCTTCCAGCCGAACACCCGCCGTCGCGCCAAGACCCACGGCTTCCGTGAGCGCATGCGCACCCGCGCGGGCCGTTCCATCCTGGCCAACCGCCGCTCCAAGGGCCGCGCCAAGCTCTCCGCCTGACGGGCCACGGTGCTGCCCGCGCGGCACCGCCTGACGGAACGCGCTGACTTCGCGGCGACGATCCGGGGACGGGGCACCACCCGCCGCGGTTCCCGGCTCCTCGTGGTCCACGCCCGACCGGCGGACGCGATGCTGACCGACGCACGGGAGACACCCTCCTCGCGCGTCGGTCTCGTCGTGTCCAAGGCGGTGGGGCCGGCAGTGACGCGCACCCGGGTCAAGCGCCGGCTGCGCGCCCAGGCCGCTGAGCTGCTCCCGCTCCTCCCTGCCGGGACGGATGTCGTCATCCGGGCCAACCCCGCGGCGGCCACGGCGGCCTCAACGGAGCTGGGGGCCGCCCTTCGGCACTGCCTGCGGGATGTGCTCGTGAGGCAGGAGACATGAGCCTCCTCGCCCGGCCCCTCGTCTGGTGCGTGCGCGCCTATCAGCTCGTCCTCTCCCCGCTCCTGCCACCGAGCTGCCGCTACTTCCCGAGCTGCTCCGCCTATGCCGTGACCGCGCTCGAGCGCTTCGGTCCGCTGCGTGGCCTCTATCTGTCCGTGCACCGCCTGCTGCGGTGCAACCCCTGGTCCGCCGGGGGCATCGACCACGTGCCCGACACCTGGGCCGACCGCGGCTCGCCCGAGCTGACGAAGCCGCGACTGGCCGAGGTGAGCGAGCACGACGACGGCGTCCCCCATGACGCCACCGACCGAAGGATGTTCACCGAGTGAGCTTCAGCGACATCATGTACCCCTTCGAGTGGCTCGTCGCCTGGATCATGTATCTGTGGCACAGCGCGCTCACGGCCATCGGCATGCCGGAGGCGAACGGCTGGACGTGGACGCTGTCCATCATCGGCCTCGTGCTCGTCATGCGAGCGGCGCTCATCCCGCTCTTCGTCAAGCAGATCCACGCCTCGCGCAAGATGCAGCTCATCCAGCCCGAGATGCAGAAGATCCAGGCGAAGTACAAGGACAAGAAGGATCCCGACTCCCGGCAGAAGATGACCGAGGAGACGATGGCGCTGTACAAGGACAGCGGCACGAATCCCTTCGCGTCCTGCCTACCGATCATCGTGCAGATGCCCTTCTTCTTCGGGCTCTTCCGCGTCCTCAACACGCTCGACGAGATCGGTGCCGGCAAGGTCGGCGCGATCGGGCCGATCACCCAGCAGGTGGCCGCCCAGGCGGAGTCCTCCTCGATCTTCGGCGCCCAGCTCTCCGACCAGTTCATGGGGACGGACGACTGGAATGTCCGCATCGTCACGGTCGTCCTCATCATCCTCATGTCGGCGACGACCTTCACGACGCAGTACCAGCTCATGCGCAAGAACATGCCGGCGGCGGCCCTCGAGGGGCAGTTCGCGCAGCAGCAGAAGATGATGCTCTATCTTTTCCCGCTGATCTTCGCCGTCTCCGGTGGCTTCTTCCCCGTCGGTGTTCTTCTCTACTGGTTCTCGACGAACCTGTGGACAATGTGCCAGCAGTTCTACGTCATCCGGCGGATGCCGGCGCCCGGCTCCGCCGCCGAGAAGGCCATGCAGGAGCGGCGCCGCAAGCGGGGCAAGCCGATCGACACCTACGAGGAGACCCGCGAGCGGGAGCACGACGCCGAGATGGCGAAGGAGCTCCAGGAGAAGGGCGTGATCTCGGGACAGCGGCAGCAGCCGAAGTCGAAGAAGCGCGCCAAGAAGTCCGGCGGCGGATCCAAGAGCCAGTCCGGCAAGAAGAGTTGACCTCTGTCGCCCACCCCGGCCGCGCCGGGGGCGACCGCACGCCACACGGAGCAGGAGAAGACATGAGTGAGAACAGCACTACCGAGGTCGAGAACGCCTCCACCGCGACGACCGAGGTCCCCGAGGCACCGAAGCGGACGCGCCGCCAGCTGCTCGAGCGGGAGGGGGAGGTCGCCGCGGACTTCCTCGAGACCCTCCTCGACATCGCCGACCTCGACGGGGACATCGACCTCGACATCGACGGCGACCGCGCGGCGGTGGCCATCGTCGACTCCGACGAAGGGCGGGTTCCCCGCCGCCTCGTGGGGCAGGACGGCAAGGTCCTCGAGGCACTCCAGGAGCTGACCCGCCTGGCGGTCCAGTCGGACACCGGCGATCGCAGCCGGCTCATGCTCGACGTCGCTGGGCACCGTGCCGCCCGTCGCGCCGAGCTCGTCGAGATCGCTCGGGTGGCCGTGGCCGAGGTGAAGGAGCGTGGCGAGGCGGTCGACCTCGACCCGATGAGCGCCTTCGAGCGCAAGGTCGTCCACGATGAGGTCCTCGCCGCCGGGCTCGTCTCGGACTCCTCGGGGAGCGAGCCGCGGCGCTTCGTCGTCGTGCACCCGGCCGCGGAAGGCGCAGCCTCGGACTCGGAGTCCACGTCCGAGGGTGAAGAGTCCACGTCCGAGGCGGCGACCGACCCGCAGTGACCACCTCGCGTTTCACGTGAAACGCTGGGGTCATGACGACCGCGCCACCTGAACCACCGGAAGGCGCTCACCGATGCTTCGGTGAGCGCCTTCCGCATGCCCACGCCTTCGCTCGGCTCCTCGCGGACACGGGAGTGAGCCACGGCCTCATCGGTCCGCGCGAGGTGCCGATCATCTGGGAGCGGCACATCCTCAACTGCGCGGTCATCGAGGACGCCTTCCCCCGTGGGGCGAAGGTCATCGACGTCGGCTCCGGCGCGGGCCTCCCGGGCGTGGCTCTGGCCATCGCCCGACCGGACCTCGAAATCCACCTCGTCGAGCCGATGCAGCGACGCACCGAGTGGCTGGAGGGGGTGGTCGGCGACATCGGGCTCGACCAGGTCACGGTGCACCGCGGGCGCGCCGAGGAGTTCGTCGGCCGGCTGTCCGCTCCCTTCGTCACGGCGCGGGCGGTGGCGAGGCTCGACAAGCTGGCCCGCTGGTGCTTCCCGCTGACCGACGACGGCGGTGCCCTCGTGGCGATGAAGGGAAGGTCGGCCGAGGAAGAGCTCGCTGCGACGACGAAGGCCCTGCGCAAGGCCGGCCTCGTGCGTGCCACGGTAACGCCCCACGGGGCGGATGTCCTCGAGGAGCCGACGTTGACGATCGACTGCGTCGTCTCCCGACGCGGTCGTCGATGACCTGTCGAGGTGTCCGTTTCACGTGGAACGGATCCCACCCGTTCCACGTGAAACGGACTCGCGGCCTGGTGTGCACCTGTGGACAGCCGGTGGACAACGACCGGCCTGCCCCACGGCCGACGGTGGTGGGAGACCGCAGTTTTGCGTGGGCGAGCCAGCTGGGGTTGTATTGCGGGGCTCGCATCCATGAGGAGGACTGACGCGGTGACCAGTGCACGATCCGTTGCCACGGGACTCGGGTGGCCGGGACTTCCGGCTGCGCCGAGGTCGGCTCCGGTCGGGTGGCTCCCCGGCGGCCGGACCCCGTCCGCCGACCCTGTCGATGCACCCGCAGGTGCCGCTCCCGAACCCGAGCAGGGAGCGCCGCCAGCCCCCGTGACCGCACCTGTGGACGACCCGGTGAACGGAGCCGATGTGCCGGAAACCCCGCTCGAGAACCCCGGAAATCCGGGCGAGAGTGCGACGCCGCCCCCGCCGGCCGAGGTCGCCTCCGAGGTCACCTCGGCGTCGCCGGTCACGACGTCAACGCCGGGGCCGGACCTGCCGCGGCCCGGGCGTCCGAGGGTCATCACCGTCTCGAACCAGAAGGGCGGTGTCGGCAAGACGACGAGCGCGGTCAACCTCGCGGCAGCCCTCGCCGAGCGAGGCCTCCGTGTCCTCCTTATCGACACGGACCCCCAGGGCAATGCGAGCACCGCGCTGAACATCGAGCACCATGCCGAGGTCCCGAGCATCTACGACGTTCTCGTCGACGACGTCGCCATGATCGAGGTCATGCAGGCCTGCCCGGATGTGGACAACCTGTGGTGCGTCCCGGCGACGATCGATCTCGCCGGTGCCGAGATCGAGCTCGTCTCGCTCGTGGCCCGGGAGAGCCGGATGGCCAAGGCGGTGACCCGTCTCCACGCGGACATCGAGTCTGCGGGCTGGCCACCGCTCGACTACATCATCATCGACTGCCCCCCGAGCCTGGGCCTCCTCACCGTCAACGGTTTCGTCGCCGCGGAAGAGGTCCTCATCCCCATCCAGTGCGAGTACTACGCACTCGAGGGTCTGAGCCAGCTCCTCAACAACATCAGCCTCATCCAGACGCACCTCAACCCGCGCCTGCACGTCTCGACGATCCTGCTGACGATGTACGACGGACGGACCCGTCTGTCCGCGCAGGTCGCCGACGAGGTGCGCGCGCACTTCCCGGACGAGGTGCTGGAGTCGACGATCCCCCGGTCCGTGCGGGTGTCGGAAGCGCCCAGCTTCGGTCAGACCGTCATCACCTATGACCCGCAGAGCACCGGCGCCCGGTGCTACCAGGAGGCCGCGGCGGAGATCGCCCACCGCGGCGCAGCGACGAAGGACACAGCATGAGCGAGAAGCGACGCGGGCTCGGACGCGGTCTGGGTGCCCTCATCCCCGAGTCCTCGGGCTCCCCCCGACAGGCGACGGACCGGCCGGTGGATGTGTGGTTCCGTGACCAGGCACCGACGGCAGGGGTGCCGCACACGGCCGCGGGGATGATCGCCGAGGAGCACGGGGCGCCCGATGCCAGCGATGTCGTGATCACGCCCGACTCCGCGGTCGAGGTGGCCGAGCCGTCGACCCCAGCGGACGGCGGGCGCCCCGCCGCTCCGGAGCCCCAGGACGACGGAGGCCCGCCAGCTGCCGAAGACAGCGGCCTCGCCCCCGTGCCGGGGGCGACCTACGCCGAGGTCCCCGTGGCGGCCATCCGGCCGAACCCGAAGCAGCCCCGTGAGGTCTTCGACGAGGACGACATGGCCGAGCTCGTCCACTCGATCACGGAGATCGGTGTCCTGCAGCCGATCGTCGTGCGTCGCATCGCGCCCGAGGAGGGTGTCGAGTTCGAGCTCATCATGGGTGAGCGACGCTGGCGGGCCAGTGGTCAGGCCGATCGCGAGACGATTCCGGCGATCATCAAGAGCACGGACGACGAGGACCTCCTCCGCGATGCCCTTCTGGAGAACCTCCACCGGAGCAACCTCAACGCGCTCGAGGAGGCGGCCGCCTACCAGCAGCTCCTCGACGACTTCGGCTGCAGCCAGGAGGAGCTCTCCCGGCGGATCGGACGCTCGCGTCCCCAGATCTCCAACACCCTCCGCCTGCTCCGCCTTCCCCCCCTCGTTGCGCGTCGGGTGGCTGCCGGTGTCCTCAGTGCGGGGCACGCCCGTGCCCTCCTCACCCTCGAGGACGGTGCCCAGATGGAGCGCCTTGCCCAGCGCATCGTCGCCGAGGGCCTCTCCGTGCGCAGTGTGGAGGAGATCGTCTCCCTGGGGATGGACCCCGAGCCCACGAAGCGGGGCGCCCCCCGCTCCGGTGAGCGTTCCCCCCAGCTCGACGACCTGGCCTCGCGCCTCAGCGACCGCCTCGACACCCGGGTCAAGATCAACCTCGGTCAGCGCAAGGGCCGGATGACGATCGAGTTCGCCTCCGTCGAGGACCTGCACCGTGTCCTGGACCAGATGGGGGTCGACGCCGACGCGGACCAGCCCTGAGCAGGCGGCTACAGATACAGCAAATGGCGGACCGAAGGGGTGTCAGGGACACCTCTTCGGTCCGCCGCTTTGCTACGGCACCGGGGCGAAAGCGCCTGTGCCACAAGCGAACTCAGCCGACGAAGGGCTCGAGCTCCTTGACGAGCTTGGGCTTGGGCATGGCGCCGACGAGGGTCTTGACGATCTCGCCGTCCTTGAAGACGTGCATCGTCGGGATCGAGGTGATGCCGTAGCGCGCGGTGATGCCGGGGTTGGCGTCCGTGTCGAGCTTGACGATCTTCAGCTTGCCGTCGTACTGGCCGGAGAGCTCCTCGAGGACGGGGGCGACGGCGCGGCAGGGGCCGCACCAGGTAGCCCAGAAGTCGACGAGGACGGGGGTGTCGCTCTTGAGGACGTCCTCGTCGAAGGTGGCATCGGTGGTCGGGGTGGTGGCCATGGGGGGATCCTTTCGGTGGGGGTGGGTCGGGTGGTTCAGCGGGCGCCGACGGTGCCGACGACCGGGTTGTCCTGCGCGGTGAGGGCCTGGTCGGGGGCCGGGGCCGCCGCCTCCTCGCGGGCCGCGAGCCAGCGCTCGGCATCGAGCGCGGCGGAGCAGCCGGAGCCGGCGGCGGTGATCGCCTGACGGTAGGTGTGGTCGACGAGGTCGCCGGCCGCGAAGACGCCTTCGACGTTGGTGCGGGTACTGCGTCCGTCAACGAGGACATATCCCTCACCATCGAGGTCGACGACCCCCTGGACGAGCTCGTTGCGGGGGTCGTGGCCGATGGCGACGAAGAGACCGGTCGCCTCGACCTCGCGGGTCTCGCCGGTGATCGTGTCCCGCAGGGTCACGCCGGAGACCTTGTCCTCGCCGTGGATGGCGACGACCTCGGAGTTCCAGGCGAAGGAGATCTTGTCGTTGGCGTGGGCACGGTCGGCCATGATCTTGCTCGCCCGCAGCTCGTCACGGCGGTGGACGATCGTCACCGAACGGCCGAACTTCGTGAGGAAGGTCGCCTCCTCGACGGCGGAGTCGCCGCCACCGACGACGAGGATGTCCTGGTCACGGAAGAAGAAGCCGTCACAGGTCGCGCACCAGCTGACGCCGTGGCCGGAGAGGCGCTTCTCGTCGGGCAACCCGAGCTCGCGGTAGGCCGAACCCATGGCGAGGATGACCGCGTGGGCGCGGTGCTCGCGGCCCTCGCCGTCGGTGACGACCTTGATCGGACCCTCGAGGGAGACCGCGGTGACGTCGTCGGTGGTGATCTCCGCGCCGAAGCGCTCGGCCTGGGCCCGCATGTTGAGCATGAGGTCGGGGCCCATGATGCCGTCGGTGAATCCGGGGAAGTTCTCGACGTCGGTCGTGTTCATGAGGGCGCCGCCGGCGGTGACCGAGCCCTCGAACATCAGGGGCTCGAGGTTGGCCCGGGCGGCGTAGACAGCCGCGGTGTACCCGGCGGGACCCGAGCCGATGATGATGACATTGCGCACGTCGGTGGTGGTGTTGGCGTCGGCCACGAAGTCGGTCCTCAGGTCGGTGGTGGGCGGGGCCGGTCAGCTCCGCACGGGGTCTGTGGGTGACAACGTCATCCTAGGTC
>DXAR01000055.1 GCA_019116945.1 Candidatus Janibacter merdipullorum | reverse complement strand
GTCGAGGACCTCGTCCGGGCCAAGATCGAAGGGGGCGAGGTCCGGGCTCCGGAGGGCGAGGACGAGGAGGGCGGCGAGGTCGTCGACCTGCTCGCGGCGCTCGCGCAGTCCGTCGAGAAGGCGAAGGCCTCCCGTGGGGAGTCCTCCTCCGAGGACAAGGCCCCGGCGAAGAAGAGCTCCGCCAAGAAGTCCGCCGCGAAGAAGTCGACGGCGAAGAAGTCGACCGCCAAGAAGACCGCCACCAAGAAGGCGACGAAGAAGGCCGCCCCGAAGAAGAAGGCGGGCTGAGCCCCCTTCGTCATGCCCGAAGGCCACACCCTCCATCGCATCGCTCGCGACCTCGACGCCACCTTCGCCGGCCAGGTCGTCGAGGTCTCGTCACCACAGGGCCGATTCGCCTCCGGCGCAGCGCTGCTCACCGATCATGAGGTGGTCGAGGCTCGTGCCCACGGCAAGCACCTCTTCGTGGAGTTCACCGGCGAGCGGGTGCTCCACGTCCACCTCGGGCTCATCGGGACCTTCACCATCGATGCCGCGGAGTATGTCGGCGAGATGCCGGTCGTCGGTGTGGTGCGGTGCCGCATCGCCACCGAGGAGCACGTCGCCGACCTCCGGGGGCCGATGACCTGCGCGGTGATCACCCCGGACGAGGAGGCGGTGGTCCACGCGAAGCTGGGCCCCGACCCCTTGCGGGATACCGACGGTGACGCCGCATTCGCGCGGATCCACCGCTCTCGCAAGTCGATCGCCGCGCTGCTCATGGAGCAGGACGTGCTGGCTGGCGTCGGCAACGTCTACCGCTGCGAGGTGCTCCACCGGCACCGGATCAACCCCATGACGCCGGGGGAGCGGCTCAAGCGAGCGTCGTGGGAGCTCATCTGGGCGGACCTGCGTCGGCTCCTCCCGCTGGGGGTGGCGACGAGCCGGATCGTCACCGTCGACGAGGAGGTCGAGGAGATCGAGGCCGTCCTGGCGAAGGGGGAGCCCGTCCACCTCGACGAGCGGACCTCGTACGTCTACAAGCGCACGGGTGAGGAGTGCCTGCGGTGCGGGTCGCGGGTCAGGGCCAGGGACGTCGCGGGTCGGACCCTCTACTGGTGCGGGAACTGCCAGCGGCGCAGCTGACGCGCCGGAGGGGCGAAGCGTCGTCGAGTCCGCATGACGGACGAGTCCTCCACCCATGATTGACATCCATCGTTGGCGTGACCACACTGACACGAAAGTGTATGCAAAGATGCGTGCAGATGAAGGAAGGTCGCTCAGATGGGTATCTCTCCCAAGGAGTCGGAGATCCGTGAGGATCCCGCTGCGCAGGCGCTCCTCGTGCTCTCTGCGACCGACGACCCGCGTGTCATCGAGGACCAGCAGCACGATGACTACGCCAACCACGTCGTCCCCCTGTCGGCACGGCTGGGCAAGTGGCAGCTGACGATGTCCTTCTGGTCGCTCTTGTCGGCCATGGTGTGGCTCTTCTACGGCGCCCTGGCCGCGAGCCTCTTCGGCACCTGGAATGCCATCGTCGCCATGCTCATGGCCGTGGTCTTCTACGGGGCGATCAACGCGCTCTTCGCCCGGTGGGCCATCCGCACGGGGCTCAACGCGACCCTGCTTTCGCGGCAGACCTTCGGCGCCGTGGGGGCGATCTTCGCGGCCCTCCTCCTCACCGCGAACACCGTGTACTACGCGGTCTTCGAGTCCAGCACCTTGGCCGTCGCCTTCGCCACGTACACCCCGGGCTGGCGGATCGAGGTCTGGTACGCCATCGTCTGCCTGCTGATGCTCCCGCTGATGCTCGGCGGCGTGCAGACCTTCATGGCGAAGCTCAACGGCGCACTCCTGCCCTTCTACTTCATCGGACTCGTGGCTGCCGTCGTGGTCACCGCGATCAAGTACCCGGTCGGCACGGCATGGCTCGACTTCGAGGGCATCATCCCGGCGGAGGGGCGCGGTCAGCCCGGCTGGCTCATGGCCTTCATGCTGTACATGGGCCTGTGCATCAACATGGCCATGACGGCCGACTTCGGTCGCTTCGGCAAGGTCGAGGACCGTAGCTTCCATGCCAACGTGACCTTCGGTTGGGTCTTCAGCGCCCTGCTGTTCCTCGTCAACGGCCTCGCCGGCATCTTCCTCGTCCGCTCGGTCATCCCGGACGAGCCCGCGGCAGAGACCGGAGTGGTCACGGCCATCCTCGCGAGCCTGGGTGTCTTCGGCCTTCTCTTCATCGTCATCTCGCAGACCCGCATCAACACGCTCAACTACTACGAGTCCTCCGCCAACGCCTCTCGTGTCATCACCTCGCTGACCGGCAAGCGATTCCCGCGCCTCTACCTCGTCGTCGGCCTGACCGTCGTCGTCTTCCTGCTGATGCTCACCAATGTCTTCAGCTACATCGACCGGATGCTCGGGTGGCAGGCGGCCTTCATGGTCGGCTGGGTCGGGATCCTCGTCACCCACTTCTTCCTCACGAAGGGAGCGTCCGGCACCGAGTTCCGGGCACAGCGCGTGCCCCGGGTGACCTGGGGGTTGGCCGCGTGGCTGGTCTCCGCCGGCATCGCCATCTGGCTCGAGGAGTCCTCGGCCGCCCCCGCCAGCCTCTCGGCGATCGCGCCCCTGGTCGCTCTCGTCGTCTCCGTCGTCCTCTACGCCGGTGCCTACCTGGTGCTCGCCGGTCGCCGCACGACCATCCCGGTGAGCGACATCCGGTCCGAGGTCTCGGACCCCTGGCGCGACTACGTCCAGTGCAGCGAGTGCACGAAGTCGTACGTGGCCTACGAGATGGACCGGGACTTCCACGCGGTGGATCACCGGCCACTGTGCGATGCCTGTGCCATCGGCAACCGCGCGAAAAACTTCGCCTGAGAGGAGCTGACGATGTCGACTGCGGAGACCACCACCTTCGCGAGCTTGGCGCGGCCGGGCCGGATTGGCTCGCTCGAGCTCCGGAACCGGGCCGTGAAGTCGCCTCAGGCGACTGCGACGGCAAACCAGGACGGGACAGTCACCCAGCGCACGGTGGACCACTACCGCCGGCTGGGCGAAGGGGGTACCGGTCTGGTCATGGTCGAGTACACCTACGTCGACGACGACGCCTCAAAGGCGATCCACAACCAGATCGGTCTCTCCCGCCGCGAGCACGTGGCCGGGCTGGGCTGGCTCGCGGACGTCGTGCGCTCGACCGGTGCGAAGGTGGGGCTACAGCTTGCGCATGGGGGGCGCCAGAAATTCCTGGGTACCAAGCCCCTGAAGTCGGCGTCGAGGTCCTCGTGGAGCGAGGTCGAGGCTGTGGAGGGCAACGTCCCGGTGCCGATGACCCGCGAGGAGATCCACCAGCTGGTCAAGGACTTCGGTGCTGCTGCCGCCCGGGCCCGCGACGCCCGCTTCGACCTCGTCGAGGTCCACGCCGGGCACGGGTACCTCCTGACTAACTTCCTCTCACCGCACACCAACGACCGAACCGACGAGTACGGGGGGAGCTTCGAGAACAGGATCAGGATCCTGCTCGAGATCGTCGACGAGATCCGTCGGTCGGTACCTCGTGACTTCCCGCTCTCGATTCGGCTGTCGGTCGTCGACTACGAGCCCGACGGCATCACGATCGACGAGACCGTCGAGCTGTGCCGCCTGCTCGAGGAGCACGGCGTCGACGTCATCCACGCCTCCGGCGGCCACCACGCGCTCATGGAGTGGGAGGTCAGCCCCTGGTACATGCCGCGGGCGCCGCACCGCTGGGGCTGGGAGAAGATCAAGGCAGCCGTAGACATCCCGGTCATTGCCTCCGGGTCGCTCGTCTCGCCTGAGGTGGCCGAAGACGTCCTCGCCTCCGGCGGTGCCGATTTCGTCTCACTAGGACGTGCGATGCTGGCGGACCCGGCCTGGACGGCCAAGGCGCTCAGCGGCCGTCAGCAGGAGATCACGCCGTGCATCCGCTGCAACGACGGCTGCCTGCACCGCGGTCTCAACGTCGGCCGCAGCTCCGGATGCAGCGTCAATCCCGTGCTCAACGAGGATCGCAGCTTCCCGCTCGAGATCACCACACGCCGCAAGGAGATCGCCGTGGTCGGAGGCGGGGTCGCCGGCATGCGCAGCGCAGCGCTGCTGCACGACCGCGGTCACCGGGTCACCCTCTTCGAGCAGACCGGTCTCGGTGGAGTCCTGCGCTTCACGAGGGACTGGGAGACCAAGGTCGATCTGCGGGCCCTTGTCGACCACCTCGAGCACGAGGTGGTCCGTCGGGACATCGACGTGGTGGCACAACGGGCCGCGGCAGATGACCTCGAGCGCTTCGACGCGGTGGTCCTGGCCACCGGCGCCCCCGAGCGAGATGCAGACCTGGAGGTCGCGGTCGGGGTGACGACGAGCACGCCGGCAACCATCCGCCGCGAGGACGTCGGGTCCCGCGTCGTCGTCATCGGTGGCGGTTTCCAGGGGTGCGAGTGCGCCCTGCGGATCGCCCGGGAGGTGCCCGACGCCTCGGTGACCATCGTCGAGCAGCACGACACACTCCTCACGGGTGACGAGGTCTTCACCGACCTCATGGCCCTGCCGCGGCTCCTCCCCGAAGCCGGGGTCGATGTGCGCACCGGTGCGCGTGCGGCCGATGTCGGCGCCGCCGGCGTCCGACTCGTCGACGGCACCCTGCTCGAGGCCGACACGGTCGTCCTCGCGAGCGGACGCGCGACGTCCAGCGACCCTCTGCGGGCCACTCTCGCCGACCGGGGCCAGCAGGTCGTCGTTATCGGATCCGCAGACCGCCCTGGACGCGTCTTCGACGCCGTCCACAGCGCCTTCTTCACGGGGAGGCAGCTGTGACTGCGGACCCCGGAGCCGAGGTGTTGGCCAGGTATGGCGAAGGGGGACTGGCTGGAACCCTGGCGCCAGGCACGCGAGCAGCGCTGCTCGTGGTCGACCTGCAGCGCGGATTCACCGACCCCGCGTGCGGACCCGGATTCGAGATGCCCCGGGTCGTCTCCGAGACCGAGCAGCTCGTCGCGGCGGCGCACGAGCACGGGGTGTCGGTCTTCTTCACGACGATCGCCTTCGAGCGGTCCCACGACCCGGTCTGGTTGGAGAAGATGCCGGCGATGCTCGAGCTGCGCGAGGGCACGCGATGGGTGGAGATCGACCCGGCAACGGGGATGGACCCGGGCGACCACGTGATCGTCAAGCAGGCTCCCTCGGCCTTCAGCGGCACGGACCTGGAGGAGCGACTGGCAGCCCTCGACGTGGACACCCTCGTCGTCGTGGGCGCGACCACCTCGGGGTGTGTGCGCGCCAGCGTCGTCGACGCGGTCTCGATCGGTCTACGGCCTTTCGTCGTCGGGACCGCCGTCGGCGACCGGGAGCGTCACCCGCACGACGCCGCGCTCGTCGACATCCAGGCCAAGTACGGCGAGGTGGTCGCGCTGCCGACCGCTCTCGCGTTGCTCGCTGCCCCTGTGGGGGGAGCGCCGTGACCCAGCGCCCGCCCGCGGCGTGCCGGGGCACCATCCTCCTCGGCTGACGCCGAGACCATCTACGCACCAAGGAGCACCATGGATCTGCGACTCACCGACAAGGTCGTCCTCATCACGGCTTCGTCCCGAGGGATCGGACGGGCGAGCGCCGAGCGCATGGCCGACGAGGGGGCCACCGTTGTCTCCGCCGCGCGCTCGTCCGACCGCGAGATCGAGCAGGTCGGGGCGGGGCGGATCGTGCCCGTCACCGTCGACCTGTCCGTCCCCGGAGCCGGCGCGGAGCTTGTCGAGCGGGTCCATCGCGAGCACGGGCGCCTCGACGTGCTTGTGGCCAACACCCCCGGTCCCAAGCTCTCGCCGGCGCTGGATCTCACCTGGGAGGACTGGATGGGCGCCCACGACGCGATGCTGCGGCCAGTGGTGGAGCTGATGACCGCCGCCGGCCGGATCATGGTCGGGCAGGGGAGCGGGGCGATGGTGCTCGTCTCCTCGTCCTGGGTTCGCCAACCCGCTCCGGCCGGGGTCCTGTCCGCCGCCTACCGCTCCGCCCAGTCCTCCTTCGTCAAGTCGCTCGCCAGTGAGATCGCACCGCGCGGAGTCCGGGTCAACCAGGTCCTCGTCGGTGCCACCGGCACCGAGCGGATGGAAAACATCCTGCGCAGCAAGGCCCAGGCCAACGGCACCGACCGGGACATCGAGCTCGACCGGGTCGTCGCCGACATCCCGCTCGGTCGGTGGGGCGAGGCGCACGAGATCGGCGACCTCATCGCCTTCGTCGCCTCCGACCTTCCCGGATTCTCCACCGGCTCCTCGTTCGTCATCGACGGCGGCGCCATCCGCGGCGCCCACTGAACCACCACCGAAAGGAACACCACCATGTCCCGCTCGCTCACCGAGAACTTCGTCAAGCAGTTCGAGCTGTGCAAGGTCGTCCCCGGCGAGGTCGTCGCCGTCATCGCCGAGCTGGGCGAGAAGGAGGAGTACGTGGCCGCGTCGGTCGCGGCAGCCCGCCAGCTCGGCGCGAGCGCCCTCGTGCTGCACGCCTCCAGCCTCTCGAGCCCGATGCTCCCGCCGTACGAGGCGGACGGCCGTGAGGTCGCGGCGCTGCTTGCCGCCGCGGGCGAGGCCGACTTCGTCGTCGACTGCACCGTCGGCGGCCTCATCCACTCCGACGTGCGGACCCGGATCACCGGCAACGGCAAGCGGATGCTCTTCGTCGCCGAGCCCAACGACGTCCTCGAGCGGCTCATGGGCGGCGAGGACGTCAAGGCGAGCGTCTCCGCCGCCGGTGACGTCCTGCGCGACGGCAGCACCCTGCACGTCGTGAGCGACGCGGGCACCGACCTCACCGCTGACGTCTCCGGCGAGGACCTGCCCATCACCATGCAGTGGGGCTACGTCGACGTCCCCGGCCGGTGGGACCACTGGCCGTCCGGCTTCGCTGCCTGCTTCCCCAAGGACCGCTCCGCCCAGGGCCGCATCGTCCTGCAGCCGGGCGACGCGCTCATCCCGTGGCAGCGCTATGTCCGCGACGAGGTGACGATCGAGGTCAAGGACGGCTTCATCACCTCGATCACCGGCGGCGCGGACGCGCACGTGCTCAACGACTACTTCGAGTCGTGGGAGGACCCCGAGGTCTGGGCCCTGTCCCACATGGGCTGGGGGCTGCTGCCGCAGGCGCGCTGGTCGGCCTTCGACGTCTACGACCCGCGCACCCTCTACGGCCAGGAGCTGCGCTCCACGGCCGGAAACTTCATGTGGTCGACCGGGTCCAACCGGTTCGCCGATCGCGAGACCCCGGCCCACCTGGACGTGCCGATGCGCAACTGCACCGTGAGCGTCGACGAGCAGGTCGTCGTCCGCGACGGGAAGCTGGTCTGACATGAGTGACGGCTCCCTCGACCAGGCCATCCTCGCCATGGCCCGGGACAGCGCGCTCCTCGAGCGGGTCCGACAGGACCCTGCCGGGGGAGCGGCGGAGCTCGGGATCACGCAGGAGTGGGCCGAGACGATCATCCGCGGTGACCGCGACCGCCTGCGCTCGGCCGGGGTGAACGACGGCGTGACGATCCTCGTCAGTCGGTGGTTCAAGGACGACATCGGCGACAGCACCAGCGAGGGCAAGCTGCACGTCGACACCGAGACGCCGCTCCCGCCGAAGGACCTGCCCACAGGGCTCGTCTTCGCCGGTGGCGCGTCGCACGTGCCCGACCTGCTCGCCCGTCCCGAGATCGACCCCGAGGAGGGGGTCCAGCGACTCCTCGCCGGATACGAGCGGATGGCGGCGGACCTGCGGGCTGCCGACCCCGACGTCATCCTCGTGACGGCCGACTGCCACTTCCAGAGCTTCGCGACGCAGCACTACGTCGTCGGGACGGCCGGGTCGCACGGCGGCTCGATGGAGTTCTTCAAGCGTCCCGACCTCGACCTCGAGCTCACCGGGAGCCCGCAGATGGCCGAGCACATCGTGGCGGCCGTGCGCGAGGCCGACCTGGAGGTGGAGGAGGCGCCGCGCATCGACCTCGACCACGGGCTGATCGTCCCCCTTCGTCTCATGCTGCCGCGACCCGACGTCCCGGTCGTGCCGATCATCACGCAGCCGCACCGCAGCTTCTCGCCCTTCGGCGCCCGCGCCTTCGGCGCGGCGATGCGGGCCGCGGTCGAACGCTCCGGGCTGCGCGTGGCGATGCTGGCCACCGGAGGACTGAGCCACTGGCTCGACCCGGGGAAGTTCGGCGGCGTGGACGTCGAGTTCGACACCTACCTGCTCGAGATGCTCCGTGCGGGGCGGGGCAACGACATCGCCAACCTCGAGCCGTACCCGCTGCTGGACCACGGGCAGTACGAGTTCCCGAACTGGCTGATCATGCTCGGGCTCGTCGGACCGGGTGTCCGCGGTGAGGTCTACACCTACGAGCCCATGGAGGCCTCCGGTGGCGGCTGGACCGTCGTACGGATGCAGATCGAGGAGGAGTCATGACGGGCGCGAGGAGCCTACGGGTCGGCCTGACCCAGTGGCACGCGACACGCGACGTGGAGGCCAACGTCGAGCATGCCCTCGCGGCCATCCGTGGCTGCGCGGCCGAGGAGGCCCAGCTCGTCGTCCTCCCGGAGAACGGACTGATGCTCGGCAGCAACGCCGAGATGCGGGAGGCAGCCTTCAGCGAAGGGGGCGACCCTCACCTCGACCGCATCGCCGAGGCGGCTCGTGACAACGAGGTCGTGGTCGTCGTCGGCGGGCTGAAGAACCGCACGGATGCAGGGACCTTCAACTCGGCCCTCGTCTACGACCGATCGGGACACCTGGCCGGTCGCTACGACAAGATCCACCTCTTCGATGCGCGCATCGGTGGCCAGTCCTTCGAGGCCAGCTCGGTCGAGCAGGGCGGCGCCCACCCGGTGATCGTCGACGTCGACGGCGTCGCCGTCGGCCTGACGATCTGCTATGACGTCCGCTTCCCCGAGCTATACCGCGCCCTTGCCCTGGGCGGGGCCGAGGTGATCCTCGTGCCCGCTGCCTTCACCCGGATCACGGGCGACGCTCATTGGGAGGTGCTCCTGCGCTCGCGAGCCATCGAGTCCGGAGCCTATGTCGTGGCCAGCGCGACCGTGCACGGTGACGGGGACGAGCCGGACGCCTTCGAAACTTGGGGACACGCCCTCGCGGTCGGGCCGTGGGGCGAGGTCCTCGCCGACCTGGGCGAGGAGCCTTTCGCCACGAAGGTGCTCGAGCTGGATCTCGAGAAGGTGGGCGCGGTCAGGGACAGGTTGCCGGTCCTGCGGGGCGTGCGCCCTGACGCGTACGGTTCGAAGATCCACCGATCCACCATCGCAGGGAGCGCCACGACATGATCGATCACCGGATCCACGCCGAACTCGGGCCGGGCCCCCGTGGCTTGGACGTCAAGGACGGCAGCGATGTCTGAGCGGGTGTCGCCCGAGGCCAATGGTCGGTCGGGCAATGTCGTCGAGCAGGTGGCCGACACCCTGCGGGAGCAGATCTTCTCGGGCACGTTGGCGCCCGGTCTGCGGCTGAGCCAGGCCGACGTGGCTCGCCAGCTGCAGGTGTCGCGGACGCCACTGCGCGAGGCACTGCACAAGCTCGAGGCGGAGGGACTCGTCGTCACCCAGGCCAACCGGGGGATGTCGGTGGCTCCGGCACCGCTGCACCAGGTCGAGGACGCCTACGCCCTGCGGTTGATGGTCGAGCCGCCGATGGTGCGGGCCATCGTCCAGGCCATCGAGGACGACGCGCTGGAGGACATGCGACGACGTCTCGAGGTCATGGAGGACGTCCAGCTCGGTACGCGCGACTTCCAGGACGCTCATTTCGCCTTCCACGAGATCATCACCGGCCGCTACCCCAAGGTGGCGTCCCAGATGGTCAACGCGCAGATGCTGCTCATCCAGCGCCACCAGCGGCTGTACTTCGCCCGGCCCATGGCGCTCAGCGACTTCACCGATGTCGACCGCGCCTTCCTCCAGGCGGTCATGCAGAGGGAAGGGCGAGCGGCCGCTCGGATGATGGAGTACCACCTCCTCGATGCCGCTCTCGGGATGATCCACGAGGTCGACCCGAAGTATCGCCTCGACTCTCTCCTCGTCGCCTGCGACGGGCTCGACATCGATCTCGTGGAACGCGAGGACGGTCGCCACGACATCTACTGGCGACGCGACTACTACGACATCGCCTTGTCGGAGACCTCCAACCTCGTGCCCCGGTTCGGTCCGGGGCAGGAGCACTGACAGCACACACCAGGAGCACACCATGCATTCCCCCATCCGTGTCGGCCTCATCGTCCCCAGCAGCAACGTGACGATGGAGACAGAGATCCCCGCGATGCTGCGGGCTCGCGAGAGCGTCGCGCCCGAGCGATTCACCTTCCACTCCGCGCGCATGCGCATGCAGCAGGTGACCGCCGAGGAGCTGAAGAAGATGGACGCCGACGCCGAGCGGGCGACCGCCGAGCTGGCTGACGCCCGCGTCGACGTCATGGGCTACGCCTGCCTCGTCGCGATCATGTCGCAGGGACACGGATACCACCGCGCGTCGGAGGAGCGGCTGGTCGCCGTGGCCGCACGGGAGAGCGGGAGCGATCTCCCGGTCGTGTCCTCGGCCGGCGCCCTGGTGGAAGCGCTCGGTCACCTGGGAGCACGCAAGGTCGCGGTGCTCACCCCGTACATGAAGCCCCTGACGGCCACCGTCTGCGGCTACATCGAGCACGAGGGCATCGAGGTCGTCGACTCCCTCAGCCGGGAGGAGCCGGACAACCTGAAGGTGGGCGAGCTCGACCAGGACGAGCTCATCCGACTCGCGGGCGAGGTCGACACGTCGGAGGCCGACGCCCTCGTCATCAGCGCCTGCGTGCAGATGCCGTCGCTGCGGGCGCTCGCCGAGGTCCAGCGGTACTCGCCCATCCCCGTGGTGAGCGCGGCGTCGGCCACGGTGTGGAAGATCCTGCGCGAGCTCGGCCTGGAGCCGGTCGTCCCGGACGCGGGCGCCCTCCTCGGCCAGCCGGTCGCCGCACCGCAGGAAGCGATCGGCTGACGTCCTGCCGCCGGCCATCCCGGCGTCCCTCCCCAACAACCATCTCGAAACCTCAGCACCGGACCGGGACATGTCCCGACCCGTACCACCACGTGACCCAGCACAGACACAGGAGGGAACAATGCAGTTCCATCACGACGGATTCCGCATGGGGGACCCTGAGGCCGTCCCGGCCGCCCCCGGCTACGAAGAGCGAGCGCAGCTCAACGATGGTGATGCCGTGGATGTGCTTGTCGTGGGTACCGGTCCCGCCGGGCTGGTGCTCGCCGCACAGCTGAGCCGCTTCCCGGAGATCACCACCCGGGTGGTCGAGCGCAGGGATGGTCCACTGACCCTGGGCCAGGCCGACGGGCTGGCCTGCCGCAGCATGGAGATGCTCGATGCCTTCGGACTCAGCGAGCGGTTGCTGCGTGAGTCGTACTGGACGAGCGAGACCGCCTTCTGGAGCCCGGACCCCACCGACACCAGCAGCATCGTGCGCACCGACAGGGTCCGGGACACCGAGGAGGGCCTCTCCGAGTACCACGAGGTCATCGTCAACCAGGCGAGACTGCTCGAGATGCTGCTCGAGGTCATGTCGAAGTCGCCGACCCGACTGGCCCCGGACTACGGGGTGGAGTTCGTCGACCAGACCATCGAGCCGGGCGATGAGTATCCCGTGAAGGTGGTCCTGCGCCAGGGCGACGAGACCGTCCGCGTGTCGGCCAAGTACGTGGTCGGTTGCGACGGCGCCCGCAGCAACGTCCGCCGGTCGATCGGCGCACAGATGCACGGTGATCGCACCAACACGGCCTGGGGCGTCCTCGACGTCCTCGCCGTCACGGATTTCCCTGACATCCGCCTGAAGACCTTTGTCGCGTCGGAGCACGGTCACATCCTCATCATCCCCCGCGAGGGGGGCCACTTGGTGCGCATCTACATCGAGCTGGAGGACGCGGCCACGTGTGATCTGGCATCCCCCCGGGATATCAGCCGCGAGCAGATGGTCGAGGCGGTCAACAGGGTGCTCTCGCCCTACCGGCTGGATGTGAGGGAGTACGCCTGGACGTCCGTGTACGAGGTCGGGCAGCGCCTGACCGAGCGATTCGACGACCTCGACCCCGATGCCCCGAGTGAGGCGATCCCGCACATCTTCATCGCCGGAGACGCCTGTCACACGCACTCGGCGAAGGCCGGCCAGGGGATGAACGTCTCGATGCAGGACGGCTTCAACCTCGGGTGGAAGCTCGCGGCCGTTCTGCGTGGCCACTCCGAGCCGTCGTTGTTGCGGACGTACTCGGCGGAGCGCCAGCAGATCGCCCAGGACCTCATCGACTTCGACGAGGAGTGGAACAGGGTGCTCGACACCGACCCCGTCCGTTTCCAGGAGCTCTTCGGAGAGCAGGGCAAGTTCACGGCAGGGCTGGCCACGCACTACACCCCTTCTCGGCTCACCGCCTCCGATGCACACCAGGAGCTGGCGACGGGCTTCCCCGTGGGCGAGCGATTCCACTCGGCTCCCGTGATCCGGGTCGCCGACGCCAAGCCCATGCAGCTGGGGCACGTCGCGCAGGCCGACGGAGCCTGGCGCCTGTACGCGTTCGCGGACAGTGCCGATGCCTCGCTCACCGACTCCGCACTGGCCGGGTTGTGCGACTACCTCGTGGACTCGCCCGACTCGCCGTTGCGTCGCTATGTGCCCGAGGGTGGCAAGGTCGAGGAGCTCTTCGACGTCCGGGGGATTTACCAGCAGGGCCACCGGGAGGTGCCCTTCGAGCGGACACCGCGAGCGCTACGCCCGACGTGCGGGGCCCTGGGGCTCACGGACTACGAGAAGGTGTTCGCTGCAGACCCTCGACACCCTGATGGCGACATCTTCGACACGCGTGGGGTCAACCGGTCGACCGGGGCGCTCGTCGTCGTGCGGCCGGACCAGTACGTCGGGACCGTCCTGCCGTTGACGGCACGGGAGGAACTGGAGAGGTACTTCGCGGGGATCCTCACTCCCGTCAGCGAGCCCACGGACACGCACCGGTCGTCCGCAACGACGCAGGTCGTGTCCGGCATCCGACGGTTGGAGGGGGCGATGTGAGGCCCGAACCTGCCCGTTCGTCCGTAGGCCGCCCACCTGGTGCGATCTCGAGGGCACGTGGACGTCCCCTCGGTGCGCGCTCGGCAGGCTGAAGAAGTCGTCCCAAGGAGCCACCCGATGGAGTACCAGGAGATTGAGACGACCGTTCTCGTGGTCGGCGCTGGGCCTGCAGGGCTCACGATGGCCCTGGCGCTCGCGCAGTACGGCGTGGCGCATCATCTCGTGGAGCAGTACGCCGGCACCGCGCACATGCCACGGGCGCACATCGTCAATCAACGCACGACCGAGATCATGCGGCACCTCGGGGTCGAGGACGACCTGCTGCGGATCTCCGCGCCGAACGAGCTCATCGCCAACAACCTCTACGTCACGACGCTCAATCGGCCGGAGGTGGCCCGCCTCGAGGCCTATGGGCGCGGGCCCGACCGTGGGTGCAGTATGCGCGGGCCAGTCCCTGAGAGGTGGTCAGCTGCCCCCAGACCGAGTTCGAGCCCATGCTGGTCGCGGCGCTGCGCAGGCACGGCTCGGAGGTGCATTTCCAGCAGAGATGGGTCGGGACGCGCAGGGACGGCGATGGCTACGTGAGCACCGTGTACGACCTGACGACAGACCAGACGTACACGATCCGTTCACGGTTCATCGTCGGTGCGGGCGGAGGGCGCTCCCGGGTCCTCGAATCGGCCGGGCTGGCGGTGGAAGGCGAGACTGGCCTCTTCCACGCGGCCAACATCTGGTTCACGGCCGACCTCAGCAAGTATCTCGCCCGACGACCGGGCATCCTCACCTTCAACCTCCATCCGGGGGCCGCTGCCGCCGCAGCGCCTCGGGACCTTGGTCTGCCAGCACCCCTTCGACGAGTTCGTGCTCATCTGCTACTACGACCCCGATGTCGAGGATCTCGCCGACATGACGGTGGAGGAGGCTCGCGGTTACATCGAAGCGGTGGTCGGCGAAGCGGTGGACGAGGTCGAGATCAAGGGGGATCTCCGGCTGGACGGTCAACAGGCAACTGGCGAAGACGTTCTCCGCGGGAGGCATCTTCTGCGTTGGGGACGCGATCCATCGTCACCCTCCCAGCAGCGGTCTGGGTCTGAACATGTCGGTTGCGGATTCCTACAACCTGGCCTGGAAGATCGCTCTGGTCGACCGAGGGGTGGCTGGCCCCCAGCTGTTGGAGACGTATGACACGGAGCGTCGGCCGGTCGACGGTGCCGGAGTGGAGCGAGCCGTGAGCAGCCTCATCGAGTCACTCGAGATCGCCGACGCCTTGGGATTGGTGGAGGGTCAGTCCGAGGCGGAAGGGTGGGCCGTGCTCGCCGAGCTGGACGATCCTTCACCGGTTGGCGATGCCAGGCGCGCGGCACTGGATGAGGGCCCTTGGGCTCGCACATCTCCAGTTCAACGCCGTTGGACTGGAGCTCGGGTACGCCTATGAGAGGGGTGCCCTCGTGCAGACCGAGGCCGCGGACCGCGTCCCTGCTCGTCAACCCATCCTCGAGTACAAGCCCACGACTCGACCGGGCAACCGGGTTCCGCATGCGCGGTTGGAGCGCGATGGCCTCCCCGTGTCGAGCATCGACCTGGTCGATGGTCTGCAGTTTGCGCTGCTGGTCGGCCTGGATGGTAACGCGTGGCGGGACGCGGCAGAGCGCGCGTCCCAGGCATGTGGCGTCGACATCGCCGTCCGGGTGATCGGGTCATCGACGGGGATCAGGGATCCGTACGGCGAATGGGGCGACCGCCGCCAGGTCACACATTCGGGGGCAGTGCTGGTGCGGCCGGACCGGCACGTCGCCTGGCGATGCCGCAGGGCCGGAGACAACTCGGCCCAAGATCTGATCGCCGTGCTCGGGGTCGTGCTGGATCGCGCTGATCAGCGCGCCCGCGTGGGGTCGGTGCGGGGGTAGGCGCCTCCTCGTCAGGCCCGCCGCGGCCGCTCGAGTCGGAAGACCTCGGGGGAGTGCCCCCACTCGTCGCGTCCCAGCCGGGAGACGGGGAGGAGCGCCTCCATCGTCGGGCGCCCGTCCTCGAGTGCATCGCTGCGCACGGTGATCGCCTTGACCTCGCCGATGACCAGGTGGCTGTTGCCGAGCTTGAGGTTCGAGTGCAGCCGGCACTCGATCGACGTGGGGGAGTCGGCGACCCGGGGGACGGGCACGACCTCGCTCGGCTCCAGTCGGACGCCGACGTGCGTGGCCTCGTCCACGCCCGGGTCGAAGGGGGCGCTGCTCGCGTTGGCGACCTCGGCGAGGTCCTCGGTCACGAGATTGACGACGAAGTACTCCGTGGCGAGGACGTTGCGCAGGGTGTCCTTGCGCCCGACGGAGGTGAAGCTGACCATCGGTGGCTTCTGGCAGGCGACGTTGAAGAAGGAGTGGGGTGCGAGGTTGCCGACACCGTCGACACCGACGGTCGTGATCCAGGCGATGGGCCGGGGGACGACGATGCTCGTGAGCAGGTCGTAGGCGTCGGTGGCCGGATCGCTGACGTCGAAGGTCGTGCGCATGACCCG
>DXAR01000054.1 GCA_019116945.1 Candidatus Janibacter merdipullorum | reverse complement strand
TCCGCGCTGGAGCGTCGCTTCCAGCCGATCCAGGTCGCCGAGCCCTCGCTCGCACACGCGATCGAGATGCTCAAGGGCCTGCGGGACCGCTACGAGGCGCACCACAAGGTGACGATCACCGACCCGGCCGTCGTCGCCGCGGTGACCATGGCCGACCGCTACATCAACGACCGCTTCCTCCCGGACAAGGCGATCGACCTCATCGACGAGGCGGGCGCGCGCCTGCGCATCCGCCGGATGACGGCGCCGCCGGAGCTCAAGGCCTACGACGAGCGCATCGCCAAGGTGCGCCTCGAGAAGGAGTCGGCCATCGACGGCCAGGACTTCGAGAAGGCCGCCAGCCTCCGCGACGACGAGAAGAACCTCCTCGCGGAGAAGGCGAAGCGCGAGGAGGAGTGGAAGGCCGGCGACATGGATGTCGTGGCCGAGGTCGACGAGGAGCTCATCGCCGAGGTGCTCGCTGCCTCGACCGGGATCCCCGTCTTCAAGCTCTCGGAGGAGGAGTCCACCCGGCTGCTCAACATGGAGCAGGAGCTGCACAAGCGGGTCGTCGGCAACGACGACGCGATCAAGGCGCTCTCGCAGGCCATCCGGCGCACGCGTGCCGGGCTCAAGGACCCGCGTCGTCCCGGCGGCTCGTTCATCTTCGCCGGTCCGACCGGTGTCGGTAAGACCGAGCTGGCCAAGGCGCTGTCGGAGTTCCTCTTCGGTGACGAGGACAGCCTCATCACGCTCGACATGTCCGAGTACTCGGAGAAGCACACGGTCAGCCGCCTCTTCGGCTCGCCCCCTGGCTACGTCGGGTACGACGAGGGTGGCCAGCTCACGGAGAAGGTGCGTCGCAAGCCCTTCTCGGTCGTGCTCTTCGACGAGGTGGAGAAGGCGCACCCGGAGATCTTCAACTCGCTGCTGCAGGTGCTCGAGGACGGCCGTCTCACCGACTCCCAGGGTCGGATGGTCGACTTCAAGAACACCGTCATCATCATGACGACCAACCTCGGCACGCGGGACATCTCCAAGGGCGCGATGGGCTTCGTCGCGAACAAGGACGACCGCACGGACTACGAGCGGATGAAGGGCAAGGTCATCGACGAGCTGAGGAACCACTTCCGTCCGGAGTTCCTCAACCGTGTCGACGACACCATCGTCTTCCCGCAGCTGAGCCAGGACGAGCTCGTCCAGATCGTCGACCTCGAGGTCGCCAAGCTCGACCAGCGGCTCAAGGACAAGGACATGGGCATGGAGCTCACGCCCGCGGCCAAGCAGCTGCTCGCGAAGCGCGGCTACGACCCCGTGCTCGGTGCGCGCCCGCTCAAGCGGACCATCCAGCGCGAGATCGAGGACGTGCTCTCGGAGAAGATCCTCTTCGGCGAGCTCTCCGCCGGCGAGATCGTCGCCGTGGACGTCGAGGGCGAGGGCAAGGACGCGGTCTTCACCTTCACCGGCGCGCCGAATGTCGGCGAGCTCGACGTCCCGCTCATCGAGGCCGGCGACGGCGGCTCCAGCGACTGACGGCGGTCCGGCCGAGCAGAGCGAAGGGGGCGCGACCACCGCGAGGTGGTCGCGCCCCCTTCGTCGTGCTGGCCGGCGGTACGACAGGGCGGGCGTTCAGCGGTCCGGGGTCCAGCGGGGGTCGCGCCCGATGAAGGCGAGGAAGCGCTCCTGGGTGGTCGCGTCCTCGGGGACGGGCTGCTGCTCCCCGAACTGGCCGGAGGCGCGGATCATCTCCGCTTGGGCCGTCATGCCCTCGAGCGCCCCCGCGATGAAGTCCTCGTCCAGCCGGTCGTCCTGCCCGGTCGCCCGGGCCAGGTCCCAGGTGTGGAAGATGACGTCCGTCGTGAAGTACTGGTCGAGCATCGCCGGCAGCGGCAGCTCGCCGATGTGCTCGTGCGAGAAGGTGACCCCCTCGCTCGCCGGGTCCTCGAGCAGCGCCCTCACCTGAGCGTCGGTCTCCGCCCAGGCGGCGACGGGGTCGTCCTCCGCGGAGGGGACGGGGTCAAACTGCACCGGACTGCCGGAGGAGACGAGCGCCGGCAGCCACGTCGCGAGGTGCCCCACGACGTCGCGGGCCCGCCACTCCGCGACGGGGGAGGGGGCGTCCCAGTCCTTCGTGCCGCGGACCCTCTCGGTGAAGGTGGCCGCGGCGCTGCGGTAGCGGTCGACGACGGACATCTCGGTCAGCGAGGTCATGCGACCTCCCCGGCCTCGAACATCGCGTCCAACGACGCGTAGCCCTCGTTGATGCCGATCTCCATGCCGGAGGCGAGCATCTGCTCCCGGGCCTCGAAGGAGGGCAGCAGCGAGTGCCCGTGCATCCGGGTCCACCCGTCACCGAGCTCCTCGAAGGTCATTGTCTCGAGGGAGACGCCGTCGGGGAATCCCTCGTAGGTGAAGGTCTGCACGATGCGGTCCGGCCGGACCTCGTGGAAGCTGCCGAAGAAGTGGAACTCCTCCTCGCCGCCCTCGAGGCGGCGTTCGCTCCCTTCGCGCACGAGGTTGGTGAAGCGGTAGCTGCCACCGGTCCGCGCGTCCCAGTGGTCGATGCGGGTCGACAGCTCGTGGGGGCCGACCCAGCGGGCATAGAGGTCGGGGTCGGTGTGCGCGGCGAAGAGCTGGGCGGGTGTGGCCCGGAAGTCGCGCGTGATCCGCACGACGGGGACCTCGGGGTCGGCCTCGATGGAGGCCGTCGTGAGGTGGGTGGTTGCGGTGCTCATCGGTCTGCTCCTGTGGTGGTGTCCTGCGGTGGCGAAGGGAGGTCCCCGAGGACCTCTTCGAGGCGGGCCATGCGGTGCTCGGCCTGTCGTTGGTGTCGCTCGATCCACGTGGTCATCGAACCCAGCACCTCGCTCTCGAGGTGGACCGGACGACGTTGTGCATCCCTGCTCCGGGTGACGAGCCCGGCGTCCTCGAGGACCTTGAGGTGCTTGCTCACGGCCTGGAGGCTGACGTCGTAGGGGGCGGCGAGGTCGGAGACGGTGGCGTCCCCGATGGTGAGGCGGGCGATGATGTCCCGCCTGATGGGGTCGGCGAGGGCGGCGAAAGCCTTCGACAGGGGGTCCTGCGTCGTGCCCATGGCGCTCCTTGTCAACCAATCGGTTGAATAAAGGTAGCGAGGCCGTCCGCGGCCGTCAACCGTCGTTGAACCCTGCACCAGATGCAGGGTGATGGCACCTGGGCCACGGTGGATGCATGGACACCGCACGCAATACATCCACGTTCGCTCCCTCGCGTCGTGCCGTCGTCGGCGCGGGGCTCACCTCGGCTACCCTGGCGGGCCTCGGTCTGGCCACGGCCCCGGCGGCCTCGGCCAAGACCATCACCACCGGGGGACTGACCTTCACCGACGGACACGGCCTGACCGTCCTCGACGCCAAGCGGTGGGACTGGGAGAGCCGCCTGGTCTACCTGCGCTTCTCGACACAGCACGTCGAGCGATGGGGTGGGGGAGGCCCCGGGGTCAACGTCCTCCTGCCCAAGGGCTACGACGCCAACCCCGGCAAGCGCTACCCCGTGATCTACGCCCTCCACGGTGGCGGCAGCTCGAACGACTTCACGGACTTCCACAAGGGGTTCGGCATCGTGGAGCGCACCGCCGACCTCGACGCCATCGTCGTCATGCCCGACGGTGGGCACGGCTCCTTCTACATCGATGCCCGGTTCTCCAGCGGCGCCGTGCGCAACTGGGAGAGCTTCCAGATCAAGCAGCTCCTGCCGTGGATCGACAGCAACCTAAGGACCATCCCCACCCGTGCTGCCCGCGCGGCGTTGGGTATCTCCATGGGGGGCTACGGGGCGCTGAAGTACGGTGCTCGCTTCCCGGACACATGGGCCTCGATCACGGCGATCTCCGCTCCCTCGGACACCCTCTTCTGGCCGCTGCAGGCGTACATGGCGGCCGCCCCCGCCGTCGTTGATGGCCTCAACCCAGGTGCCCTGCTCGGCATGCCCAACAGCAACATGGCCCTGCGGCGGGAGCATGACCCCCAGTCGAACGTCGAGAAGTACCGCGGGATGCAGATGAACCTCTACACCGGGCTCGGGGACATCAACCCGGTCAACGGGTTCACCTTCGACTACAACGAGGACGTCGTCGCACCGCAGACCCTGTACTTCGCCAACCAGCTTCGCTCGGCAGGGATCGAGCGGACCTACAAGGTCTACGCGAACGGCGGGCACAACATGGCGACGTGGGGGCCGGCTCTCGACGAGTCTCTGCCCAAGGTCGTCGCCCACCTGACGAAGGCGAGCTGAGCCGCCCTTCGGCCGTCCACGCAAGCGCCTGTGACCCCGCCGGTCACAGGCGCTTGCGCATGGCCTTCATCTGCTCGATCTGCTTGGTCTGGGTCACCGAGATGTCGTCGCCAAGCTCGCCGGTCCGCTCGTCGGACCCGTGGCGGCCCAGGGTCTCGCACATCGTCACGGCCCCCTGGTGGTGCTTGATCATGAGGTCGAGGTAGAGCCGGTCGGCGTCCTCGCCCTTCGCATCGCCGAGCTCGTCCAACTGGCGCGTCGTCGCCATCCCAGGCATCCCGGAGTGCGACGAATGCCCGTCGCGCACACCGAAGTTCGGGTTCTCCGCCTGCGGCGGGACCTTCTCCTTCCAGGACTTGAGCGTCCGGGCCATGCCCCGCATCTCGGGCTTCTGCTCCGCGCTGATCCGCTCGGCGATCGCCGTGACCTTCGGATCCGTGAGCTCGTCCTTCACCAGGTCGCCCATGACGACCGCCTGAGCATGGTGGGTGATCATGTCCTGGAGGAAGTCCACGTCGGCCGAGTTGTGGCTCGCGCTGGGACTGGCCACGGCGGAGGTGCCGCTGAGCGAGGTGTTCGGCTCACCGGGCTCACCCGGTTGCAGGACGGGCGCATCCGGTGAGGTCGCCGTGGACGTCGGCTCCGTGTCCTCCCCGGAGCACGCGCCGAGCCCCAGCACGAGCCCGGCGACGAGCGCGGCAGCGGACAGGGCGCGATGACGTCTCACCGGGACGACGCTAACGGCCGAGCGGCGCAGGGAGGGTCCGCCCGGCGATCCTGACCAAACCCGGAAGAAAGCCGAACGCAATCCGGGGGCGATGTGCAGGTGGATCGGAGGATTCTGGTGCGCACCCTGCTGACGCCCACCCCGCGCCGGCAGACGCCACCACGCGGGAGGAATCATGCGCAGACCCACCATGGCCGTCATCGCGGCCGCGGCCCTCGTCATCTCCGGACTCGGGACCGCCACCGCCACCGCGAAGGGACCCGACGATCGGGTCGGGGTCTCCGGGACCGACCTCAAGACCGACGAGATCGGCCGGAGCGCCAACGTCAAGCACCTGGCGAACATCGCGCCGTCCGGGGTGCTGGCCGAGGGCGTCGGCACGGACCTCGCCTTCCAGGACGACAAGGCCTTCGTCGGCAACTACGACGGCTTCTCGATCATCGACGTCCGCAACCCGAAGAAGCCGAAGACCATCGTCCAGGTCAGCTGCCCCGGCAGCCAGAACGACATCAGCGTCTCGGGCGACCTGCTTTACCTCTCGACCGACTCCTCGCGCAGCGACGACTCGTGCGAATCGGAGTCGCAGCCCGCCACCGAGAAGGCCAGCTGGGAGGGCATCAAGATCTTCGACATCTCCGACCTGGAGAACCCGGAGTACGTGAAGTCCGTCGAGACCGCCTGCGGCTCGCACACCCACACGCTCGTCCCGGGCAAGGGTGCGAGGAAGGGCAACGACTACCTCTACGTGTCGAGCTACTCGCCGCGTGACGAGTACCCGGACTGCCAGACGCCGCACGACCTCGTCTCCATCGTCAAGGTGGACACCGAGACGCCGACGAGCTCGAAGGTCATCGCGACCCCCAACCTCTTCCCGGACGGCGGCAACCCCGGTGGCGAGGGCCCGACCCCGATCGCCGACCGCTCCGCGACGACGGGCTGCCACGACATCACCGCGCTGCCGCACAAGAACCTCGCGGCCGGTGCGTGCATGGGTGACGGCATCATCATGGACATCGAGGACCCGGAGCAGCCGCGGGTCATCGAGCGGGTGCAGGACAACGAGAACTTTGCCTTCTGGCACTCGGCCACCTTCAACGCGGATGCCTCCAAGGTCGTCTTCACCGACGAGCTCGGTGGCGGTGGCGCGGCCACGTGCGACGCCGAGACCGGGCCCGAGCGCGGGGCCAACGCGATCTACGACCTTTCGAAGCTCGGGAAGCTCACCTTCAAGTCATACTACAAGATCCCCCGGCACCAGCACGCCTCCGAGAACTGCGTGGCGCACAACGGGTCGATCATCCCGGTCGCCAATCGCGACATCATGGTCCAGTCCTGGTACCAGTGCGGGGTCAGCGTCTGGGACTTCACCGACTCCGAGAACCCGAAGGAGCTCGGCTACTTCGAGCGGGGTCCGCTGCCGGAGAGCCTCGGGACCGGTGGCACCTGGTCGACCTACTACTACAACGGTCACCTCTTCTCCTCGGACCTCGTGCGCGGCTTCGACGTGCTGAAGTTCAGGGACAAGGCGACCAAGCGGGCGGACCGGATCATCATGGATGAGCTCAACGTCCAGTCGCAGCCGAAGTACAAGGTCCGCTGACCTCCCTTCGCCGGCACCTACGCCCCCGTCCTCGTGGCGGGGGCGTAGGTTTGTCCGGGTGAGTGTGACCATCCGCCGGGCGCGGACCAAGGACGTCTGGGCCATCCGTGACCTCGTGGCGCCCCTGGCCGAGCGCCGGGTCCTCGTGAGCAAGGACACCGTCGCCTACTTCGAGGGCCTCCAGGAGTTCCGCATCGCCGAGATCGACGGTGTCGTCGTCGGCTGCGGCGCCCTCCACGTCATGTGGGAGGACGTCGCGGAGATCCGCACCCTCGCCGTCGCCGATGCCCACCTGGGGAAGGGGGTCGGCGGGACCCTCCTGCGCACCCTGACCACGGACGCGGTGGAGCTGGGCGTGCAGCGGCTCTTCTGCCTCACCTTCGAGACCGACTTCTTCACCCGGCACGGCTTCGTGGAGATCGACGGGCAGGCCGTCGACCCCGAGGTCTACGTCGAGCTCCTCCACTCCTACGACGAGGGCGTCGCGGAGTTCCTCGACCTCGAGAGGGTCAAGCCCAACACCCTCGGCAACTCCCGGATGCTCAAGCAGCTCGGCCCTCAGGACGGCAGGGCGTAGCGATCTCCGGCGAGGGGCTCGACGAGCCCGTCCTCGACGAGTCCCGCGAGGCAGCGGTCGACCTTCGCCTCGTCCTCCGGCCAGACCGACGCGAGCGACGCGCGGTCGATCGGATCGGCACTCTCGCGCAACCGCTGCACGATGCGACCCCGCACCTGCCGGTCCGTCCCGTGCCACGCCTGGCCGCGTCGCGCCGGCCCGACGTGCTCCGGACGCCCGGCGAGCTGCCACGCGCACCGGTCGAGGACCGGGCAGTCCGTGCACCGCGGGGAGCGAGCCGTGCACACGAGCGCCCCGAGCTCCATCACCGCGGCATTCCAGGCATTCGCCTCGGTGACGTCCTCGGGCATCGATCGCGCGGCGAGCCGGGACTCCGCCACAGTCAGGGCCGGTGCGGCGTGCTCGTCGCCGGAGACGGCGCGGGCGAGCACCCTCCGGACATTGGTGTCGACGACGGTCCGCGGGTCGCCGAAGGCGAAGGAGGCCACGGCCGCGGCCGTGTACGCCCCGACGCCGGGGAGGGCGAGCAGGTCGTCGTGGTCCCGGGGCACCTCACCATCGTGCCGCTCGACCATGGCCACGGCGGAGGCATGGAGGCGCAGCGCACGCCGCGGGTAGCCCAGACGGTCCCACATCCGCACCGCCTCACCAGGGGAGTCCGCCGCGAGATCGGCCGGGGTGGGCCACCGCTCCAGCCATCGCTCCCAGATCGGCTGGACCCGGGCGACCGGCGTCTGCTGCGACATGACCTCGGAGAGGTAGATGCCCCAGGGCGTGCACTCGGGATCCCGCCACGGCAGGTCCCGACCGTGTCGGTCGTACCAGCGCAGGACGGCCGAGCGCAGCTGAGGGCTCGCGCCCACGGGGGCGTGATCGGTCGGGCTCACGGGAGGGTGATCTCCTCGAACTCGGGCCGGTAGAGCTCCGGGTTCGTGTAGTACATGCCGTGGTCGACCGGTGACTCGCTCCACGAGATGAGGAGCGAGCCGGAGACGGTGGTGAAGTCGGGGTGGGCCAAGGGGGTGTAGCGCACCATGTCGGAGCTGTTCGCCAGCGAGTCGACGATGTGCTTCTTCCACGGTCCGGTGACGGCATCCGCCTTCCACACCGCCAGCCGGTCCCCGGTGAAGTCGCCCTCCTTGCTCAGCGCGTACCAGGAGCCATCGCGCTCGAAGACGGAGAGGACGTGCGAGACGCCGTGGTCCGCGGGGATGAGCTGGGCGTCCTCGGCCGCGGACGGTGACGGGGCCTCCGCCGACCAGTCGGTGCCGTCCCAGTACTCCCACGAGTCCTGGTCCCCGAGGTCCTCGGGGTCGGTGCGGGCCACGTGGAGGGACCAGCCCTTCGTCGACTTGGTCTCGTTGCTCGCGGTCCCGAAGACATAGGTCGTGCCGTCGTGGTCCCACAACGCCGCACCCCACGTCGGCACCCGTGGGTCCTGGAAGTCGGGGGAGAGCGGCCCCTGGTCGACGAGCTCGGGCATGCGACCGGTCGGGACCTCGAAGGTCGCCAGCGAGGACCCGAGGGTGGTGAAGGACTGGAGGTCCTCGCCCGTCTGGCGGACCCGGTTGGTGATGACCTGGACCTTGGTGCCGCCGTCGACGGCGATGGCACGGAGCGACATTGGCCAGTAACCGGTGTTGTCCTCGTCGTCGGGGATGACGGCCTCACCCCCGAGGCTCCGCATCGGCTGGACACAGCCGTCGTCGGCGATGAGGACGGAGTTGCGGACCATGAAGGGGGTGACCCTCGCCGGGTCGCGGATGGTGTCGCCGTAGACGAACATCCGCCGACCGTCGGCGAGGAGGGTGCTCCCGCCGTGGTCCCCTCCCTGGAGCCGGGGCTCGTCGTCGAGCGCGTCCATGAGCCGGTCCATCCCGGCCGCGCCCGTGGGGCGGGCCTTCGTGCACGGCTCGCCCACGGGGGTGTCCGTGACGGAGAGGCTGATGTCCGGGTTGGTGGGCATGCCCTCGGGCGCCGCGCCGCGGGGCTTGGCGCGCTCCTGCTCCGCGGCGTCCGGCCCCACCCGGTCGGCGACGTCCGTCACCGTGGCATCGACTTCGTCCACGCTCAGCCAGCCGTACCACCCACCGGCGATGATGAGGATCCCGGCCAGGGCGAAGACGAAGAAACGATCCATCTACACGTAACGCTCGAGGATGGAGGACTCGGCGAGGCGGGAGAGGCCCTCACGGACCATGCGGGCACGCAGCTCGCCGACACCCTCGACGGCCATGAGGTCCTCGATCCCGGCGGCGAGCAGTCGCTGGAGGGAGCCGAAGTGGTCCACGAGCCGGTCGACGATCGCGCCGGGGAGGCGCGGCACCTTGCCGAGGATGCGCAGCCCCCGCGGGTTGACGAGGGCGTCGAGGGACTCGCCGACGATGGGGAAGCCGAGCGCCTTGGCCACGTGGCCGAGGTCGAGCAGCTCCGCGGCATCGAGCGCGCCGAGGTGGTCCAGGACCTCCTCGTGGCTGCCCACGGCACCGTCCGGCTCGAGGTAGTCGAGGATGACGGCGCGGAGGGTGTCGTCGAGGCCGGCGGTGAGCTCGTCGAGCTGGAGGCTGAGCAGACGCCCGTCAATGCCGAGCTCGAGGACGTACTCGGCGATCTCGGTGTGGATGCGTCGGACCATCTCGAGACGCTGGAGGACGATCGCGACATCCCGCACGGTGACGAGGTCCTCGATCTCCAGCGCCGACAGGGATCCGGTGACCTCGGTGAGGCGGGTCGTGTAGCGCTCGAGGGTCTGCATCGCCTGGTTGGCCTGCGACAGCAGCTCGGAGGTTGTGCGCAGCACGTGCCGGCGGCCGTTCACGTAGAGCGCGATGATGTGCATCGACTGGCTTACAGAGAGGACCGGGAACCCGGTCTGCAGGGCCACCCGCTCGGCCGTCCGGTGACGGGTGCCGCTCTCGATCGTCTGGATCGACGGGTCGGGCACGAGCTGGACCGCGGCCTTGTGGATGCGGGTCACGCCGGAGTCGATGATGATCGCGCCGTCCATCTTCGCCAGCTCGCGCAGCCGGGTCGCGGAGAACTCGATGTTGACGTCGAAGCCGCCGGTGCACAGCGAGTCGACGAGGCGGTCATATCCCATGACGATGAGCGCCCCGGTGTTGCCGCGCATGATGCGGGCCAGGCCGTCGCGCAGGGGCGTCCCCGGGGCGACCGCGGCCAGGGTCGCTTGGAAGAGGTCCTCGTCAGGGTCGGTCACGCAGGCGAGTCTAGGGCGTCACACCGATCGCAGGCCGGTCGTGCCGGGTGTCGTCGCCACGAGGTCGATCGCGGCGGCGATGTCGACGACCTCGTGGACCGTCATCCCCTCCGGCGCAGCGCCGTCGGCCATGGCCCCCTTCGGTACGAGGGCCGTACGAAACCCGAGCCGCGCCGCCTCGGCGAGGCGACGGGCCACCCCGACCGCGGGGCGGACCTCACCGCTGAGGCCCACCTCGCCCAGGGCGAGGAGGTCGTGGGGGACGGGCTTGTCGAGGACCGCGCTCGCGATCGCCACGGCGACGGCGAGGTCGCTCGAGGGCTCGGTGATCTTCACCCCGCCGACCGTGGAGACATAGGTGTCCGCCCCGACGACGGGCGCTCCGGCGCGCTTGTCGAGGACGGCGATGATCATCGCGACCCGGCCGCTGTCGAGACCGACGTTGGCCCGGCGGGGGGTCGGGATCTGCGAGGGCGTGACGAGCGCCTGCACCTCGACGACGAGCGGGCGGCGGCCCTCGAGGGTGACGGTCGCGCAGGTGCCCGGGACGGTGATGTGCCGACTCGAGAGGAAGAGCCCGCTCGGGTCGCTCAGCCCGACGATCCCCGCGTCGGAGAGGTCGAAGCAGCCGACCTCGTCGGTGGGTCCGTAGCGGTTCTTCACCGCGCGCACGAGGCGCAAGCGGGAGTGCCGGTCGCCGTCGAACTGGCAGACGACGTCGACGAGGTGCTCGAGGACACGCGGCCCGGCGATGGACCCGTCCTTGGTCACGTGGCCGACGAGGAGCATGGCGAAGCCCGCGGACTTGGCGGCCTGGATGAGCGAGCCGGCGACCTCCCGGACCTGACCGACATTGCCTGCGGCACCGTCGATCTCGGTCGAGGCGATGGTCTGCACGGAGTCGACGACGACGAGGTCGGGCCGGACCTGGTCGATCTGCGCGAGCACGGTCGCCAGGTCGGTCTCGGACGCGAGGAAGAGGCCGTCGGTGACCGCCCCGATGCGCTCGGCGCGACCGCGGACCTGGGCCGCGGACTCCTCACCACTGATGTAGAGGACCCGTGTCGCCTCGCCGACGCGGGCAGCCACGTCGAGGAGCAGCGTCGACTTGCCGATGCCCGGCTCGCCGGCGACGAGCACGACCGAACCCGGCACGAGACCGCCGCCGAGGACCCGGTCGAACTCCGGGACACCGGAGCTGCGGTGGCTCGCCTGCGTGGCGTCGACGTCCCGGATCGGGAGGGCGGGGCGCTCGACGCGCGCGGCCGGGGCGGTGCGGGTCGTCGCCCCGCCGATCTCGTCGACCGTGCCCCAGGCCTGGCACTCGCCGCAGCGGCCGACCCACTTCACGCTCGTCCACCCGCACTCCGTGCACCGGTAGGCCGGTGCCTTCTTCGTCGCCATGCCCCAGAACCTACGTGCCTGCGACGACAACGTGGTCACCCCATCGGGTCCCCGCGCCTGACGGCGTCGTGCGCACCCGGCCCCCGAAATTTCGCAGCACGGGCGAGAGCAACGCCGTCAGGTTCGCGAAGGGGACGGCACCGGTGGGAGCGAAGGGGGAGCGCCCCTCAGAGTGCGGCGTGCATCTTCCCGGGGTTGAGGATCCCCTGCGGGTCGAGCGCCGCCTTGACCGCGCGGTGGATGCCGCGGTTGCCGTCGTCGAGCTCGCGGGCGAGCCACGCCCGCTTGAGATGGCCGACGCCGTGCTCGCCGGTGATCGTCCCGCCGAGCTCCAGCCCGACCTCCATGATCCGGTCGAAGGCGTCCTCGGCCCGGGCGACGTCCTCGGGGTCGGCGGCGTCGAAGAAGATCGACGGGTGGGTGTTGCCGTCGCCGGCGTGGGCGACGACCGCGAGGGTCAGCCCCGTCTCGGCGCCGATCTCGTCGAGCCGGTCGTAGAACTCCGGGAGTCGGTGCCGTGGCAGGCAGACGTCGTCGAGGAGCTGGCCGCCGCCGTGGGACTGCGCGTGGTGCTCGTAGGCGGTCTGCGCCAGCCGTCGCGCCGCGACGAGGGCCGCGCTGTCGGCCGGGTCCTCGGAGAAGACGACGTCGATCGCGTCGTGCGCCGCCGCGAAGCCGGAGAAGGCCTCGACCTCCGCGCGGGCCGTCGCCGGGTCACCACTGCCGTCGGACTGCACGAGCAGCATCGCACCGGCGTCCTCGTCCAGCCCGACGTCCCGGTAGGCATTGATCATCCGCAGCGTCGTGCCGTCCATCGACTCCACGAGCGAGGGCTGGGCCCCGGAGGACATGAGGTCCGCGACGGCTGCCGCTGCATCCCGCACGTCGGCGAAGGTCGCCACGGCCGTGAGCGGCTCCGGCAGGGTTGGCACGAGGCGGAGGGTGACCTCGACGACGATGCCGAGCGTGCCCTCCGACCCGACGAAGAGGCCGCGCAGGTCGAGGCCGGCGACCCCCTTCGTCGTCGTGGTGCCGACCGTCGTCAGGGTGCCGTCGGCGAGGACCACCCGCAGCCGGCGCACGTAGTCCCGGGTCACGCCGTACTTGACGCAGCACAGGCCGCCGGCGTTCGTCGCGACATTGCCACCGATCGAGGAGATCGCCACCGAGCCCGGGTCGGGCGGGTAGGACAGCCCGTGCGGGGCGAGGGCGTCCTTGAGGTCCTGGTTGATGATGCCCGGCTCGACCGTGACGGTCCGCTCGTCGACGTCGATGTCGAGCACGCGGGTCATCCGCTCGAGCGACAGCAGCAGGCAGCCGGGGACGGCATTGGCCCCACCGGAGAGTCCCGTACGGGCTCCTTGGGGCACGACCGGCAGGCCGTGGCGGGAGGCGAAGCGCATCGTGGCCTGTACGTCCTCGACGGTCCGTGCCCGCACGAGGGCGAGGGCACCGTCGTCGGGGCACCAGAGGGCCTGGTCGCGGGAGTGGGCGCCGACGACGTCGGGGTCGGTGACGAGCACGCCCTCGCCGAGGGCCGGGGCCAGCTCGTCGCGGACCCGTCCGAGGGCCTTCTCCGGGGACACGGTCACTCCCCCCGGGCAGCGAGCGTCGCCGGGTGCACGAGGAGGGGCAGGAGGGTCCGGCCAGCGGGCGAAGGGCGGCCGTCGCCCCCCTTCGTCCCGGTCGCCGCGGCGACGAGCGCGAGGTGCGCCTCGCACCGGCGGGCCAGCTCGTCGTAGCCCTCCTGGCCCATGAGCTCGATGAGCCCCGGGCGCTCGGTGATGTAGACGGGGTCGGCCGCGACGTGGGCGTCGGGGCTGCCGGAGCAGTACCAGTCGAGCTGGTGCCCGCCCGGCCCCCATCCGCGCCGGTCGTACTCGCCGATGCTCACCTCGAGGTAGCTGCTCTCGTCGGGCAGGGTCACCTCACGGTAGGTGCGCCGGATCGGCAGCTGCCAGCAGACGTCCGGCTTGACGGTGTGCGGTTCGACGCCCTCGAGCATGGCGTGCTGGTGCAGCGCGCAGCCGGCCCCCGCGGGGAAACCCGGGCGGTTGAAGAAGATGCAGGCGCCGTCGACGACCTTCGTCTTGAGGGCACCGTCCTCCTTCTCCGTCCACGCGGAGCGGCGGGTGGTCCCCGGGTGGAGCTGCCACTCGTCCTCGCCGAGCTCGTCGGCGACCGCCTTGACCCGGGCGATGTCGTCCTTGTCAGTGAAGTGCGCGCCGAGGACGCAGCAGCCGAAGTCCGGCTGGTTCGCGTCGATCCCGTGGCACCCGTCGCCGAAGACGCAGGTCCACGACGAGGTCAGCCACGTGAGGTCGCAGCGGAAGCGCTGGCCCTCCTCGCCCGGGTCGTCGAACTCGACCCAGGTGCGGCTCGTCGTGAGGTCGGTCTCGCCGGGATGATCGCTGTCCTGCTCCACGGCCGTCACCCTACGTCGCGTGGCCCGCCACGGGGAGGCCCCTTCGCGGTCTACTGTGAGCGCGTGCGTCTAGGAGTCATCGACATCGGATCGAACACCGTCCACCTCCTGGTGGTCGATGCCCACCATGGTGCGGCGCCCATCCCGGCGACCTCGCACAAGATGCTGCTGCGCCTGTCCGAGCACGTCGACGACGGCGGTGCCATCGACGAGTCCGGTGCGGCCGATCTCGTCCGCTTCGTGGGCGAGTGCCTCGAGGTCGCCGAGGAGCAGGGCTGCGAGGAGATCCTCGCCTTCGCCACGAGCGCCATCCGCGAGGCCCCCAACGGGGACGAGGTCATCGCCCGGGTCCGCACCGAGACCGGTGTCGACCTCCAGGTCCTCGAGGGCGTCGACGAGGCCCGGCTGACCTTCCTCGCGGCCCGCCGGTGGGTCGGGTGGTCGGCGGGCAACCTGCTCGTCATCGACATCGGTGGGGGCTCGCTGGAGCTGACCCTCGGCGACGACGAGGAGCCGGACGTCGCCAAGTCCCTCCTCCTCGGCGCCGGTCGGGTGACCCGCGAGCTCCTCCCCGGCAACCCGCCGACGGCGAAGGAGATCAAGGCCGCCCGTCGGGCGGTACGGGCCACCTTGGCCAAGGAGATCCGTCCGTACGCCAAGGCGGCGACGCCCGACAGCGTCGTCGGCACGAGCAAGACGATGCGCTCGCTCGCCCGGATCTCCGGCGCGGCGCCCCGGGACGACGGCCCCTACGTCGACCGGCGGCTGCGCCTCGAGGACGTCCGGGAGACGATCTCGCGCATCGGCGGGATGACCGCGAAGGAGCGCACCTCCCTCCCGGGAGTCTCCGCCGCCCGGTCCCACCAGATCCTCGCCGGAGGCATCGTCGCCGAGGCCGCCATGGACCTCCTCGGCGTCGAGGAACTGGCGATCTGCCCCTGGGCGCTGCGCGAGGGTGTGCTCCTGCGCTACCTCGACCTCATGTCCTGAGTGACGCCTCGGGCCCGCTCGAGCGCGGGGTCTACGCTCGACGGCATGGCTGATCCAGCACGACGGATTCCCGTGGCCCTGTCCACGGCGTCCGTGTACCCGGCCGGGGCCGCGGCCGCCTTCGAGATCGCGGCGGAGCTCGGCTACGACGGGATCGAGGTCATGGTGTGGACCGACCCGATCTCCCAGAACGCCGGCGCCCTCCGGGCGCTCGCCGACCACCACGGGCTCGACATCGTCTCCATCCACGCCCCGACCCTCCTGCTCACCCAGCGGGTCATGAGCGCGGACCCGTGGGGCAAGGTCGACGGCTCCATCGAGCTGGCCCGGGAGGTGGGGGCGCCGACCGTCGTGCTCCACCCCCCCTTCCGCTGGCAGAAGGAGTACGCGCAGGGCTTCGCCGACGGAGTCGCCGAGCGCGAGCACGACTCCGGCATCGTCCTCGCAGTGGAGAACATGTTCCCGTGGGCGGCCCGCGGCCGGCAGGTCCAGGCCTACCTGCCCCACTGGGACCCGGTGCCCCAGCCCTACGACCACGTGACGATCGACCTGTCGCACACGGCGACCGCCCGCAGCGATGCGCTGCAGATGGTGCGAGACCTCGATGACCGCCTGGCCCACATCCACCTCGCCGACGGCCACCTCACGACGCTCAAGGACGACCACCTCGTCCCCGGGCGCGGGACCCAGCCGTGCGCCGAGGTCCTCGAGCACGTCTCCACGAGTGGTTTCGGCGGGGCGGTCGTCCTCGAGGTGGGGACCCGGCGGCGCCCTCGGGAGCGGGAGATCGACTTGCGGGAGTCGCTCGCCTTCGCCCGGACCCACCTCGGGCAGGCCGGGGACCCGGTCGGTGACGCCACCGCCTCCGGCTCGGCCTCCTGATGGCCGCACGAGGGCGGCGGACCGGGGGAGGTGACACGCGGGCGGGCATCGTCGAGGCGGCCCGCGGGCTCTTCGCCGCGCAGGGCTTCGACGGCACGTCCGTGCGGGCGGTGGCCCGCGAGGCCGGCGTGGACCCGGCGCTCGTGCACCACTACTTCGACGGCAAGGTCGGGCTCTTCGCCGAGGTCATCGGGGTCCCCGCCGGGATCGACGACGAGATCGCCGCGGCGGTGGCCGGCCCGCCGGAGTCGGTGGGAGAGCGCGTGGTCCGGACCTTCCTCCGGGTGTGGGACGCCCCGGAGGGGCGGGCGCGGTTCCAGGCGATGGTCGGTGCGGTGGCTGCGCACGAGGGGGCGGCGGATGCCCTGCGGGACTTCGTCTCCGGCACGGTGCTGACCCGTCTCGCCGCCGGCGCGGCCGGGGGTGAGGCGTTCTCGGAGCTGGCGGTCGCCTCGGCGGGCGCCCAGCTCGTCGGCATGGGGATGCTCCGCTACGTCGTCCGGCTACCGACCATGGTCGAGGCCGACCCCGAGGAGGTCGTCGCACTCCTCGCCCCGAACATCCAGCGCCTCCTCGCGCCCTGAGCGCGCCGCACGACCTCGAGGAGGTGCGGGAGGGGGTTGTGCGAAGGGGGCGGGAGGAGCAGAATTCACCACATGGTGAATTGTGCGATCGAGGTCACCGGGCTGCGCATCTCGCGCGGCGGACGGCTCGTCGTCCCCGACCTCGCGCTGAGCGTCCCGGCAGGTCAGATCGTCGGGATGCTCGGCCCGAGCGGCGGTGGCAAGTCGACCGTGATGCGGGCCGTCGTCGGCGTCCAGCGCGTCGAGGGCGGGGACATCGAGGTGCTCGGCCTCCCCGCCGGGCACCCGCGCCTGCGGCAGCGCGTCGGCTACGTCACCCAGGCGCCCAGCGTCTACGGCGACCTCACCGTGGGGGAGAACGTCGAGCACTTCGCCCGGCTGCTCCGGGTGGCGTCCCCGGGACGGGCGGCGTCGCGGGCCATCGACCGCGTCGACCTCACTTCCCATGCCGGCGCCCGCGTCGACGCCCTCTCCGGCGGGCAGCGCAGCCGGGCCAGCCTCGCCGCGGCGCTCGTCGGCGACCCCGAGCTGCTCGTCCTCGACGAGCCCACCGTCGGTCTCGACCCCGTCCTCCGCCGCGACCTGTGGGACCTCTTCCGCGGGCTCGCCGACGACGGCGTGACGATCCTCGTCTCCAGCCACGTCATGGACGAGGCCGGACGGTGCGACCGCCTCGTCCTCCTCCGCGAAGGGGAGGTCCTCGCCGACGACACCCCGACCCACCTCCTCGAACGCACCGGAGCGGCCGACGCCGAGGGCGCCTTCCTGGCGCTCGTCGAGGAGGCGGCGGCATGAACCCCCGGCTCACCCTCGTCACCGCGGCCCGGGTCCTGCGGCAGGTCACCCGCGACCACCGCACCCTCGCGCTCCTCCTCGTCCTGCCCGTGGTCCTCATGGCGCTGCTTGCGTGGATCTACGTCGACGGCGACCTCTTCGAGCGGGTCGGTCCCGTCCTCGTGACGGTCTTCCCCTTCGTCGTCATGTTCGTCGTCACGAGCGTGGCGACCCTGCGCGAGCGCACGAGCGGCACGCTCGAACGCCTCCTGACCACACCGCTCGGCAAGGCGGACCTCGTCGTCGGCTATGCCCTCGCCTTCGCCCTCCTCGCCGTGGTGCAGGGAGTGGTCGCGACGACCGTGTCGGTCTGGCTGCTCGGTCTCGAGACCGTCGGCTCCGCCGCGTGGCTGGTCCTCGTCGTGGTCGCGAGCGGGGTGCTCGGCACGACGCTGGGGCTCCTCGCCTCGGCCTTCGCGTCCACGGAGTTCCAGGCCGTCCAGCTCATGCCCGCGACGGTCCTGCCGCAGTTCCTCCTCTGCGGCCTGCTCGTGCCGCGCGACCAGCTGCCGCGCACCCTCGAGCTGGTCTCCGACGTCCTGCCCCTGTCCTACGTCGTCGACGCGGCGACGACCGTCGCCCGCCAGGCCGAACCCCTGGCGGACCTCGGTCAGCCCCTGCTCGTCATCGGGGTGTGGATCGGGCTGGCCCTCACCCTCGGCAGCCTCACGCTGCGCCGACGCACCCACTGACGAAGGGAGCGGCGCCGGTCACGTCCGTCCGCGCGCCGCGGTCGTAGGCTGGCGACCGTGAGACGGTTCCTCTTCATCGCCAACAGCTCGGCCGGCACGAGCGACCGTCGGAGCGTCGACGCGGCCCTCGACGTCCTGCGCGAGGCCGGCGACGTCCGCGTCGTCACGACGTCGACCATCGACGAGCTCGCCGAGGAGCTGTCCGGCCGTGAGGACCGCGAGGTCGTCATCGCCGGAGGCGACGGCTCCCTCAACGCCTTCGCCACCGCGCTCTGCCGGGCCGGTGGCCTGGGGGAGGACCCGCCGACGGTCGGGCTCGTGCCCATGGGGACGGGCAACGACTTCGCCCGGACGGTCGGCCTGCCGAAGGACCCGGTCAAGGCCGCGCGGATCATCGTGGACTGCCCGGCGCGGCCGGTCGAGGTCCTCCTCGACGACGACGACCACGTCGTGACCAATGCCGTCCACATCGGGGTGGGCGAGGAAGCCGGACGGATCGCCCAGCCGTGGAAGGAGCGCCTCGGCAAGGTCCGCCTCGGCGCGCTCGGCTACGTCATCGGCGGTGTCGCCGCCGGTGTGGGCCAGCGCGGTCGGCGCCTCCGGGTCGTCGCGGACGGGGAGGTCGTCGTCAGCGGTGAGGACCGGGTCCTCCAGGTGGCCGTGACCGTCGGGCGGACCGTCGGTGGCGGCACGCCCATCGCCCCGGGCGCCCGCCCCGGGGACGGCAGGGCAGAGGTGGTCATCGCCCAGGCCGTCGTCCCGCTGGAGCGCCTGCGCTACGCCGCCCACATCAACCGCGGGCGGCACACCGAGCTCGACAACGTCATCTCCCTTCGCGCCGCGACGGTGACCGTCACCGGTGTCCGCCACGAGGTGGCCGCCAACGCCGACGGGGAGGCGCTCGAGCCGGCTCGCGAGAGGACCTGGCGCGTCGTCCCCGATGCCTACTGCCTGCACACCCCCGAGGAGACCGCGTGACCCCACCCGTCGTCGACCACCTGCGCCGCGGCGCGCACGAGGCGCTGGACTCGCCACGGGTCCGGGAGCGAGTGGGTCGGTCCCGGGCCGTCGCCACGGCACGGGAGCGCTTCGTCGCGGGCGAAGGGGTGGACGATGCCGTGGCCGAGGCCCAGCGGCTGCGGCGGACCCACCGGATGGCGGCCCTGCACCCCCTCCTCGAGCCGGTGGTCGACGGCGAAGGGGTGGACGCCACCGTCGCCGAGGCCGTCACCGCGATCGAGCGGGTGGCGCCGGTGACCTCGGGCGGCGACTACCACCCGGAGATCTACCTCGCCCCCGAGAGCCTCGGCGTGGGCCTCGACGCCGCGCGTGCCGAGGCCGCTCTCGGTGAGATCTGCAGCATCGGTGACGAGCACCGGGTCGACGTCACCCTGCGCTCCGGGCCCGTCGAGCACGTGGACACGGTCCTCGACCTCGTCGAGCGCATCCGCAAGGACCACCCTCGGCTCACCACCTCGCTCGTCGCCCGTCGCCATCGGAGCGAGGCCGACGCGGTCCGCCTCGCCGCCTCCGGCGCCCGGGTGCGGCTCGTCCGCGGCGGCACCGGGAGCCCCGCCGCCGACAGCTGGCAGGACGAGCACGAGGCCGACCTGGCCTATGCCCGCTGTCTCGCAACCCTGCTCGGCTCCGAGGTGCACACCGTCGTAGCGACCCACGAGCCGCTGCTCCTCGACCTCGCGGACGGGCTCGCCGACCAGTCCGGTCGCGGGCCCGAGGGGCTGGAGTACCAGTTCTTCCTCGGGGCCCAGCCCGACCTGCAGATGCGCACCGCCGACGCGGGGCACCGCGTGCGCGTGCTCGTGCCCTATGGTCCCCGGTGGCTCGACTACCTCGAGGACCTCGCTCGCCGGCCCTCCGGTCTGCGCCGTCTCGTCACGGTCCTCGGCGGGCAGGGATGACCACACCCACCACCCACGACCACAGGAGCAACGGATGACGACCGCGATCTACGGAGTCGGCGCGATGGGCGGCGCCATCCTCGAGGCGCTCGCCGGCAG
>DXAR01000053.1 GCA_019116945.1 Candidatus Janibacter merdipullorum | reverse complement strand
TCCGAGGACGAGGTCGACATGCTGCCCACCTTCGTCATGCTTCGACGGCTTCTGCTCGTGGCCTGGATGGGATCGCACGCCCACGCTCAAGAGGTTCAGGAGCAAGGACCGGAGTTCACCGCCGGCACCCGAGGCCTCGCCGAGAAGTACATCGCATCAGGCGGCACACACGTCACCTGAGCACACGCGTCACAGGACAACGGCAACACAACGAAGTGAGGTCATTCATGTTCACCACCCTCGAAGGGCGCTCCGTCATCGTCACCGGCGGCAGTCGCGGCATTGGGCGCGGCATCGCCGCATGCTTTGCCAGAGTTGGCTGCAATGTGCTCATCGCCAGCCGGGACACGACAGCAGCGCAGGACACGATCACAGCGCTCCAGGAGTTGCCCGGATCGGTATCGCACGTCTCCGTCGAGATCAGCGACCCGGATCAGTGCCGCACGATGGCTGAGACGGCCGTCGAGCGTTACGGGAGCATCGACATCCTCTGCTCCAACGCAGGCATCTTCCCCACAGCCAAGCTCGCGACCATGACCCCCGACGAGCTCCAGCGGGTCATGTCCGTGAACTTCTTCGGCACCGTCTACTCGGTTCAGGCCTGTGCTGAGGAGCTGAAGAAGTCACGTGCGGGGCGAATCATCATCACCTCCTCCATCACCGGACCGATCACCGGCTTCCCCGGCTGGTCCCACTACGGCGCCAGCAAGTCGGCCCAGCTGGGATTCATGCGGACAGCAGCGATGGAGTTTGCCCCCGCCGGCGTCACAGTCAACGCCATCCAACCAGGCAACATCGCCACGGAGGGTCTCGACGGGATGGGTGAGGAGTACCTGCGGCAGATGACCGAGGCGATCCCCCACGGGCACCTCGGAGCGGTTGAGGACATCGGCAATGCAGCGCTCTTCTTCGCCAGCGAAGAAGCCGGGTACATCACCGGGCAATCGCTCGTCGTCGACGGCGGGCAGATCTTGCCGGAGTCCGCCGAGGCGATGGAGCAGATCTGAATCCGCTGCCGGGTGTCAGCTCGTCAACTACCCTGAGGACTCCACCACGGGCACCCATCCCCATCCGTCCATGAAGGGACACGAAGCGACGTGACTGCAGCGGGGTCAGCGGTCGAGAGCTTGCGTCGACTCCTCCTCGAGGAGATGGACTCCGGTGCTCTGGAGGCCGGCACGCGTCTCGGAAGCGAGCGAGACATGGCCGCCCGCTACGGAGTCAGCAGGGGAACCCTCCGCCAGGTGCTGGCCGCGCTGGAGAGCGCAGGGCTCATCCGCCGCGTCCCCGGCCGCGGTGGCGGGACCTTCGTCAGCCACTCGAAGGTCGAGCGGGGTCTCGCCGAGGTCAACAGCGTCCCCAAGCTGCTGGCCCGTCAGGGGTACGACGCGGAAACCCGGGTCATTAGCACCCTGCTCACGACGCCCACTGCGCGAGTACGCGAATCCTTGGAGTTGGACGAGCAGTCACTCATCGTGGCGATCACCCGGCTTCGGCTGGCCGATGGGCGGCCCATGTCCTTGGACCAGGCATTCTTCCCCGTCGACCGGTTCCCTGGTCTCCTCGAGCTGCCTCTGGGAGGCTCGCTCTACGAGCTTCTCCGTGGTGAGTACGGCGTCCAGCCCCATGACGCTGAAGAGGTGATCGAGGTCGTCCAGGCGACGGACAAGGAGGCCGCGCTCCTGTCGATCGCCGTGGACGCCCCGCTCCTGCTCGTTCGTCGGGTCACCCGCGACACAGATGGTCACCCCTTCGAGTACTCCAAAGATCTCTTCAGGAGTGACCGCACGAAGATCCGGATGCGGACTCCCGCGGGTGGGATCAGCCGGACGACTGCCGAGGACCGCACGGTCGTGGAGCTATGGCGAGGCTCCAGATCCACCGCCGGTTGACCCGACGACCGGACCAGGTTCCCCGGCGCTAATCTGCGCTCATGCACTTGCTCGTCGTCGCCGCCATCGAGGCCGAGGCCGCCCACGTCCCCGACGGCAGCGAGGTCCTCATCACCGGGGTCGGCAAGACTCTCGCGGCGGTCGAGGTGACCCGAGCGATCTGCGAGCACCCCCGCCGTGACGACCTCGTCGTCGTCAACATCGGGACCGCCGGCGCCCTTCGCTCGGACGTCGAGGGCCTCCACGAGATCGGGACCGTGCTCAACCACGACCTGTCGGCGGAGCCGATCCGCCAACTGGGGATCGACCCGCGCGAGCGGCTCGTGCTCGATCTTGCCAAGCCGACGACTCTCGCGAGCGGCGACCTCTTCGTCACCGACCCGGGCGTGCGCGACGGGCTCGCCGCCCGGGCCGACCTCGTCGACATGGAGGGCTATGCCATCGCCCTCGCCTGCACCGAGCTGGGCGTCCCGGTGCACCTCGTCAAGGTCGTCAGCGACGGCGCCGACGAGACCGCCCACGACTGGTCTGCGGCCGTCGACGGGTGCGCCCGCGAGCTCGGCCGCTGGCTTGCGGACCTCGCCCGGAGGGACTGACCCGACCGCCGCAGCACGGGGCGCCGAGCGGATCCGACCACCCCTCCCACGATGGACTCGACCCCTCGGCCCCGCCCAGTGAAGACCCGGTGGACGAAGGACCGGTAGGCCCCCTGACGGTCGTCCCCACGAGTGGCGACCGGCGCTCGAGCGTGAGGAGACCCGCGTCGAGCGCCAGCGCGGGTTCGAAGGCTCGAGCCATCCGCCGCTACGGGCGGCGCAGCCGGGTCACAGCGATTGCGGTGCAACACATGCCTGCCACCGTGCAAACCGGGGGCACGCCGTTCCACCGCATTTGCCCAGGCAGATGCGAGCGGACAGGCGGGAAGAGGGGCTGACCGCGCGGCGTTGGCAGGGACATGAGCCAGCGCCCCGATGTCTACGGCTTCGAGCGGTACGAGCGTGCCAAGCGCTACTTCGAGGACGCGAGGTACACCGACGCCGCCCGCGAGCTCGAGGAACTCTTCACCGACCTCGCCGCCGCCCGGTCCGAGCAGGAGGCGGCGCGCGCCTCGGCGGCGGACCCCGTCGGGCATGGCACCGCCGAAGCCCACTTGCTCCTCGCCCGCGCCTACTTCCACTCGGCCCAGCTCGACCGCGCCGAGACGGCTGCCCGTGAGGTCCTCGTCGAGGCCCCGGACGACCCCTACGCCCACCTGCTCCTCGGCCGCACCCTGAAGAGGGCCGGGCGCCACGACGAGGCGCGCGGCCCCCTTCGCCTCGCGGAGCTGCTGGGTGGCTACACCACGCCGGAGGGCCCGGGGAGCATCGACCAGGGCTGCTGAGGTCCTAGCCGGCGCTGGGGTGGGTCATGTCCGCCGGGACCACCCAGGCGTCGAAGTCCTCGCCGCTGATGTCCCCGGAGGCGACGGCCGCCTCGCGCAGGCTCGTGCCCTCCTTGTGGGCCTTCTTGGCGATGGCGGCGGCCTTGTCGTAGCCGATGTGCCGGTTGAGGGCGGTGACGACCATGAGGTTGCGCTCGAGGTTGCCCTCGATGACCTCGGTCACCGGCTCGATACCGACGGCGCAGTTGGTGTCGAAGGAGACGCAGGCGTCGGCGATGAGCCGGATCGACTCGAGGACCGCGTGCGCCATGACCGGCTTGTAGACGTTGAGCTGGAAGTTGCCCTGGCTGCCCGCGAAGCCGACCGTCGCGTCGTTGCCGAAGACGCGGGTCGCGACCATCGTCATCGCCTCGGCCTGGGTCGGGTTGACCTTGCCCGGCATGATCGAGGAGCCCGGCTCGTTCTCCGGGATGGCCAGCTCACCGATCCCGTTGCGCGGGCCGGAGGCGTACCAGCGGACGTCGTTGGCGATCTTCATGAGGGCACCGGCGAGGGTGCGAAGGGAGCCGCTCACCTCGACGAGCGCGTCGTGCGCCGAGAGGCTGGCGAAGAGGTTGGCGGCCTGGGTGAAGTCGTGGCCCGTCTCCGCGCTGATCTTCGCCGCGGTGCGGGCACCGAACTCCGGGTGCGCGTTGAGGCCCGTGCCGACAGCGGTGCCACCGATCGCCAGCTCGCGGGCCCGCTCGTCGGCGTGCCGCACGGCGTCGAGGGCGAAGTCGATCTGGGCCACCCAGCCGTCGATGACCTGACCGAGGGTGACCGGGGTGGCGTCCTGGAGGTGGGTGCGCCCGACCATGACGACGTCGGCGTACTCCGTGGCCTTTGCGGCGAAGGTCTCGCGGAGCTGGGTCACCGAGGGGTAGAGCCGCTCGGCGAGGTCGAGGACGATCGCGATGTGCATCGCGGTCGGGAAGGTGTCGTTGCTCGACTGGCCACGGTTGACGTGGTCGTTGGGGTGGACCGGCGTCTTGGAGCCCATCTCGCCGCCGGCGATCTCGATGCCGCGGTTGGAGATGACCTCGTTGGAGTTCATGTTGGACTGCGTGCCCGAGCCGGTCTGGAAGACGACGAGCGGGAAGTGATCATCGAGGTCACCGGCGATGACCTCGTCGGCGGCCTGCGCCACGAGGTCGGCGACGTCCTGCGGCAGCTCGCCGAGCTCGGCATTGGCCAGGGCAGCGGACTTCTTGAGGATGCCGAGGGCCCGGATCATCGAGCGACCCCACACGAAGGTGTCGCGGCCGATGTCGAAGTTGCCGAGCGAGCGCTGCGTCTGCGCCCCCCAGTACTTGTCCGCGGCCACCTCGATGGTGCCCATGCTGTCCTTCTCCGC
>DXAR01000052.1 GCA_019116945.1 Candidatus Janibacter merdipullorum | reverse complement strand
CCCTTCGTCCGGGGGCGGGGCGACGGGTGCGTCCAGATGCTGGGCGTATGGTGTCCGGCGTTTTTGCCCACCACCAGAAGGGTCATCATGACCACCGCCGCGACACCCCCGGCCGAACGCACCTTCCTCGGCCACCCCCGAGGCCTGGCGACGCTCTTCACCATCGAGCTGTGGGAGCGCTTCTCCTACTACGGGATGCGCGCCATCCTGCTCTACTACATCGTCGACACCGCTGCGAACGGCGGGCTCGGCCTCGACCAGCCCCTCGGTGAGGCCGTCGTCGCGACCTACGGCGCCGCCGTCTACCTCCTCTCCGTCATCGGTGGCTGGCTCGCCGACCGCGTCGTCGGCGCGCGGCGCAGCGTCTTCCTCGGCGGCGTCATCATCATGGCGGGCCACGTCAGCCTCGCTGTCCCCGCGGCGGTCACCTCGTGGCTCGGGATCGCCCTCGTCGCCCTCGGCACGGGACTGCTCAAGCCCAATGTCTCGACGATGGTCGGGCACCTCTACGGCGAGCGGGACCCGCGCAAGGACGCGGCCTTCACGATCTTCTACATGTCGATCAACATCGGCGGCTTCTTCGCCCCCTTCGTCGTCGCCTTCCTCCGCGACCAGTGGGGTTACCACGCCGGCTTCGCCGCCGCCGCGGTCGGCATGCTCCTCGCGCTCATCGCCTACGTCGTCGGTCGCGGCAGTCTCGCCCCGGCCTCGAGCGACATCCCGCACCCGCTGGAGGCCAAGGACCGGGCGCGGACCCCCCTTCTCGCGCTGGGGCTCCTGGGCCTCGTCGTCGCGGTCCTCGTCCTCACCCGACTCCTCCGCGGCGCCTGGGTGGATGCGGTCATCGACACCGTCTCGATCCTCTCGGTCGTGGCCTCGGTCGCCTACTTCGTCGTGATGTTTCGCAGCCGGTCGGTGACCCCTCGCGAGCGCACCCACCTCACCGCCTACCTGCCGATCTGGGTCGGGGCGGTCCTCTTCTGGATGATCTTCGAGCAGGCCGCGTCCAAGATGGCGGCCTACGCCGCGAACCGGACCGATCTGGACTCCCTCGGATTCCACTTCTCCGAGGAGTGGTTCCAGTCGATCAACCCGGTGGCGATCATCGTCCTGGCGCCCTTCGTCGGGATGGTGTGGGTGCGCCGCGCGGGTCGCTTCCCGAGCACGCCGATGAAGTTCGCGATCGGTGTCTCCCTCGCCGGCCTCTCCTTCGTCGTCCTCTCGGCGGCGGCCGCGGCCTTCCCCGGGGCGACCTCCCCCGTCTACGTGCTCGTCGGCGTCTTCGTCATCCAGACCATCGGTGAGCTCTGCCTCTCGCCGGTCGGCCTGTCCGCCACGACCTCGTTGGCGCCCAAGGCCTTCGCGAGCCAGGCGATGGCGCTGTGGTTCCTCGCCGTGGCCACCGGTCAGTCCCTCGCTGCGCAGCTCATCCGCGCGATGGAGGGCCTCCCGGACGGCACCTTCTTCCTCACGCTCGGAGGGATGGCGGTCGCCGTGGGTGTCCTCCTCGCGCTCTTGTCCCCGTGGGTGCACGCCCGCATGCGCGACGCGGAGCCCGAGCACGCCTGACCCCGTCACCGCATCCGCCTAGGCAGATGCGGTGGTGGTGCGGACCGTGACGGTCCGAGGGACGCACCGCACGTGGAGGCGGCGGGTCGGCCCGACGAGGTCCCCGTCGAGCTGGACGTGGAGCGGCTGCTCGCTCGTGAGGGTGACCTCCGTCGACGCCCGGGTCTGCAGCCCGGCGACGTCACGGGTCAGCCCGAGGGTCCCCTTCGCGGCCACGCCGAGCCACTGGCCGGGTCGGTGCACGGTGACCTCGAGGACGTCCAGCAGTCCGTCGTCGAGGAGGCCACCGGGGGCGATGGCCACGCCGGCGCGCACCCGCGAGCAGTTGGCGGCGAGGATGCTCCACGCGAGGACCTCCCGCTCGGGGCCGTCGTCGTGCCGCACCGTCATCGGGACCGGCCGCCGCAGCGCCGACCGGGCGGCGGGGGCGAGATAGGCGGGCCAGCCGATCCGGTCCTTGAGCCCGGGGCGGGTGGCCGCGACCGTGGCCGCGTCATGGCCCATCCCCGACAGCACGACGAAGGGGAGGTCCTGCACCTCGTCGTCCACCCGGGCCAGGCCGAGGTCGATGGACCGAGGCGGGCCGGTGAGGGCCGCCCGGGCGGCGGCGGGCACGTCCGTGGGCAGGCCGAGGTTGTGGGCGAGGAGGTTGGCGGTGCCGATGGGGACGATGCCCAGACCGGCGGCTGTGCCGCTGACACCGTGGGCGACCGCGCGCACCGTGCCGTCCCCGCCCGCGGCGACGACGACCTCGGCCCCCGCCGCCACGGCGGCCTCCGCCTGGGTTCGTCCGGTCTCGGCGCGCGTCGTCAGGTGCACCGCCGGCTCCGGCCAGCCGGACGCCCTCGCCGCCGAGGTGACCTCGTCGAGTGCTCGCTCCCAACCCCCCTTCGAGGGGTTGACGACGAGCGCGGACCTCACTGCGATGCGGCCGTGCGCGAGTCGTCGAAGACGACGATCGACCCGCCGTAGCTGGCGACCCAGACCCTCTTTTTCGTCGGCTCGTAGGTGATGCCGATGGGGAGGGCGTCGACGTCCTTGGTGTGGGTGACCGTGAAGTCCTTGGTGCGGATCTTGCTCATCGTGTTGCTGCCGTAGTTGCCGACGTAGATCGCGCCGCCGTCGGGGCTCATCGCCATCGACCGGGGCTGGTTGCCGACGGTGACCTCGCGGGTGACCTCGCCCGACGAGGTGTCGACCTCGCTCACGGTGCCGCCCCCGTTGTTGGAGACGTAGAGCTTCTTGCCGTCCGGCGAGACGAGCAGGTGGCGCGGCCCGTCGCCGGTCGAGGTGAAGTCCTCGACCGTGCCCTTGTCCAGGTCGACCTCGACGGTGCGGTCGTCGCCCATGAGGGCGACATAGGCGGTCGCGCTGTCCGGCGAGACCGCGATGCCGCGGGGGTGGGCGCCGCCGAGCTCGATCGTGTCGGTGACCTTGGCGGTCTTGGCGTCGATGACGCTGAGATCCATCGTGCACCAGTTCGTCACGAGGACCTTCTTGCCGTCGGGCGAGACCGCGACGTACTTGGGGACGGCGCCGACCTCGACGACGTCGGTGACCTCGAGGGTCTTCGTGTCGATCTTGTAGAGATAGCTGTTGGAGATCCCCTCGCCGCTCGTGCACGCATCGGCGCCCTCGGGGAGGAAGTTGTCGCCGTACATCGAGTACTGGCTCACCCAGGCGGTGTCCCCGCCGGGGCTGAAGGCCATCTCGACCGGCGCGCCCTGGCTCGTGCCGGGGTGGCCCTTGACGCCGAAGTCCGCGAGCTCGACGGAGTCGTCGAGCGTCTTCTGCAGCGCCCCGTCGGCGGTGAAGACGCTCATCGTGTGCGAATACATCATGTTCTGGGCGAAGATCTGGCCCTTGTCGGAGGCGACGACCGACTTCGGGGTGAGCTTGTCGGCCGTGATCCGCTGGACGCGGACCGGCGTGGACTCGGCCGGGTCGGCCTTCTTGCCCTGCTTCTGGGCGGGGGACTCCTTGGGAGCGGGGGTCTCGACCTTCGTGGGCTGGGTCGGCTTCGGCGAGGACTCCGACGTCGTCTCGGCGGTGCTCGAGCGCGACGATCCCTCGGTCCCGCTGGCGCCGGAGCTGCCCTCGGTGTCGCCGTCGCTGCACCGGGAGACTCCCAGGACGACGACGAGGATGGCGATCACGGTGACGGCGAGCGCGAGGCGCCGTCGCCGGACGTAGATCGGATCGGTGTTGATGCTCATGAGGGTCCCCCGGTGCTGAACTGCTGTCCCCTCGAACGTAGAGCCGATGGGCGGGGACGGGAAGGAGGCGCACCGTGTGCGACCAAAGGATGACGAAGGGGAGACCTCCGGTCGATGCGGCCGGCGCAGTCGACGTGATGGGCTGGGACCGTGACTCGACGACAGGTGTATGACCTCACGGTGCACGGTCGCCGTCACCGGGTGGAGACCTCGGTGGGGAGTGGGTGGACCAACCAGGTCACGTGGTGGGTGGACGACGAGGAGATCGCGACGAAGAAGTCCGGCTCGGAGGACACCCTCTACCTCGCCGCCGACGAGGAGCACGCGCTCGCCGACGAGGTCGGGGCGATCCGCGCCCAGTTCACCGTGATGAGCAAGCCGGTGCGGGCGACGTGGTTCGAGGGGACCCGCAGCACGGCGACGATCGCCTCCTACCTCGGTACCGGGGGGATCGACCTCGTCCCGGAGCCCGGCTCCCCGGCCGCGATCCGCGAGGACCGGATGCGCGCCAACCCGCGCCTCTTCGCCGCCCGCCACGTCGTGGGTGGAGTGGCCAAGGTCCTCGTCCCGATCGCCGCGGCCGTCGTCATCGCCTGGCTGCTGTCGCGGGTCACCCTCCCGGACCTCGATCTCCCGTCGGTCCCGTGGCCCGACCTGCCCTCGATCCCCTGGCCCTCGATCGACCTCCCGTCGATCCCGTGGCCGGACTGGGAGATGCCGGAGTGGTTGCGCTGGCTGCTGGACAAGGCCACGTACGTGTGGCCGGTCCTCCTCGGCCTGTGGTTCGCCCGTCGTGAGATGCGGCGCCGCCGGGAGCAGGACGAGCTGCGGACCCGGATGGCGACGGGAGCCGCCTCCGGGTCCGCGGACGCCGACTCAACGGTGCGGGATGTCCCGGCGGGTGAAGCCGAGCACGCCGAGGCCGAGGAGGCAGAGCCCGCCGACACCGGCGAGGAGCGACCCGGTGACGTCGACGTCCTCGGCGGGGACGGTGCCGACGAGGCCGAAGGGGGACCACTCCACGAGCCACGTCGGTAGGTCGAGGCCGGGCCCCATGTAGGCGAGGACGGCGGCCACGGCGAAGACGGCCCACACCGCCGGCTGCGCTCGCGGCGCCCAGCCGAAGAGGGCCACGCTCAGGCCGGCGAGAAGGAGGGCGACCGGGAGGTGCGCCGCGCCGGCGGCGAGGAGGGTGGCGACCCACGAGGAGTCGTCGAGTGCGGCGGCGGTGGAGACCGCGAGCGCGAGCGCGCCGGCGACCCCGACGAGGAGCGTGCCGATCGTGATGACGAGGAGGTGCGGGGCGAGCCAGGCGACTCGGCCGCGGGCCTCGCTCAGCTGGAGCTCGAGCCGCCCCGAGACCTCCTCCGCGCGCAGCGAGCCCAGCGACTGGAGCACGTAGCCCGCGACGAGCATCGACAGGAGGAGGACGAACATCGCCGCCATCTGCTCGACGATCTCGTCCTCGCCGCCGGCGAGGAAGGCGGTGAGGTCCGGGTTGCCCTCGATGGCGTCGATGACGGTCTGGGTGAGCGAGCCGTAGGTCCCGAGGAGGACGACGACGAGCACCGCCCAGCCGAGCGTGGTCCCGCGGTGCTCGCGCAGGGCCAGGCCCAGCGGCGTTCGGAGCGCGGGGGCCGCACGGTGGGGACCGGAGCGAGCGGCGAGGAGCGACCCGCCGACGTCCCGACCGGCGGAGAGGCGCAGGGCGAGGCCGAGGAGGAGCAGGGCCGTCACGATGGAGAGGACGAAGGGGAGGACCTGCGGGTCGCCGAAGGGTGCCGCCTCGTCGTACCAGCCATGGGGGGAGAGCCACACGACCCAGGTGTCGTCGACGGCCCCGATGCCGCGGACGAGGTAGGAGGCGAGGACGAGGGCCAGGCTCGCTCCCCAGACGGAGCGCACGTGGCCGAAGGCCTGGGCGAGTGCCGCGGTGAGGCCGACGAAGACCCCGCCGAAGAGCGCGAGGTCCGCGCCGTAGACGACGGACCCGAGGGTGTCGGCGCCGGCGGCGACGAAGGCGATCGTCGTCAGCGCCCCGAGCACGAGGAGGGCCGCGAGGGCGAGGAGGACCGCTGCGACGAGCGGTGCCTGCCGTCCCATCCGGCAGGCGAGGAGGAGCTCGAGGCGTCCCGCCTCCTCCTCCCGGCGAGTGCCGCGGACGGTGAGGGCGATCGCGAGGAGCGGGACGGCGAAGCCGACGAAGAAGCCGAGCTCGTTGACGAGCACGCCGCCGAGGGTGTCCATGCCGGCGACGGCGCCGTTGAGCATCCGCAGGGCAGGCGTCGCGGTCGACTCGGTGTAGCTGCGCAGCTTGGCCGGGGTGTCGTAGAGGCCGGTGATCGAGGTGGTGGTGAGGAGGACAACGGCGAAGAGGCCGAGGACCCAGGCGAAAAGACCCTTCCACCCGGTGCGCCACTGGACGCGCAGGTTGATGCCGATGCCGGAGGTGTGGACCGAGGTGCTCATCGCACCGTCACCTCCGTCGGCGTGGTGCGGTACTGCTCGAGGAAGAGATCGTCGAGGCTCGGCGGGGTGATCGTCAGGGTGTGCACGCCGGCGGCGTGGAGCCGCCCGACGACCTCGGCCACGGCGGTGGCGTCGACGTGGAAGCGGACGTCGACGCGGCCGTCCACCTCCCCTTCGTCCAGCGCGGAGACGCCCTCGACCCCGGCGAGCGCGGGCGAAGAGTCGGTCACCGCGTGGACCTGGCTGCTCGTGCTGCGACGCAGGTCGGCGAGGGTGCCGGTGGTCACCGTCCGACCGGCGCGGATGATGCTCACCCGGTCGGCGAGGGCCTCGACCTCACCGAGAATGTGGCTGGAGAGGAGGACCGTCGTCCCCTCGGCGACGCGCTCGCGCACGACCTCCTGGAAGACCTGCTCCATGAGCGGGTCGAGACCCGAGGTCGGCTCGTCGAGGAGGAGCAGGTCGACGTCCGCGGCGAGGGCCGAGATGAGCGAGACCTTCTGCTTGTTGCCCGTCGAGTAGTCGCGCGTCCGCTTGCGGGTGTCGAGGTCGAAGCGCTCGACGAGGTCGGCGCGGCGGCCCTCGTCGATGCCGCCGTGCGCTCGCCCGAGGACGTCGATGCACTGGCCGCCGGTGAGGCCGGGCCAGAGGGTGACGCCGGCGGGGACGTAGGCGAGGCGCCGGTGCAGCTCGACGGCGTCGTGCCAGGGGTCGCCGCCGAGCACGGTCACCTCGCCGCCGTCGGCACGGGTGAGGCCGAGGAGGACGCGGATGGTCGTGGACTTGCCGGCACCGTTGGGGCCGAGGAAGCCGTGGACCTCTCCCCGCGCCACGGTGAGGTCGAGGCCGTCGAGGGCGTGGGTGCTGCCGTAGGTCTTGCGCAGGTCGCGGGTGTGGATGACGGGTGCGTCACTCATGAGGTCTCCTCTGGTGAGGGGTGGTGGGAGTCGATGCCGTGGTCTAGGGCGGTATCGGATGGAGGCAAGAGAGCGGCATAGAAGCGCATCGCCTCGTCCGCCCACCGCACGAGGCCCTCGCCCCGGAGGGGGTCGAAGCCGAGCACCTCGCGCCAGTGCTCGGCGAGGAAGAGGGTGCCGAGGTCGCTGGACATCGCGAGCGCGGCCCTCGCCTCGGGGTCCGGCCCGGCGAGGAGCTTGCCGGCCGCCTCCCAGGCGCGGAAGACCTCGACGGTGCTGCGGTGCCACCGGCGAAGGAGCTCGGTGGCGGCCGGGTCGCCGCTCATCATGAGGCGGCGCAGGTAGGGGACGACGGGCGAGCCCTCCGGCAGGGCGTGCTGGAGGATCTCGCTGATCGAGGACCACTCGCCGGCCCGCATGTCCTCGGCCGTGGCCGTCTCCGCGGTCATGTCGAAGAGCTCGTCCATCCACGCGCTGAGGTGGTCGACGACCGCCGTGCGCAGGCCCGCCTTGGAGCCGAAGTGGTGGACGACGAGCGCGGGGGAGACGTCGGCGCGGTCGGCGATCTGCCGCATCGTCACCGCGTCCTCCCCCCGCTCGGCGAAGAGCTCGAGCGCGGCATCGCGCACTCGCGCCCTGGCTGTCCGGTCATCTGGTGCTGAACCCATGTTCAGAAGACTAAACGGACGTTCAGTTCTGTGCAAGGGATGTACGAAAGGCTGCAGGCAGTGGTTCGTCGCGCGGGGGTGGCCCTAGGGTCGTGCTCCATGGTGACGGTGCAGGGGCTGCTGCTGGCGGCGGGCGCGGGGCGTCGGATGGGGATGCCCAAGGCGCTCAAGCGGGACCCCGACGGCACGTCGTGGCTGGCTCGGTCGGTGGGGGTGCTGGACGAAGGGGGGTGTACCGCGGTGAGCGTCGTGCTCGGGGCCAGCGGCCCGGCGGGCGAGGTGTCGCTGCCGCGCACGGACTACGTCCACTGCCCGGCCTGGGAGGAGGGCATCGGCGCATCCCTCGCCTGCGGGCTGCGCCATCTGGCGACGACCGACGCGGACGCGGCTCTCGTCCATCTCGTCGACCTACCCGACGTGGGCGCCGTTGTGGCGCAACGGATCCTCGGCGACACGGTGGAGCGGGGCTCCCTTCGCCGGGCGGTGTACGACGGGGTCGTCGGCCACCCGGCCCTCATCGGGCGCGACCACTGGGCTCCCCTCGTGGCCGAGCTCGCCGGGGACCGGGGAGCAGGTGCCTACCTGCGGCGGCACTCGGCTCAGGAGATCGACTGCTCCGATCTCGCCACCGGTGTCGACGTCGACGCCCCCGACACCACCCGCTGAGGGCGGTGCCGGGGGCGTCCGGTCGGCGAGCTGCGCGCCGTCTGACGATCAGACCGCCTTGCGCTTCCTCATCCCCTCGGCCACATGGTCCAGGAACTCCGAGGCCCGCTGTTGTGGTGGCCGGGTGGCCAGGCTGACGCCGACGTAGAGGATGACGGCCAGCGCGAGCCCCCACACCCCACTGCCCTGGTCGAGCAGTCGGGTCTGGGTGACCTCCAGGACGAACACCACGAGCCCCGCCACGAGCGTTGACGCGAGCACGCCCGCCGCCGTGCCACGCCGCCAGAAGAAGGTCCCGATGATCGCCGGGACCATCACGAGGAGACCGGCGGAGGCGGACACGGACAGCACCGCGATGAGGTCGAGCTCCAGCTGGGCGAAGCCGAAGGCAAGGAGGGCGATGACCGGCAGGACGAACTTCCCGATGGCGAGCTGCTTCGCCTCGGACGCGGCAGGCTGGGCCACGTGGTAGACGTCCCGGGTGATCATCGACGACAGGGTGAGCATGATCGAGTCGATGGTCGAGACGGCGGCGGCGACGATACCGATCATGACGATGATGCCGAGCGCCGTCGGCACCAGCTCCGAGGCCAGGAGCATGGGGGTGGCCAGGTCGCCGTTCTCCAGGTTGGGGAAGTGCAGGCGCGCCGCGAAGCCCCAGATCACCGACACGAGCGTGTAGACCAGCCCGAAGAACATGAAGCCCAGGAGCATTCGCCGCAGGTCCTTCATCGACCCCGGGGTGTACAGGCGCTGGGACACCTGTGGGTTCGAGATCGAGAAGAAGACCCACGGCAGGGTCAGGCCGATGAACATGCTCAGGGAGAAGAATCCGTTGCCCGGCACGGACAGGTGCCCGGGGTGGTCCGCCGACAGGGAGCCGAAGAACTCGCCGACCCCTCCGAGACGATGGATGACGAAGGCCACGACGAGCGTGGCGCCGATGATCATCATGATCGACTGGAGCGAGTCGGTCCACGCGACGGAGCGAAGGCCGGCGATCAGCGAGAACACGATCGCCAGGACGGTCGCCAGCAGGGTGCCGGTGACGAAGGAGATGCCTCCGTCCGTCATCCCACTGACCAGGTAGCCGACTCCCGCCAGCTGGACCGCGGCGTAGGGGATGAGGAAGACGCAGCTGGTCAGAGCGGTCACGACGGCCACGCTCCGACTGTCGTAGCGATGCCCCAACATCTCCGAGGGTGTGACATACCCGTACTTCTGACCCACGAGCCAGAACCGTGGCCCGAAGATAAGGACCAGGGTGACGCCCATGAGGTAGATGAGCTCGAACCCCAGGGCGCCCACGCCACCGGCATAGGTGAGTCCAGCGAGCCCGATCATCATGAAGGCGCTGTAGGTGGTGGCGCTGTAGCTCATCGCCGAGACGAAGCCGCCCATCTTCCGGTCGCCCAGGAAGTAGTGCTGCATGTCCTCGGACTTGCCGGCACGTGAGAGGAATGCGGTGATCATGGCAAAGGCCACGTAGACACCGATACCGAGCCAGATCCAGCTGGTCTCCATGGCTCAGTCCTCCCAGTCCGCACTCACGAGGGCGTTGAGCCCGATGACGACGACCGTGGCGAGGGTCCAGAAGAGGAAGCTGCCGTACCAGGCATCGACGTCACGGAACACCGTGTACGGGAGGATGAAGCAGAGGACGATGATCGAGAATATGGCCCTGACCGTCCATACATTGCGCGTGAGTTTCATGGAGCCCTCCTGGGGGTCTGCCCTGCAGATGACGTGGATCGTAGGCTCCGCGCCGGGTTCGGTTTGCACAGGTGCCCACCGCGGAGACGTGGGGTGTCTGGTGGCCGTCGACGGCCCGTGATCTGTCGTCAGAACCTCCCCGAGAGGAGGCTGCCTGCGGCCGGTGCGTCGGTGGGCAGACCGAGGTCCTTGAGGATCGTCCACGCGGTGGCGGTAGCCGCCGAGAGGACCGGCTTGCCGTAGGCCTCCTCGACGGCCTGGATCGCTGGCAGAGAGGGCATCTGGACGCAGGCGGACAGGATGAGCGCGTCGGCCTCCTCGAGCGCTCGGGGGTCGAGACGCTTCCAGTGCTCGGTGAGGTCGGCGGGGTCGAGGTTGGCCACGGCGATGTTGTCGGAGACCTCGAGGGAGAGCGTGTCGAGGACCTCGAAGCCGGCGTCGGCGACGTAGTCCGCGACGAGCTGGGTCAGGGGCTTCATGTACGGCGTGACCATGACGACCTTCTTCGCGTCGAGGGCCGTGAGCGCGCGCAGGAGAGCACCCGCGCTGCTGATGACGGGGGAGGAGACCCCTTCGCTCTCCAGGGCGGCGCGCATCTGGTCCTCCGCGGTGCAGTGATAGCCAGCACCCTGGGCCATGATCGCCACGAGGCAGGCGGAGGCGACGACGTCCGGGCGGGCGTCGGCGAGCTCGAGAGCCGCCCGGTCGGTCTGCGCATTCATCGCCACGAGCTCTTCGGGCGTCACCTTCTTCATCCGCATCCGGCTGGAGTGGAAGACGAAGCGGTCGTCGGGGTGCTGCTCGCTGCGACGACCGAGGATCTCGGGGAGCTCGGTCTCCATCGTCAGGTTGGAGCTCGGCACGATCATGCCGACGTGGTGAGTGGTCTGCGTTGACATCATGGGTCATTGGTACACGCACTACACACTCGCTGACAAGGGTCTGAATGGGCGAGGGGGCGCCCGTCCTTGCCCATAGAGCCGAAGAAATCGGGGGTGTCACGGGCCAAGACGATCTCCCCAGGGTCTTGACTCATCAAAATAGTGCGTATAGAAACGATTGCTATACCCGCTCAATGCCGAGTTGAGAGAGAGATTCACCGATGAATCAGCTGACCTCCGCGGACCTCGTCGAGGCCTTCACCGAGGAGCTGCGCTTGTGCCGACTGCAGCCCTCGGAGCACGTCGTCGTCCTCGCCGAGCCGAGCAGCCGCCAGGACTACATCGCCGCCTCCTTCGCCGCGGCCAAGGCCTGCGGCGCCCACGTCGTCGTCGCCACCGTCCCCGGCGGCAACCCCGACCCCGTCCCGAGCACGCACACCGGGGCCGGCCCCGGCCTGAGCTCGGTCCTCCAGGACACCGTCGCGCAGAACCTCCTCAAGGAGGCCGACCTCGTCCTCGACCTCACCCGCGAGGGCTTCATCCACGCGCCGATCCAGGAGGAGATCCTCGCGACCGGCACGCGCATCCTCTTCGTCTGCGATGCGCCCGACGTCCTCGTGCGCAACATGCCGACGAAGGGGGACAAGGACCGGGTGCTCGCCGGGCAGCAGCTCGTCCACGACTCGACGACGATGCGCGTCACCAGCGCGGCGGGCACCGACCTCACCGTGGACCTGAAGAACGTCCGTTGCGACTACCAGGTCGGCTTCACTGACGACCCCGGTCGGTGGGACCACTGGCCGAGCACGATGGTCCTCTGCTGGCCCGAGCTCTCCGACGGGCAGATCGTCCTCGCTCCGGGCGACATCATCATGCCCTTCAAGGAGTACATCCGGGACACGGTGACGCTCGAGGTCGCCGGTGGCCACATCGAGCGGGTCCGCGGCGGTGCCGACGCGCACATGATCGAGACCTACTTCGGTGACTCCGAGGACAAGTGGGCGCGCTACCTCTCCCACATGGGCTGGGGCCTGATGAAGACCGCCGACTGGTTCGCCCAGGCGATGTACGCCAAGCACGAGGTCATGGGCATGGAGGCCCGGGCCTTCGCCGGCAACTTCCTCTGGTCGACCGGCCCGCACCCGGTCCTGCACCGGGACTCGTACGCCCACCTCGACATCGCGATGCGCGACTGCACCGTGACCTTGGACGAGACGACCGTCGTGGCCGACGGCACCCTCCTCGAGGCCTGAGCCCACCCCCTTCGCCACCCGTCCCACCCCGAACCCCGCGACCCGGTCGCACCCAGGAGGTCCCCACATGTCCATGAGCCAATCCCTCGAGGTCGTCGTCGTCGGCGGCGGGCTCGGCGGGCTCACCGCCGCCCTCGCCATGCGCCAGCAGGGCCTCAAGGTCACCGTCCTCGAGCGCGCCCCCGAGCTGGGCGAGGTCGGGGCCGGCATCCAGACCGCGCCCAACGCCGCCCGGGTCCTCATGGGCCTCGGCCTTCTGCCGGAGCTCGAGCGCATCCGGACCGAGCCGCAGGACCAGGTCCGGCGCCGCTGGAAGGACGGCAGCGTCATCGGGCTCACCGCGCTGGGCTCCTACGTCAAGGAGACCTACAACGCCCCCTACTGGCACTACCACCGGGCCGACCTGCACCAGGTGATCCACGAGGCCTGCATCGACCCGGCGGGCCACGGGCCCGTCGTCGACGTCATCACCAGCGCCCAGGCCGACGAGGTCGACCAGAGCGACCCGACCCGCCCCGTCGTCGTCACCGTCGACGGGCGCCGCTTCACCGGTGACGTCGTCGTCGGCGCCGACGGCATCCGCTCGGCCGTCCGCGACGCGATCGGCGGCGAGGACACCCTCGAGTTCTCCGGGGAGATGGCCTACCGCGTCCTCGTCCCGGGGGACAAGATCCGTGAGGACCCGGCCACGCGCTGGCTCGTCGACCGCTTCCAGAGCACGATCTGGTACGGACCGGACCGCCACCTCGTGCACTACATGATCCGCGGCGGCGACCTGCTCAACATCGTCGCCATCGTCCCCGCCGACGAAGGGATCGCCCACAGCTGGTCACGGCCCGCGACGGTGGACGAGATGCTCGAGCAGTACAAGGACTGGGACGACAGAGTGGCAGCGATGCTCTCCAAGGCCGGTGACGACTGCAGCGTGTGGGCCATGTACCACCGCCGCCGCGACCCCGTGTGGCGCGACGGCCAGGTCGCGCTGCTCGGCGACGCCTGCCACGCGATGCTCCCCTACCAAGCCCAGGGCGCCTCGCAGGCGATGGAGGACGCGGCGGTCCTCGCCGAGGAGCTCGGCGCCGTCTCGCGGAAGGGCATCGAGGACGCCCTCTCACGCTACGTCTCCCGCCGCTCGAAGCACGCGGGCATGGTCCAGGACGCCTCGCTGCGCAACAAGGACTTCTACCACCTGCCGGACGGCCCGGAGCAGGAGGAGCGCGACCTCAAGCTCGCCACCTTCAACGGCGAGTCCGACGTGTCCTACCACTGGCTGTGGAGCGGCAGCCCTCTCAACAACGCCGACATGGAGTCCTACCACTACCAGTTCCGCCGCTGAGCCCCCGCTCGGACGGACCGCGCGACCATCCTGCGGGGTGAGACACATTGGAGACCAACATGCGCACTGGCGACCAGATCGTCCAGAACCTCCCCTGGCGGTGGAATGTTCAGGGAAAGATCTTCCTCATCGGCGGACTCGGCTACCTCTTCGACGCCTGGGACATCGCCCTCAACGGCTTCCTCACCCCGCTCGTCGGGCTGGAGTTCGGCCTCTCGGACAGCGCCCGCGGCTATGTCGCGACCGCCAACCTCATCGGGATGGCGCTCGGTGCCGTCGTCTGGGGCAGCATCGCCGACCGGCTCGGGCGCAAGAAGGCCTTCAGCATCACGCTGATGATCTTCGCGCTCTTCTCGGTGCTCGGTGCCTTCTCGCCGAACTACGAGGTCTTCCTCGCCTTCCGGTTCATCGCCGGGTTCGGCCTCGGTGGGTGCATCCCCGTCGACTACGCCATCGTTGGTGAGTTCTCACCGAAACGGATCCGCGGCAAGGTCCTCACGGCGCTCGACCTCTTCTGGCCGATCGGGGCCACCTTCGCCGGTCTGTCCGCCTGGGCACTGCTCAACGTCGACCACAACTGGCGGATCATGCTCGCGATCATGGTGCTGCCCGCCCTGCTCACCTTCTGGGTGCGTCGGGGGATCCCCGAGTCGCCGATCTACCTGGCCCGCATGGGCCGGGAGGAGGAGGCGCGGGAGGTCATCGACCAGCTCGTCGCCGAGACCGGTGCCACGCCGGAGCCCTACGTCATCACGCCTCCCGCCGTGGAGGAGAAGGTCAGCGGCGTCGCCGCCGGTGTCCAGCAGCTGCGCATGATCTGGGGTCGCATGCCGATGATCACCCTCACCGCGTGGATGCTCTTCGTCAGCATCATGGTCGTCTACTACGCCGCGCTCAGCTGGCTGCCGACCCTGCTGTCGGATGCCGGGGCGAGCTTCACCGTCGCCTTCCTCGGCTCGACGATCATGAGTGCCATCGGCATCCTCGGGTGCGCCTTGTCGGCGGTGCTCGTCGACATCACCGGGCGCAAGTGGCTCCTCGGCGTCAGCGCATCCCTCGGCTCGATCGCCCTGGTCGGCATCGGCTATACGATCGAGATGCCCGGCATCGCGCTCGTGGCCATCGGGATCTTCGGCTTCGTCATCCAGATCGCCATCCCGGTGCTCTACGCCTACATCGCCGAGATCTACCCGACGGAGATCCGGGCCAGCGGCTTCGCCTGGTCGTCCTCGGCCAGTCGGGTCGCGACGGGTATCGCCCCCATCGCCTTCAGCGCCGTCATGTTCCCGACGCTGGG
>DXAR01000051.1 GCA_019116945.1 Candidatus Janibacter merdipullorum | reverse complement strand
GAGATCATGGCCAAGTCGCCCACCGCGATCCGCATGCTCAAGTTCGCCTTCAACCTCAGCGACGACGGGCTCATGGGCCAGCAGGTCTTCGCCGGTGAGGCGACCCGGCTGGCGTACATGACCGACGAGGCCGTCGAGGGGCGTGACCAGTTCCTCGAGAAGCGGGACCCGGACTGGTCCCCCTTCCCTTGGTACTTCTGATCCGCCCGCCCGTGTCACTCACCCCGCTCCCCCTGCCCGGCGGTCCAGCGGCCCTCGAGGCGCTCCCTTCGCTCGAGCAGGCGCTCACCGGCACCGCGCCGATCCACCCGCACGCGCCCGGCGAGACGCCGCGCCTGCCCGGCGGAGACCTGCCCGCCGACCTCGCCGTCGCCATCGCGACCTCCGGCTCGACCGGCGCGCCCAAGCTGTCGCTGCTCACCGCGGCCAACCTCATCGCGAGCGCGGACGCGACGGCCGAGCGGCTCGGTGGGCACGGCCAGTGGCTGCTCGCCCTGCCGCCGCACCACATCGCCGGCCTGCAGGTCCTCCTCCGGAGCATCGCTGCCGGGACGACGCCGGTGGTGCTCGACGCGGGCGAGCTCACCCCCTTCGCCCTCGTCGAGGCCGCGGCGGGGATGCATGAGGGACGGCGCTACACCTCCCTCGTCCCCACCCAGCTCGGCCGCCTCGTCGAGGACCCGCTCGGGTTGGAGGCGCTACGGCGCTTCGACGCGATCCTCGTGGGTGGGGCCGCCACTCCCGCAGCGCTGCTCGACCGGGCCCGGTCGCTCGGTGTGCGCGTCGTGACGACCTACGGCATGTCCGAGACCGCGGGCGGGTGCGTCTACAACGGTGCCCCGCTGCGGGGCGTGGCCGCGCGCACCGGCCCCGACGGTGTCCTCGAGCTGGGTGGCCCGGTCGTCGCCCACGGCTACCTCGGGCTGGACAGCGATGCCTTCCGGAGCGACGGGGGGCAGCGCTGGTTCCGCACCGGCGACCTCGGCACCGTCGACGGCGAAGGGCGGGTGACCGTCACGGGTCGGGCCGACGACGTCATCAACACCGGTGGGCTCAAGGTCGCCCCCCGCGTCGTCGAGGAGGCCGTACTCGCCCATGTCCCGGCCATCACCGAGGCCGCCGTCGTCGGGGTCCCCGACGCGGAGTGGGGGCAGGCCGTGGCACTCGTGGCGGTGACCTCCCCCGGTGGCCCTCCGGTCGGCCCCGTCCCGGACGCCGGGGTGGGCGAGATCCGGGAGATGCTGCGGCCCCACCTGGAGACCGCCGCGCTCCCCCGGCGGGTCGTCGTCGTAGCGGAGATCCCCGCCCGTGGGCCGGGCAAGCCGGATCGCGCCGCCGTGGCGCGTCTCGTCACCGGGTGAGGGCCTCGTAGGATCGCCCTTCGTGGCCTCCTTCAACCAGTGGGTCGCTGGCGCGCGCCCGCGAACCCTCCCCGCAGCAATCGCACCCGTCGTCGTCGGCACCGCCGCGGCAGCCGCGAACCGGGACCTCGAGGAGGGGACGAAGGGAGCACAGCTCGGCCTCGCGCTCCTCGCCCTCCTCGTCGCCTGCGCCCTCCAGATCGGGGTCAACTACTCCAACGACTACAGCGACGGCATCCGCGGCACCGACGAGGAGCGGGTCGGCCCGGTGCGGCTCGTCGGCCAGGGCCTCGCCCAGCCCGACAACGTCAAGGCGATGGCCTTCGCCTTCTTCGGGCTCGGGGCCTTCTTCGGCTTCGCGCTCGTCGCCCTGAGCCAGGCGTGGATCCTCCTGCCCATCGGTGCCCTCGCGATCCTCGCCGCCTGGCGCTACACCGGCGGGGACAACCCCTACGGCTACCGCGGCCTCGGCGAGGTCTACGTCTTCATCTTCTTCGGCCTCGTCGCCACCCTCGGCACTCAGTTCACCCAGATCGGCACGGTCACGCCGGTCGGGGTCCTCGGCGCCGTCGGCGTGGGCTCCCTCGCCAGCGCGATCCTCGTGGCCAACAACCTCCGCGACATCCCCACGGACAGCGTCACCGGCAAGACCACCCTCGCGGTACGGCTCGGCGACGCCCGGACCCGGCGCCTCTACGTCGGGCTCTTCGCCGTGGCGGCCGTGTGCACACTGATCATGGCCTGGTGGCAGCCGTGGGCGCCGGTCGCGCTCCTCGGCCTGCTCGTCGGGTGGCCCGGCGTCCGGGCGGTGCGCTCCGGGGCGATGGGCCGGGCGCTCATCCCCGCCCTCGGCCTCACCGGCATTGCCGAGCTCCTGTGGGCGGTTCTCCTCGTCGTCCCCCTCGCGCGCTGACCCCCCTTCGCCCCCGGTCATCGGGTCACCCGGTAAACGCATGCTTCGCACGGGTTAAGAACCCTTGCGCAGCGGACGAAAGTCGGGTGACCCGGAAAACGGGTGACGCCGGGGGCCTCGACCTCAGCGGAAGGTCTCTTCTTCCTCGTCCTCGCTGACGGGAGCGGCCTTCTCCTTCGCGTCCTGGGCCCGGTCCTCGACGGCCTCGTCGGAGTCGGTGCGGGCGGCGCGGCGCTCGGCCTTGGCCGCCCGGCGGTCCTCGAGGTCGTGGATCATCTGGGCCCGGAAGGGCTTGAGGACGATCGCCGAGATGACCATCGAGGAGATCGCGGCGATGACCGCCAGCCACGGCAGCTCGTTGGTGCTCCGCAGCCCGAGCAGCCAGAAGAGTGCCAGGCACCCGAAGAAGATCATGAAGCGGAGCAGGGAGTAGCGGATCATGACGGCCTCACTGCGCGTAGCTGTGCTGGCCGATGAAGTAGAAGTTCACGACCGTGTAGTTGATGACGATGCAGGCGAAGCCGGCGAGGGCGATCCAGTTGGCGCTGCGGCGCGAGGCGTTCTTCGTCGCGCGGGCGTGGAGGTAGGCGGCGTAGACCGTCCAGATGACGAAGGTCCACACCTCCTTGGGGTCCCAGTTCCAGTAGGCGCCCCAGGCCTCGCGGGCCCAGATCGCCCCGGCGATGAGGGTGAAGGTCCACAGCGGGAAGCCGATGATGTGCAGCGAGTAGGAGAACTTCTCCAGCGCCTGCGCCGGCGGCAGCTTGCGCCAGAAGCGCTCCCCGCCGACCTCCTTGTCGCTGAGGAGGTAGAGCGCGCTGACGATCGCGCCGACGACGAAGATCCCGACCGAGAGGGTCGCGACGGTGACGTGGATCGGCAGCCAGTAGGACTTGAGCGAGGGCACGAGCTCGTCGGCCTCGACGTACCACGCGGTCGAGGCGACCATGAGCAGGAGCGTGACGAAGGCGGTGACGAAGACCCCGAGCCAGCGCAGGTTCCGCCGGGTCGCGGCGACGCAGAAGGTCGCCATGGCGAAGAAGGCACCGACGACGCTGAACTCGAAGAGGTTGCCCAGCGGGAAGCGGTCCACGGCGAGCCCGCGGAGAACGCTCGAGAGCAGGAGGAAGCCGGCGCCGAGCCAGGACAGGGTCCCGGCGATGCCGGCCGCCTTGCGGGCGCGGAGCGAGGTCTCGGCCACGCCCCCTTCGGTCTCGTCCCCGTCGACCTCGTCCACGTCAGCGGCATCCGCCGGACCGCCGCCGACGGTCGCGGGGACCTTCGCGTCCGCCGTCGCCGGCTCGCGCATCGGCACGGCCCGCGCGAGGTACAGGGCGTAGCAGAGCATCGCCACGGTGATGACCATCGCGGCCGAGGCCAGCGCGTAGTTGGCGTACTGGGCCAGCATCTCGTTCGTCATGATGTCCTCGATTCTCCCACGAGCTGGTCACGGACCTCCGTGACGATGTCCGCGAGGCCCTCGTCGTCGTCGCGGCTCATCCCGCCGACCTCGACGCGCACGCGCCCCTCGTCCTCGACGACACGCACGAAGACGCGCCGCCGCTTGATCGTCAGGGTGGCGATGAGACCACCGAGCGCGAGCAGCGCGGAGACGAGGGTGAGCTCCTTGCCGGGGTCGTGCCGCACGGAGAAGCCGGCATAGCGCTCGATCCCGTCGAAGCTGATCGTGCCGCGCCCGCCGGGCAGCTCCTCCTCGTCGCCCGGCTCCAACCACAGCCGCAGCTGGTCCTGGCCGTCGGTCGTCTCGACCTTGCTCATCGACTCGGTGTCGAGGGTGAAGACCGACTGCGGCCGCCCGTCGGGGTAGAGCTCGCCGCTGTAGAGGCTCAGGGCGAGCGCCGGCGCCCGGGTGTCCGGGAAGACCGAGATCGGCCCCTGCTCCTCGTCGATCGTCGCCGTCGGCAGGAAGAGCCCGACGAAGCCGAACTGCTCCGGCTCGCTCGCCGCCCCGACCTTGACCGCACCGGTGGAGCGGTAGTTGCCGTCCTGGGCCATGAAGGGGGTCGCCCCCTTGTAGAGCACCTCGCCCTCCGCGTCCTTGACGGTGACGACGGGGGCGTACCCGTTGCCGAGGAGGAAGACCGTCGCGTCCTCCATCTCCAGCGGCCCGTTGACCTTGACGACGTCCTTGATCGCGGTGCCGTCGGCCTCCTCGCCGCTCACGTGCGCCTCGAAGTCCCGCGGCTGGCCGAAGGTCTCGGCGCCGGGCTCCCGGTCGTTGAAGTCCGCCGTCATCTCGTCGACCGTGATGGCGAAGGGAGAGAGCGACTCCTCGTCGACGAAGGGGCCCGGCGCGAAGGTGTCGTACCGCGTCACCGTGTTGACGAAGGAGTCCCCGGAGGGGACGACGATGTCGGCCTTCCACCCCCACAGGTGCCCGATGGCGACGCCGATGATGAGCGTGACCAGGCTCGTGTGGAAGATGAGGTTGCCGGTCTCCTTGAGGTAGCCCTTCTCCGCGGAGACGCTCGCGTCGTCGTGGCTGGCGACCCGGAAGCGCCGCTTGCGCAGGACGCTCGTCGCCGCCTCCCGGACCTCCTCGAGGCTCCCGTCGACCTCGCCCTCGGCGTGGGCCTCGAGCCGCGAGAGACGCCGCGGTGCGCGAGGGGGCTTGCCGCGCATGGCCTTGAGGTGGACCGCGGTGCGCGGGACGATGCAGCCGATGAGCGAGATGAAGAGCAGCAGGTAGATCGCCGAGAACCAGGGCGAGGAGTAGACCTCGAAGGCGCCGAGCTTGTCGAGGGTCGGGCCGGTCGTCTCGTGCCGGGCAATCCAGTCCTCGGTCCGCGCGGGGTCGATGCTTCGCTGCGGGAAGACCGATCCGGGGACGGCGCCGATCGCGAGGAGCAGCAGGAGGAAGAGCGCGGTGCGCATGCTCGTCAGCTGCCGCCAGCCCCACCGGAGGTACCCGATGACGCCGAGCTTCGGCTGGGTGACCGTGGGCTTCTCGCGCCGCTCCCGGTCCGGTGTCTGGTCCCCCTTCGCCATCAGAGGATCACCTCCACGTCGCTGATGAGGTGGGTCTGCAACCACTGGGTGATCGCCTCCCAGCCGCCGGTGAGCAGCAGGAGACCCACGATGAGGAGCAGGGCCGCGCCGATGACCTGGATCGCCCGCTGGCGCCGACGGAGCCACGCGGACACCGGCGCCCACCGCTCGTAGGCGGCGGCGATGAGGACGAAGGGCAGGCCCAGCCCGAGGCAGTAGGCGACGGCAAGGACGACCGCGCGGGTCGTCGAGGCGTCACCGGTGAGGTTGAGGGTGAGGACCGCCGCGAGTGTCGGACCCATGCACGGCGCCCAGCCGAGACCGAAGACGGCGCCGAGGACCGGCGCCCCGGCCAGCCCGGCCGCAGGCTTGACCGGCAGGCGGAAGGTGCGCTGCGAGCCGGCGCCGAGGAAGACGAAGGCCATGAGGATGACGAGCAGCCCGCCGACCCGCATGAGCAGCTCGCGGTGCTCGACGAGGGCGCGCCCCGCCGTCGCGACGAACATCGACGCGAGGACGAAGACGGCGGTGAAACCGAGGATGAAGAGGAGGGTGCCGAGGACCATCCGCCCGCGGCTGCGCTCCTCGAGCGCGACGTCGGAGAGGCCGGTGACGTAGCCGAGGTAGCCCGGCACGAGCGGCAGCACGCACGGCGTCGCGAAGGAGACGAGCCCGGCGAGCGCGGCGACGAGCACGGCGAGCGGAAGTGCCCCGTCCGTGACCTGGTCGCTCAGCCCACCCACGAACGTCGGGGAGAGCGCGATCATCCGGCTTCGGCGAGGGTGTCCTCGACGACGCCCGTGAGGGTGCTCTCGGTGACCGGCCCGTTGATGACGGCGGCGATCCGCCCTTCGTCGTCGAGGACGGCCGTCGAGGGCGTCGCGGACAGCTTGCCCTGCATGTCGATGGGGGTGGACCCGCTCTTGTCGTAGACCGAGGGCCAGACGAAGCCCCACTCCTTGGCCTGCGCCTTGCCGGTCTCCACCGAGGACTCGCGGTAGTTGATGCCGACGAACTCGACGTCCTCGCCCTTCGTCGCCTCGTAGGCGTCGACGAGGTGCGGCGCCTCCTTCGCGCACGGCCCGCACCAGCTGGCCCAGCTGTTGACGACGACGACCTTGCCCTGATGGTCGGCGCTGTCCCAGGTGTCGCCGTCGAGGGTCTCGCCGGCGAGGTCGACGGGCTCGCCGCGGTCCTTCTCCTCGATGAGGTGGAGCGAGCCGTCACCGTCGCGGTAGCCGACGTCCTGGGCCGCGTCGGCCGATTCGGAGTCGCTCGAGCAGGCGGCCACCCCGCCCACGAGGGCGAGGGCGCCGGCAGCGGCGGCGAGGGGTCGGGTCAGGCGGAGAGCAGTCATCGCGAAGGGGGTCAGGCTCCAGGGGTCTTGGCGGCGTGCGGGTAGAGGTGCGCGGCCGGCTCGGTGTAGGTGACATCGGTGACCTCGTCCCCGGTGAAGGTCACCGTGGTGAGGGAGGCGAGGTTGCACTGGCGCTTGCGCGGGTCGTGCCAGAGGCTGCGCCGCTCCAGGACGCTGCGCATGGTCCAGATCGGCAGCTGGTGGCTGACGACGAGCGCCTCGCGGCCGCGGGCGTGGTCACGGGCGTCCTCGATGGCGGCGGTCATCCGCTTGCCGATGGCGCGGTAGTGCTCGCCCCAGGTGGGCTTCGTGGGGTCCCGCACCCACCACCAGCGGCGGGGGTCGAGGAGGAGGCGCTTGCGGAAGCGCGTTCCCTCGAACTTGTTGCCCGCCTCGATGACGCGGGGGTCGACGACGGCCGTGAGCCCGTGACGCTCCAGGCTCGGGGCCGCGGTCTCGGCGGTGCGCTCGAGCGGGCTGTGCACGACGAGGGCGATGTCCCGGTCGGCGAGGTGCTCGGCGACGACGTCGGCCATCTCGCGGCCGAGCGCGGACAGGTGGTAGTCGGGGAGCCGGCCGTAGAGGATCCGGTCGGGGTTGTGGACCTCGCCGTGCCGCATGAGGTGGACGACGGTGCGCTCGGTCGGGTCGACGGCCCCGGCCCGGTGCTCGGCGCGGGCCTCGCGGGCGCCGGCGGCCGCCTCCTCGGCAGCGCTGTGGGCCACCGCGGGGCTGTCGGGGGAGGTCTCGTCGTAGGGCAGGTCGGTGCCGGAGTCAGGCATCGGCTCGGTCATGGCGGGGATTGTCCCATCTCAGTCTGAGTGATCCCTGCGATGGGCGACGACGGCGTCGTAGAGCGCCTTCTTGCCGTGGCCCGTCGACGTCGCGACCGCCCCGCAGACGTCCTTGAGCCGGACCCCGCGGTCGTGCCGGGCGAGGACCTCGGCGACGGCGTCCTCGATGGAGATCGTCGTCTTCTCCGCGCCACCGACGACGACGGTGATCTCCCCCCGGACCCCGTCGGCGGCCCACTCGGCGAGCTCTGCGAGGGGGCCGCGGCGCACCTCCTCGTAGGTCTTCGTCAGCTCACGGCAGACCGCGGCCGGACGGTCCGCGCCGAGGACCTCGGCCATGACCTCGAGGCTGGCGGCGATCCGGTGCGGGGCCTCGAAGAAGACCATCGTCCGCGGCTCGGTGGCGAGGTCGGTGATGACGCGGTGGCGCTCGCCCCCCTTCCGCGGGAGGAAGCCCTCGAAGCAGAACCGGTCCACCGGCAGGCCCGAGAGCGCCAGGGCCATGAGGACCGCGCTGGGCCCGGGCACGCAGGTCACCGGCTCGTCGGCGTCGATGCACGCCCGGACGAAGCGGTACCCCGGGTCGGACACCGACGGCATGCCGGCGTCCGTGACGAGGACGACGCGCTCCCCCTTCGCCACGGCGTCGAGGAGGTCCTCGGTCCGCGCGGCCTCGTTGTGCTCGTGGTAGCTGATGACCCGCTCGGGCAGGTCCACCCCCATCTCCCCGGCGAGACGACGCACCCGGCGCGTGTCCTCGGCGGCGACGACATCGGCTCCGGCGAGCTCCTCCCCCAGCCGTGGGCTGGCGTCGCGAGGGTCACCGATGGGCGTGGCGGCGAGGACGAGAGGCATGCCGACCATCATCCCAGCAGCGCACGCGGTGGCCGCCGGGGCTCACCTACGATGTCGCCATGAATCGCCGGGAGCAGCTGCGCGCACGGCTGCTCGGGTTCCGGCCCTCCGACGTCCTCTGGGGCTGGCTCGGCCCGCTCGTCATCGCCGTCCTCGGCGGGTTCATCCGCTTCTGGCAGCTCGGCCGCCCGCACCAGCTCGTCTTCGACGAGACCTACTACGTCAAGCAGGGCGTCTCCATGCTCGACCACGGGGTCGAGATGCAGTGGAAGGGAGACGGGGAGGAGGTCGACCCCTCCTTCACCTCGGGGACGACGGCCGTCTTCAAGACCGACCAGGGCGACATGGTCGTCCACCCGCCCGTCGGCAAGTGGATCATCGCCTTCGGCGAGTGGATCTTCGGCTCGACGTCGAGCTTCGGGTGGCGCTTCTCGGTGGCCCTCCTCGGCACGCTCTCGATCCTCATGGTCGGCCGCATCGCCCGGCGGCTCTTCCGCTCGACCTACCTCGGGATGATCGCGGCCTTCCTCACCGCCTTCGAGGGACACCACTTCGTCCACTCCCGGACGGGGCTGCTCGACCTCATCCTCATGTTCTTCGCGCTGGCGGCCTTCGGGGCGCTCCTCATCGACCGCGACTGGTCGCGAGAACGCCTGGCGGACAAGGTCGCTGCCCTGGGGGACGGGGTGCGGATGAAGACCGGCCCCTGGCTGCTATGGCGGCCGTGGCGACTCGTCGCGGCCGTGAGCCTCGGCCTGGCGTGCGGCACGAAGTGGTCCGGGCTCTACTTCTTCGCGATCTTCGGCCTCATGACCGTGTGGTGGGACATGGGCGCGCGAAGGGCGGTCGGCACCCGCCACTGGGCGGTCTCCGGGATCTTCAAGGACGGGGTCTGGGCGGGGATCTCCATGACCGCCGTCGTCCTCGCCACCTATCTCGGGTCGTGGGTCGCGTGGTTCACGAGCGAGCACGGCTACAACCGGCAGTGGGCGGCGGAGAACCCCGGCGCCGGGGTTCAGTGGCTGCCTCCCGCGCTGCGCTCCCTCCTCGACTACCACCGGCAGGTCCTCGAGTTCCACGACAACCTCACCTCCGAGCACACGTACGAGTCGAACCCGTGGTCGTGGATGGTCCAGTCCCGACCGACCTCCTTCTTCTACGAGTCACCCGAGATGGGCGCGGAGGGCTGCGCGGTCGAGAAGTGCTCCAAGGCCATCACGAGCCTCGGCTCGGTCTCGATCTGGTGGCTCGCGACGATCGCGCTCTTCTTCCTGCTCTACCACTGGGCGCTCAAGCGGGACTGGCGCGCCGGGGCGATCCTCTCCGGCTTCGTCGGCGGGCTGCTGCCGTGGTTCTTCCTGCAGCACCGGACGATCTTCACCTTCTACACGATCTCCTTCCAGCCCTGGGTCGTCCTCGCAGTGGTCTTCATGCTCGGCCTCGCCCTCGGGCCACCGGGCGCAGACGCCCGGCGACGACGGATCGGGCACTGGATCATCGCCGTCTACTGCCTCCTCGTCCTCGCGAACTTCGTCTTCTACTGGCCGATCTACACCGCCCAGGTCATCCCCCACAGCCACTGGCAGTGGCGGATGTGGTTCCCCAGCTGGGTCTGACCCCGCTTCTCGCATCTGCGTGCGGTCGTGCGGGTGGTCCCGGCCGTGTCGGTGCCCCCACATACAGTCGACGGCATGCACTACCCCCTCCTCGATGGCGTCCCCGGACCCCCGTCGGTCACGGCGAGCGATCTGCGCAACGGCCGTCGGTGCGAGTTCGGGCTGCTCGTCGAGGCCGATCTCCGGCTGGGGAGGCGCGAGGCCGTGGCCGTCGCTCCGGACCCCGTCCGGGAGCGTTTCGGCGAGATGGGGCGGGAGCGCGAGGCGGACATCACCGATCGGCTCTCCCGCGGGATGACCTCGGGGGTGCGCGACGCGAGCTCCCTCGACGCCGCCGCCACCGTGGCGCTCCTCGCGGACCCGGGGGTCCACCTCGTCCACCAGGGTGCGGTGAGCGGTGAGCGCTTCACCGGCCGGGCCGATCACCTCATCCGCGCCGACGAAGGGGGATGGATCGTCGCCGAGACCAAGCTCGCCCGCTCGGCCCACCTCCATGCCCTCGTCCAGGTGGCCGCCTACGCCGAGGCCCTCGCGGAGGCGGGGGTGGACGTCGCTCCCTTCGTCCGGTTGTTCCTCGGTGATGACTCCGTCGTCGACACCCCGCGGGAGGACCTCGCCCAGGACCTCGCCGCGGTGCGCTCCCGGGTGCTCGAGGTGCTGGACACCCACCTGGGAGAGGGGGACCCGGTGCGCTGGGGTGACCCGCGGTGGCGGGCCTGCCTGCGCTGCGACGCCTGCCGGGCCGAGGCCGAGGCCACCGGTGACGTCGGGCTCGTCGCCGGGGTCCACGCCGCCCCTCGCCGGCTGCTCCTCGCGGCCGGGGTCCGCACCGTCACCGACCTCGCCGCGCGGCAGGCGCCGGTCGAGGGGATCGAGCCGGAGCAGCTCGAGGCGATGCGGAGCCAGGCCGCGCTGCAGCTCGTCGAGCCGACGCCGGAGCAGCCCCTTGCCTACGAGGTCCACGACCCCGCCGCCCTTCGTCGTCTCCCCGAGCCCAGCGACGGCGACGTCTTCTTCGACTTCGAGGGCGACCCCATGTGGCGGGACGGGCCAGATGGCGACGCGGGGCTGGAGTACCTCTTCGGCAGCCTCACCATCGACGGTGGCGAGCGATTCACCCCCTTCTGGGCCCACGACCGGGAGGGCGAGCGCGCGGCGCTCGTCGAGTTCGTCGACTGGGTGGAGGGGCGTCGCCGGAGGTGGCCGGACATGCACGTCTACCACTTCGCCGACTACGAGCGAGCGGCCTTGTCCCGCTTGGCCTCTCGTCATCAGGTCCGGGAGGCCGAGGTCGCCCGCCTCCTCGACGAGGGGGTGCTCGTCGACCTCTACGCCATCGTCAAGGGCGGGGTGCGCGTCGGCAGCCCGTCGTACTCGATCAAGCGGCTCGAGCCGCTCTACATGGGCGACGAGCTGCGCGACACCGACGGCGTGACCGCGGGGGGCGACTCGATCCTCGAGTACCAGCGCTACCGCGAGGCCGTCGCCGCCGGGGACCACGCCCTCGCTGCTCGCGTCCTCGCCGACCTGCGGCAGTACAACGAGTACGACTGCCTCTCCACGCTCCGGCTACGCGACTGGCTGCTCGCCCACTCCGCGTGAGACCGGCCACACGGCCGCTGCCTCTAAGGTGGACGTCGTGCCCTCCCGACTCGCACCGAGCCGCCCCTCGCAGGCACGCCGCCGTCAGCTCATCGCTGGCGCCGTGGTCCTCCTCGCCATTGCCCTCGTCTTCCTCCTGCTCCGGCCCGGGTCGGGACCGAGCCACGAGGAGCCGGACGCCACGCAGGACACGTCGACCACCGACTCCGACCTCACGCCCCCGCCGGCCGCGACGCCGACCTCGACGAAGCCCACGCTGCCCGACTACACGACGACCGGCACCTACCAGCGGATGCCGGTCAAGAGCGGGGTCCGCGGCACGGAGGGGCGCCTCGTCACCTATCGCGTCGAGGTCGAGAACGGCTCGGGCGTGCGGTCCCGCGAGTTCGCCTGGGCCATCGACCGGACCCTGAGCCACCCACGCGGCTGGACGGCGGGGGGCGAGCACCGCTTCCAGCGGGTCGCCGACGACCGCCCCGAGCTGACGATCCGGCTGGCGACACCGAAGACCGTCGACAAGAAGTGCGCCGCCGCGGGCGCCGACACCGAGGGCTACACCTCCTGCCGCGCCGGCGGGGTCATCTACCTCAACCTGGACCGGTGGTACATCGGGGTGCCGCACGTCGACGACCTCCACCTCTACCGGCAGTACCTCATCAACCACGAGGTCGGTCACGGGCTGGGCCGCGGGCACGAGTCCTGCCCCGGCCAGGGGTGGTACGCCCCGGTCATGCTGCAGCAGACCCTCGATCTCGACGGCTGCCAGCCCAATGCGTGGCCGGTCGACGAGGACGGGGAGGAGCTGCGGGGTCCCGCGACGCCGTGATGGCCGGCCAGCGCCGGCGGAGGCCTGACGCCGCTGGCTTCACTAACCTGAGGTGCATGACCGACCGGACCGTCCGCAGCTGGCTCACCGACATGGATGGCGTGCTCGTCCGCGAGGAGCACGCTATCCCGGGAGCTGCCGACTTCATCGGCGAGCTGGAGCGTCTGGAACGGCCCTACCTCGTCCTGACGAACAACTCGATCTACTCCCGCCGCGACCTGCAGGCCCGCCTCCGGTCGTCCGGGATCGAGGTGCCCGAGGTGCGGATCTGGACCTCGGCGCTGGCGACGGCGCAATTCCTCGCCGAGCAGAGCACGAGCGAAGGGGGCCGGGGCACCGTCTTCGTCATCGGGGAGTTCGGCCTCACGGCCGCGCTGCACGAGGCCGGGTTCGTCCTCAGCGAGAGCGACCCCGACTTCGTCGTGCTCGGCGAGACCCGCACGTACTCCTTCAGCGCGATCACGAAGGCCATCCGGCTCGTGACCAACGGCGCCCGGTTCATCGCGACCAACCCCGACGTCACCGGCCCCTCGCCCGACGGGCCGATCCCGGCGACCGGGTCGGTGGCGGCGCTCATCACCGCCGCGACCGGGGTGAAGCCGTACTACGTCGGCAAGCCGAACCCCCTGATGATGCGCTCGGCCCTCAACGCCATCGAGGCCCATTCCGAGTCGACGGTGATGATCGGCGACCGCATGGAGACCGACATCATCGCGGGGATCGAGTCCGGCCTGCGCTCGGCGCTCGTGCTCACCGGGTCGACCCGCCGGGAGGAGATCGCCCGGCACTCCTTCAGGCCCACCTGGGTGCTCGAGTCGATCGCGGACGTCGTGCCGATGGTCGAGGAGCTCGGTCGAGAACCAACGGCCTGACCGACTGACGTGCACAGTGCACTGGTGAAGAGTGGTGGACCTCCGTAGCAGCTTCTCAAACCCCCGGAAGCCGCTCGGATCGCTGATTTCCCGTGTTCTACGGGGTTCTCGCGCTCGTCGGCCGCGCGCTCGGGGGGCTCGGATGATCGATGAGCGCGGCCCGGTGCGTCAGAATTCGCGTCAGTCTCAAACCCGTTTGAGCGTCTCCAATCGAGCCGAACTGGCCGCTGAGTACGCCGAGGGGGTGCCCGTGCGGGAGCTGGCGAGGCGATTCAACGTGCACCGCGGCACCGTCCGAGAGATAGCTCGGTCGGCGGGCTTGGCAGCGCGCCGACCGGAACTGTCCGATGCGATCCGACAGGACGCCGCCAAGCTCTATGCAGGTGGGCTGACGCTCGCTCAGGTCGCCGCGCGGCTCGCAGTCAGCAACGAGGCCGTGCGGTCGGCGGTGATCGCAAGCGGTGGGACGATCCGTGCTGGCGGTCGTCGCCGGGCCGGTGCCTGAATTCTCACACCTCATCGGACACCTATCGCGTCCACCTCGACCCGCTCTTCTGCGTCGTCTGCTTCGGAAGGCAAGCTGGCGCGCTGACGACGGGCGGTGAAGGACTCGCGGATGCAGGCACGGATCAGGAGCACAGCGCTGACCGGCCCGATCCAGAGCATCTTGAGCGTGTTCCAGATCGCCCACAGCACTATGAGGTGGAGCCATCCGGGAGCGTCGTGCTCGATGAGTTGGACACAGACGTTCGCGATCAGAACGTACGGGATCGCGAGCAGCATCGCGGGGATACCCCACTTCAAACCACGGCGGGTGCGGATTGCATCCAGCAGGATGTTGGTGGGCATGTAGCGCCGTAGAAAGTAGCGGGTGTGGACGCTGCCGGCCCAGATCAGACGGATCATGGTCTTGTTCCTCTCCATCGCACAGTGCACCTGGTGAGGCAGTGCGTTGAAGAGTGACCCGAGGGTCTGCCGAGACCGGCGCATTGCAGAGGAGAAATCCGCCTCGTTGCGCAGTCTA
>DXAR01000050.1 GCA_019116945.1 Candidatus Janibacter merdipullorum | reverse complement strand
TAGTCCATGATCGACTGCGCCATCCGCACGTCCGGGTCGTCCGTCATGCCGGCCGGCTCGAAGCGCAGGTTGGTGAACTTCTCGACGTAGGTCTCCAGCGGCACACCGTGCTGCAGGGCGATCGAGATGGCAATCGAGAAGGCATCCATGAGACCGGCCAGGGTCGAGCCCTGCTTACCGAACTTGAGGAAGATCTCGCCCAGCTCGCCGTCGTCGTAGGTGCCGGCGGTGAGGTAGCCCTCGGCGCCACCCACGGCGAAGCTCGTCGTCTGCGAGGTGCGCCGCTTCGGGAGACGACGACGCAGCGGGCGGTACTCGATGACCTTCTCCGGCTCGGCCGCAGCGGCCTCGGCGTCGGCCTTCGCGCCCTTCGCCGTGGAGCCACCGTCGGACAGCGGCTGGCCGACCTTGCAGTTGTCGCGGTAGACCGCGAGGGCCTTGAGGCCGAGCTTCCACCCCTGCTGGTAGACGTCCGCGATCTCCTCGACCGTGGCCGACTCCGGCAGGTTGACCGTCTTGGAGATGGCGCCGGAGAGGAAGGGCTGGACCGCGGCCATCATCCGCACGTGACCCATCGGGGCGATGGCGCGCGCACCCATGGCGGTGTCGAAGACCTCGTAGTGCTCCTGCTTCAGCCCCGGGGCGTCGATGACGTGACCCTTGTCGGCGATGTACTCGACGATCGCCTCGGAGGTCTCCTCGGTGTAGCCGAGCAGCTTGAGCGCGCGCGGGATCGTCAGGTTGACGATCTGCATCGAGCCGCCGCCGACGAGCTTCTTGAACTTCACGAGCGAGAAGTCCGGCTCGATGCCCGTGGTGTCGCAGTCCATCATGAAGCCGATGGTCCCGGTCGGGGCGAGCACCGACGCCTGGGCGTTGCGGAAGCCGTTCTTCTCACCGACCTTGATGACCGCGTCCCAGGCCTTGGTGGCCTGCGCGTGCACGGAGTTGTCCATGGTGTGCAGCGTGCGGATCTCGTCGTTGGCCGCCTGGTGCTTGCGCATGACGCGCTTGTGCGCGTCGGCGTTGCGCGCGTAGCCGTTGTACGGGCCCACGATCCCGGCCAGCTCGGCCGAGCGCTTGTAGGACGCACCGGTGAGAAGGGAGGTGATCGCCGCGGCGAGCGAACGGCCACCCTCGGAGTCGTACCCGTGGCCGGTCGCCATGAGCAGCGCACCGAGGTTGGCGTAGCCGATGCCCAGCTGGCGGTAGTCACGGGTCGTGTCACCAATGGCCTCGGTCGGGAAGTCCGCGAAGCAGATGGAGATGTCCATCGCCGTGATGACGAGCTCGGCGACCTTCTGGAAGCGCTCGGCGTCGAAGGTGTCGTCGTCACCGAGGAACTTCAGGAGGTTGAGCGAGGCGAGGTTGCACGAGGAGTTGTCCAGGGACATGTACTCGCTGCACGGGTTCGAGGCGGTGATCCGACCCGACTCCGGGTTGGTGTGCCAGTCGTTGATCGTGTCGTCGTACTGGATGCCCGGGTCGGCGCACTCCCACGCGGCCTGGGCGATCTTGCCCATGAGCTCGCGGGCGTCGACCGACTCGATGACCGAGCCGTCCTTGCGCGACTTCAGCCCGAAGTCGGTGCCCTCCTCCACGGCCTTCATGAACTCGTCGTTGACCCGGACCGAGTTGTTGGCGTTCTGGTACTGGACCGAGGTGATGTCCGAGCCGCCGAGGTCCATGTCGAAGCCGGCGTCACGCAGCGCACGGATCTTGTGCTCCTCACGCGACTTGGTCTCGACGAACTCCTCGATGTCCGGGTGGTCCACGTCGAGGACGACCATCTTCGCCGCACGGCGGGTCGCGCCACCGGACTTGATGGTGCCCGCGGACGCGTCCGCACCGCGCATGAAGGAGACGGGGCCGGAGGCGGTGCCACCGGAGGAGAGCAACTCCTTGGAGGAGCGGATCCGGGAGAGGTTGAGGCCGGCGCCGGAGCCGCCCTTGAAGATGAAGCCCTCCTCCTTGTACCAGTTGAGGATCGAGTCCATGGAGTCGTCGACCGAGAGGATGAAGCAGGCGCTGACCTGCTGCGGGCTCTTGGTGCCGACGTTGAACCACACCGGGGAGTTGAAGCTGAAGATCTGGTGGAGCAGGGCGTACGTCAGCTCGTGCTCGAAGATCTCGGCGTCGGCCGGGGTCGCGAAGTAGCCGTTGTCCTTGCCCGCCTTGACGTAGGTGAGGACGACCCGGTCGATGAGCTGCTTAAGGCCCGACTCCCGCTCCGGAGAGCCGACGGCGCCGCGGAAGTACTTCGTCGTGACGATCGTCGAGGCGTTGAGCGACCAGAAGTCCGGGAACTCGACACCCCGCTGCTCGAAGATCGTCTCGCCGGTCTTCCAGTTCTGCTGGACGACGTCGCGCGTCTCCCAGGTGACCTCGTCGTAGGGGTGGACCCCCTCGGTCGTGTGGATGCGCTCGATCTTCAGCCCCTTCGCGCGGGAGGCGCGACGGGTGCTGGGCTTGCCGGCGGTCTCGGTCATGCTGCTCTCTCCTCAGTCCGGTGTGGACGGTCTACTTCGTGGTCTATCACCGGGTACCGACAGCCCTCGCGTGTCGGCACCCGGGAGTCAGGGGGAACTGCTCTCGGCGGCCTTGTCGTGCTCCGCGCGGAGGGCACGGATCGCGGCGTCGAAGTCCTCGAGCGAGTCGAAGGACTGGTAGACGGACGCGAAGCGCAGGTAGGCGACCTCGTCGAGCTCGCGGAGCGGGGGGAGGATCGCCATCCCCACCTCGTGGGCGTCGATCTCGGCGCTTCCCTGCGAGCGGATGCTCTCCTCCACGCGCTGGGCGAGGAGGGCGAGCTGGTCCTCGGTGACCGGCCGGCCCTGGCAGGCCTTGCGGACACCGGAGAGCACCTTGGCTCGGCTGAAGGGCTCGGCCGCACCCGATCGCTTCGTCACCGACAGGCTGGCGCTCTCGAGCGTCGTGAAACGCCGGGAGCACTCGGGGCACTGCCGACGGCGGCGGATGGAGCTGCCGTCGTCGGCGGTGCGGCTGTCGATGACCCGGGAGTCGGTGTGCCGGCAGAACGGACAGTGCATGTCGACTCCCTTCAGAGCTGGTCGCATGTGGACGGACCGGTGGACGAAGATGGGGACGAGCCCCACTCCCCTGTGGACAACCGACCTCATCCTGTGTACTAGATGTGGACGAATGACATCGGTGTAACCACTAGATGTAGTGACCATTAGAACCCCGTGTGGCGCGCGACGCAAGTCCTCGTCCAGCGTGTGCGGTGAACGGACACCGACCCCCGGAAACGCGCATCGGCCACCCCCACGAAGGGAGGTGGCCGATGGCCGACCCGGGCCGGGTCGAAGGGCCCGGGAGGTCCGGAGAGCCCGTCAGGGCGTCGGGATCGTCAGGGTCTGACCGACGTGGACGTGGCTCGACGTGAGGTCGTTGGCCACCTGGATCTGCGTCACGGCCTCGTGGGTCGGAACCCCCGCCATCTCGGCCTCCGCGATCGAGCTGAGCGTCTGCCCACGCTCGACGGTGACCTCGGGAGCGTCGGCACCCGGACCACCGAAGGCCATCCCGGCGCCGGCGATGCTCGCGACGGCGAGAGTGGTCGTCGTCATGGCCAAGCGACCGCGGCGGGTGATCCGCAAGCCGGTCACCCGGGGACGGACCGCCTCGCCCGTGGGGACGGAGACGAGGTGCCGCGAGCGCGCGGAGCGCGAAGCGGGCGCGCCGATGGGCGAGCCGTGGCCGGGGGCGGCGGTGAGTGCGGTCATCTGGTCCTCCTCGTGGCGGTTCATCGAACCGGTGTTCGATAGAACGTCTGTACGATGTCTAGCACGGATGTTCGAAGGAGATCAAGACACGCTCGAACAGATGTTTGAAATGGGTGTTCGATCGCCCTACTGTCGTCCGTACCGAGAAGTTGACCAGCGAGCACCGACAACGCTGGCGACACCAGCGCCGGACGAAGGGTCGAGATGAGCACGGGCAGCGACACGAGCGGCGACAACATCCACCAGCTCCCCGACCGGGACACCGGGGACGGCCTCACCGCCCGCCAGCGCAAGGTCCTCGAGGTCATCCGGACCGCGGTCGCGACCCGCGGCTACCCGCCGAGCCTCCGTGAGATCGGCGGGCTCGTCGGCCTGACGAGCCCGAGCTCGGTGGCCCACCAGCTCTCCTCCCTCGAGCGCAAGGGCTACCTGCGGCGCGATCCCAACCGGCCGCGGGCCATCGAGGTCATCTCCCCCGACGCCGACCCGGAGGCCGAGCCCGTCCTCGCCGACGCCGCCGATCTCGTCGGGATGCGCGGCGGGGCCACGGCCGAAGACGAGGACGTCGACCCCACCGGCTCCGGTGACGACCGCCCCGAGGCCAGCTACGTCCCCGTCCTCGGGCAGATCGCGGCCGGCGTGCCCATCACCGCGGAGGAGGTCGTCGACGACGTCTTCCCGCTGCCGAAGCAGATCGTCGGCGAGGGCTCGCTCTTCCTCCTCAAGGTCGTCGGCGACTCGATGGTCGACGCGGCGATCTGCGACGGCGACTGGGTCGTCGTCCACCAGCAGTCGCACGCCGACAACGGCGACATCGTCGCGGCCATGCTCGACGACGAGGCGACGGTCAAGACCTTCAAGCGCACGGACGGCCACGTGTGGCTGCTCCCCCACAACCCCGCCTTCGAGCCGATCGACGGCGACCACGCGACCGTCCTGGGCAAGGTCACCGCGGTCCTCCGCCGCCTCTAGGCTGACGCTATGACGCGCTGGGTGCCGCCGAGCGCGATCGTCCTCGGGGTCCTCGCCCTCACGTGGCCCGGCCTCACCGCAGGGCAGGCGACCTCGTTCGTCGCCGTCCTCGCCGGTCTGGGCATCGCCTGGTGGGTCTCCCCGCTCAACGGTCGCTCCGGCCCCCGGCACGCAGACGTCATGGCCGACCCGTCCGCGCACCCGGTCGTCATCTACTGGCGCCCCGGATGCATCTTCTGCACCCGCCTGCGGGGAGCCCTCGGCAGGGCCACGCGCCGGGCGAGCTGGGTGAGCATCTGGGCCGACCGCGAGGCCGCGGCGTGGGTCCGCTCGGTCAACGGCGGTGATGAGACCGTGCCGACCGTGCGGATCGGCGACGAGGTCCACACCAACCCCGATCCGGAGATCGTCAGGGCCGCGCTGCGCTGACCCCGGCGTCCACCGCCGCCACGAGCTCGCGAAGGGAGGGGGCCAGCTCCCCGTCCACGCGCAGGTCGACGAGGTCATCACCACGGCTCGGGCCACGGGTGATGAGCGCGACCGGGATGCCGCGCTTGGCCGCCCGGCGCACGAAGCGCAGCCCGGACATGACCTGCAGGGAGCTGCCGAGGACGAGCAGGCTCGGGGCGGCATCGGTGAGCGCGAAGCACCGCTCGACGAGCGGCTTGGCCACGGAACCGCCGAAGAAGACGACATCCGGCTTGAGGGTGTCCGCCCCACACTCCGCGCACTCGGGAGCACGGAACCGCTCGACGTCGACGCTCTCCAGGCGCACGTCACCGTCGGGCCGGATCTCATCGCTGTCGACGTCGAAACCCGGGTTCTCCCGCGCCATCCGATCGTCGAGGGTCCGGCGGTCGGTCCGTGCCCCGCAGGTGAGGCAGATGACCTCGACGAGGGTGCCGTGCAGCTCGATGACGTCGCGGGTGCCCGCGGCCTGGTGCAGCCCGTCGACGTTCTGGGTGATGACCGGGCCCACGGCGCCGAGCTCCTGGAGCCGGGTCACGAGGTGGTGCGAGGCATTGGGGCGAGCCGCGTGGAAGCGGCGCCACCCGACATGGCTGCGCGCCCAGTAGCGCTGCCGTGCCTCGCTGCTGCCGACGAACTCGGACATGTGCATGGGCGTGACCTTGCGCGTCCCGTCCGGTCCTCGGTAGTCGGGGATCCCGGAGTCCGTCGACATGCCGGCACCGGTGAGCACGAGGGCCGGACCGGCCGTGAGCACGCGGGCGATGTCCTCGATCACCGTCCCAGTATGCGACGACATAGCATGGCGGCATGATCGATGCCGCAGGGCTGCGCGTCATGCGCGCCATCGCCGAGGAGGGCAGCTTCACCGCCGCCGCCCTGGCTCTCGGCTACTCCCAGCCCGCGGTGTCCCAGATGGTCAAGCGCCTCGAGCAGCGCACCGGCACGGTGCTCGTCGAGAAGGTGGGTCGCTCCGTCCGGCTCACCGAGGCGGGCGCGGTCCTCGCACGCCACGCCTCCCCCGTCCTCGCTGCCCTCGACGCCGCCGAGGAAGAGGTCGCCGCCATCGCGGGTCTGCGCTCCGGCCGGGTGCGGCTCATGGCCTTCCCCTCCTCCTCGGTCACGCTCGTCCCCCGCGCGCTGGCGGCGGTGCGTGCGGACCACCCCGACCTGTCGGTGCAGTTCACCGAGGCGGAGCCGCCGCAGTCCATCGCCGCGCTCCGGGCCGGCGAGGTCGACCTCGCCGTGGCCTTCTCCTACGACGGCAGCGAGATCGCCCGCGGGGAGGACCTCGACGGGTTCGTCGTCCACCCCCTTCTCGAGGAGGAGGTGCGCGTCGCCCTCCCCCGGGACCACGCCCTGACAAGCAAGGACATCGTCGCGATGACCGACCTCACCGAGGAGGACTGGATCGCCGGGTGCGCCCGCTGCCGCGGGCACCTCCTGCAGATCGCGCACGACGCGGGCTTCGCGCCGAAGGTGGCCTTCGAGACCGAGGACTACGTCGCGGTCCAGGGCTTCGTCGCCGCCGGGCTCGGGGTCGCGCTCATTCCCGACCTCATCCGCGCCGCGACGTCCAACCCGGACGTCGTCATCCGCCCGCTCGACCCCACGAGCCACCGACGGATCTACGCCGTCACCACCGAGGACCTGCTCAAGGTCCCGGCCGTCGGTGCCACCCTCGCGGCGCTCACCTCGTCCGCGGGTACCGCCACCCCCGGCTGAGCCGGCTCAGTCGCGCAGCCGCCACTCGGTCCAACCGCGGGCGTCGTCGAGGATCGTCTCGGGACGGTCCGAGGCCACGATGACGACCCCGGGATAGTCCGCGAGCAGGCCACGCAGCATCTCCCGGCCCTCGCTGCCGAGGTCGTCGTCGATGTGCTCGAGGAGGAGGAGGGCGGGCTCGCCGAGCATCGCCCGGGCCGCCCAGAGCCGCGCGATGTCCGGCCGGGTCAGCGGCTCTCCCCCCGCGACGAGGGGGGGTCCTCGCCCCCTCGGGCAGCTCGGCCACCCGCTCGGTGAGGCCGACCGCGGCGAGGGCGGCGGCGCCCTCCCCTTCGTCGAGGTCCGGGCGCCGGTACCGCACCGCCCGGCTCACGGTGCTCCGCTCGACCCGGGCGCCGACGGAGGCATGGCCGACACGGCGGCGGCGGTTCCGGGGCCCGGTGTGGGCCAGGTCCTTGCCGTCGACGCACACGCTCGTGAAGCCATTCGCCTGCGGCAGGGCGAGTTGGGTGAAGGCCATCACCCCGGAGGCGAGGCCACCACCGGCGACGAGGTCGGCGGGCTCGAGCGTGTCGGGAGTGGGCCAGGAACTGGTCCGGAGCGTAGCGGTCGCCGTAGGCGACGAGGATCTCCTGGCCGGGGAAGAGCAACTGTCGGCGGGAGACCTCGCTCTCGAGGCGGGTGTGCTTGCCGATCTCGGTGACCCGGGCGAGAACGACGTCGCCGGCGCGCGGGGCGACGAAGCGGGTCGTGTAGGCCTTGAGCGCGCGGCGCAGGCGGACCGGGTCGAGCGCGGCGGCGTGCAGGCCGGGCTGGGTCGCGGGGGTCCGGTCGACGAGGATGTCGACGGTGCTGGCGGGGGTGAGGAGGCTCATCGTGTGCTCCTGGTGTCGGGTGCGGTCGAGGGGGGTTCCGGCCACGACAGACAGGTCTCGCACCACCATGCGGTGATGATGAGACCACCATGAGAGGGCTCTCATCCCCCGGACACCTTCCGTTTCGACAGCCCCGTGAAGGGTCACCGGGCGCTGACGACCGCGGGCCCGTCGAGGACGGCGATGTCCCCGTCCTCGTCCGTCCGGAGCGTGCGGGCGGCGTGCCGTCCGGCCCAGGAGAGGGCGGTCGGGGTGGGGTGACCGTAGGTGTTGTCCGCGCCGACGCTGATGAGGGCCACCGGGGCGGCGACCTCGTCCATGAGCTGCTCGTCCATGTTGCTCGAGCCGTGGTGGGGCATCTTGACGACGTCGAGATCCGCCGCGGCCGCCGCCATCGCCGGGTCCCGCCGCAGGGCGAGGCGAAGGGCGTGCCCCGCCTCCGCCTCGATGTCACCGAGGAGGAGGGCGGTCACGTCGCCGACCTCGACGTGGAGGACGATGCTCGCGTTGTTGGCCGCCGACCCCCCGGCCACCGTGCGCGCGGGCCACCACACCGTGGCCGTGACCTCGCCGAGCGCGAGGCGCTGCCCGGCAGAGGCGGACTGCACCGGGATCGCCCGGTCCGCCGCGATGCCGGCCACCGCGCGGGCCGCCCAGGCCGGGTCGGCCACGGGGGTGACGACGATGCGCCCGACCTCCCGGCCGTCGATCGCCGCCGCGAGGTCGCCCACGTGGTCGTCGTGGAAGTGGGTGAGCACCACCGCGTCGAGCGTCCTCACCCCGAGACGCCGCAGGCACCCGTCGATGCCGCCCTCCTCGGGACCGACGTCGACGAGCACCGCCCGCCCGGGACCGGAGGAGAGGACGAGCCCGTCGCCCTGCCCGACGTCGCAGGCCACGAGCCGCCACCCGGGGGGCGGCCACGCGAAGCTGCGGGACGGCACCGCCCCGAGCGTGAGCACGACGACGAGGCCCACGGCGATGACGGGGCTGGCCCGCGAGCGCCGCCACGCCCAGGGGCCGGCGAGGATGCCCAACGCCGTCAGCGCCGCGAGGAGGAGGGCCCCGGGTGCCCCGTCGGGCCACGGGAGGGAACCACCCGGCACGTCGGCGCTGATCCGTGCGGTCCACGCGATGGCGATGGCGAAGGGAGCCCCGCACCACCCCACGAGCGTTGCCAGACCGGTGCTCACGACCGCGACGAGCGCAGCCGTCACGCCGAGCACCGTGGCCGGGGCGACGAAGGGAGCCGCGACGAGGTTGGCGACCACCGCGATGAGGCTCACCTCGCCCTGGAGGAGGACGATGACGGGCCCGCAGACGAGCTGGGCCGCCAGCGGGATCGCGACGGCAGGGCCGACGACGTGCAGCGCCCGGGGCAGGTGGGCGTTGATCGCGGCCGACCACGGCCGGACGAAGAGGAGCAGCCCGAGGGTCGCGAGCGTGGAGAGGACGAACCCGTAGGAGCGGGCCAGCCACGGGTCGACGGTGAGGAGGACGAGCACGGCCGCGCACAGCGT
>DXAR01000049.1 GCA_019116945.1 Candidatus Janibacter merdipullorum | reverse complement strand
TCGTCCTCGTCGTCGTCGCCGTCGGAGCCCTCGTCGGCGAACGGGACAACGTCGGTGACTACCTCGCGCAGCTCGGTCTCGTCACGGCACTCTTCTGCATCGCGAGCCTGACCATCGGCTATCTCGGTGCCCGGCTCATGCGTCTGGACGGCCCGCAGTCCATCGCCACCTCGATGGAGGTCGGCATCCACAACACGACCATCGCCCTGACGATCGCGCTGAGCGTGCTCAACAACGCCGAGGTGGCGATCGCCGCCGCCATCTACTCGGTCTTCATGTACGCCTTCGCTCCCGTCGTCGGCGCCATCATCAGCCGGAACGTGCGGGCCGAGCACCGGGCTCCCGCGGCACAGCTCGTCGACTGACGCCCACCCGGTCAGTGCGTCGTGGCGACCGTCGCGCTGAACCCGATCATCACCGCGCCCATGACCCCTTCGATCCGACGGCGGACACGGGGTGCCGTGAGCACGCTCCGGGCCCGGTCGGCGAGCAGGACGATGCCGGTGAGCCACACGCACCCGACGAGGACGAGGCTCAGGGCGTAGAGCGCGAGGATCCCCAGGCCTGCCTGGCCACCGACGAACTGGGGCAGCACGGCGATGTTGAAGGCGAGGACCTTCGGGTTGGTGATGTTGCAGAGGAAACCCTGCCCGAAGGTGCGGGCGTGCGTCGCGCGTGAGGCACCGCCGTCGCCCGGGGCGGCGTCCGCGAAGCTCCCCTTCCACGCCGTCCGCAGCGCCTGGACCCCCAGGTAGAGCAGGTAGGCGGCACCGACCCACTTGATCGTGAGGAAGAGCGGCTTGCTCGCGACGATGACCGCACCCAGGCCTCCGGCGGCGAGGAGCCCCTGCACGGCACCGGCAGCGCTGACTCCGGCCATCGTCAGCAGGCCCTCCGACCGTCCGCGCACGAGCGCCGAGCGCAGGGTGAGCGTCGAGTCGGGGCCGGGCGCGATGGTGATCACGAGGACCAGCATGAGGAAGGAGAGGTAGGTCGACACGGGGGGAAGCCTAGGGTGGCGTCATGAGCCGTGTCGACGCCGTCCCGGCACCCGTCCTCGTCCTCGGGGGTGTCGTCTCGGTCCAGTTCGGTGGGGCGCTCGCCGCCACCCTCGTCCCGCAGATCGGGGCGGCGGGATCGGTCATCCTCCGGCTCGTCCTCGCGACCGGCCTCCTCCTCGTCGTGGCCCGCCCGCGGTGGCGGGGCCACAGCCGCCGCGACTGGATGACCGTGGGCGCCTTCGGGGTCGCCCTGGGACTCATGAACTATGCCTTCTACGGCTCCCTCGGGCACCTGCCCATCGGCGTCGCGGTGACCATCGAGTTCGTCGGTCCCCTCACGCTCGCGGCGGTGCTCTCGCGCCGCCCCCGTGACCTCGTCGCCGTCGGCGCCGCCGGGCTCGGGGTCGTGCTCATCTCGCAGGCCCTCTCGCTCCCCCTCGACGAGCTCGAGGGCACGGGCATCCTCCTCGCCCTCACCGCCGGTGTCTGCTGGGCGGGCTACATCGTCTTCTCGGGCCGGACAGGGGCGGCCTTCCCCCAGCTGGAGGGCCTCGCCCTCGCCATGGTCGTCGCGACGATCGTCGTTCTCCCCTTCGGCCTGCTCGACGTGGCCCGGCACGGCACGGCGGTCTGGGACGGGGAGGTCCTCCTCAAGGGGCTGGGCATCGCGGTCCTCTCCTCGGTGCTCCCCTACTCCCTCGAGCTCTTCGCGCTGCGTCGACTCGCTCCGGCGGTCTTCGGCATCCTCCTCAGCCTCGAGCCCGCGGTCGCCGCCGTCGCCGGCCTCCTCGTCCTCGGGCAGCGCCTCACCCCGGTGCAGCTTTTCGGGATGAGCCTCGTCGTCATCGCCAGCGCGCTCGTCCTCGGGCTCGGGCGCCGGAACGCCCCGAGTCCCGCGACCTGAGGGCACGGGGACGACGACGGGGGTCGGCCCCGTGCCGGAGCACGACGACCGACCCCCGCGACTCGGGGTGGCAGCTCAGTCGCCCGAGCCCACCTGCTGCTTCTCGTCGTTGCGGGTCTTCCAGAGGCTGGCGACCGCGGTGACGGCGAGGATGAGGACGATGACGCCCAGGGAGACCGTGATCGGGATCTCCGGGATGGCGTGGACCGCCTCGCCCCCGTTGATGAAGGGAACCTCGTTCTCGTGGAGCGCGTGGACGATGAGCTTGAAGCCGATGAAGGCCAGGAGGACCGAGAGGCCCAGGCTCATGTAGACGAGCTTCTTCAGCAGACCACCGATGAGGAAGTACAGCTGGCGCAGACCCATGAGAGCGAAGAGGTTGGCCGTGAGCACGATGTACGGCTCCTTGGTCAGACCGTAGATCGCCGGGATCGAGTCGAGCGCGAAGAGCAGGTCGGTCATGCCGAGCGCCACGATGACGATGAAGAGCGGGGTCGCGACGCGCTTGCCGTTCTCCTTGGTGAAGACCTTGGCGGACCACTCCTCGGTGCTCGGGACGCTCTTCTGGAACCACTTGATCATGGCATTGGGTTCCCAGTCCTCCTCCTCGTCGTCATGGCTCTCGGTGGCGAGCTTGACGGCGGTGTAGAGGAGGAAGGCGCCGAAGATGTAGAAGACCCAGGCGAACTGGTTGATCGCCGCCGCACCGACGAAGATGAAGATCGTCCGCAGCAGGATGGCGATGATGATGCCCCACAGGAGGGCCGTCTGCTGGAACCGCGCCGGGACCCCGAACTTCGCCATGATGATGATGAAGATGAAGAGGTTGTCGATGGAGAGCGAGTACTCCGTCAACCAGCCGGCGAAGAACTCCGTCCCGCGGTCGCCCCCCTCCATGAGCCACAGGCCGACGCCGAAGAGCACCGCCGCGGAGACGTAGATCCCGAGAACGGTTCCGACCTCGCGGGTGGAGGGCACGTGGGGTTTGCGGGCCACCCAGACGACGTCGAAGGCGAGCACCGCAGCGGCGACACCGAGCGTGGCCAGCCATACCCACGTGGGTACGTCCATGGTGCCGCCACTCATGATCGCCGGCTGGAGTGATGAATACGTGGACACGGGAACCTTCCGGACAGGGGTCAGACGTCCGGAGGTCTCTCCCACCTGGGTGGCCGGTGCCCCGGGGCGGCGCGAACCGACCGTGCTGACGAGACACCGCTCGGGGATACTCCCCTCCGCTCGGTGAAGTCTCTCACGTCACGGCCCGTGGGGACGGAGACCTCGCCCCGTGAGCCGGTCAGCCCGTCGCAGCAGTCATCTGCCGCAGCTCCTTCTTCAGGTCGCCGATCTCGTCGCGGAGGCGGGCGGCAAGCTCGAAGTGGAGGTCCGTCGCCGCCTGGTGCATCTGGTCGGTGAGCTCCTGGATGAGCTGCGCCAGCTCCGCTGCCGGCAGGTCACGGCCACCGGAGGCTACCGGCGCTGGGCCGGTGCCGGAGGTCGTGGACCGCCCGCGTGACTGCGACCTCCCGGAGCCGAGGAGCTCCTCGGTGTCGGCGTCCTCGCGCTGGAGCATGTCGGTGATGTCCGCGATCTTCTTCCGGAGGGGCATCGGGTCGACCCCCCGCTCGCGGTTGTAGGCGATCTGCTTCTCCCGCCGCCGCTGGGTCTCGTCGAGGGCCTCCTGCATCGAGGGGGTGACCTTGTCGGCGTACATGTGGACCTGACCGGAGACATTGCGGGCGGCGCGGCCGATCGTCTGGATGAGGGAGCGGGCGCTGCGGAGGAAGCCCTCCTTGTCGGCATCGAGGATGCTCACGAGGGAGACCTCGGGCAGGTCGAGACCCTCGCGGAGGAGGTTGATGCCGACGAGGACGTCGAAGTCACCGAGCCGGAGCTCGCGCAGGAGCTCCACCCGGCGCAGCGTGTCGATGTCGGAGTGGAGGTAGCGGACCCGGATGCCCTTGTCGAGGAGGTAGTCCGTGAGGTCCTCCGCCATCTTCTTCGTCAGGGTCGTCACGAGGACGCGCTCGTCCCGCTCGGCCCGGGTCCGGATCTCGTCGAGGAGGTCGTCGATCTGGCCCTTCGTCGGCTTGAGGACCACCTCCGGGTCGACGAGACCGGTGGGGCGGATGACCTGCTCCACGTGGCCATCGGCCTTCGCCAGCTCGTAGTCCCCCGGCGTCGCCGAGAGGTAGACCGTCTGGCCGATCCGCTCGAGGAACTCCTCCCAGGTGAGGGGACGGTTGTCCATGGCGCTCGGCAGCCGGAAGCCGTGCTCGACAAGGGTCCGCTTGCGGGACATGTCGCCCTCGTACATGGCCCCGATCTGGGGCACCGTCTGGTGCGACTCGTCGATGACGAGGAGGAAGTCCTCGGGGAAGTAGTCGAGGAGGCAGTTGGGTGCGCTCCCGGGCGCACGTCCGTCGATGTGCATCGAGTAGTTCTCGATCCCCGAGCAGCTCCCGACCTGCCGCATCATCTCGATGTCATAGGTCGTCCGCATGCGCAGGCGCTGGGCCTCGAGCATCTTGCCCTGACGCTCGAGGTCGGAGAGCTGGGTTTCCAGCTCCTTCTCGATGCCGCTGATGGCCCGCTCCATGCGCTCGGGTCCGGCGACGTAGTGGGTGGCCGGGAAGATGTAGATCTCCTGCTCCTCGCGGACCACCTCGCCGGTGAGCGGGTGCAGGGTGTGGATGCGCTCGATCTCGTCACCGAAGAACTCGACGCGCACCGCGAGCTCCTCGTAGACCGGGATGATCTCGACCGTGTCCCCCCGGACGCGGAAGGTGCCGCGTGTGAAGGCGAGGTCATTGCGCTCGTACTGCATCGTCACGAACTGCCGCAGGAGGTCGTCGCGGTCCAGCTCCTGACCGACGCGGAGCGGGACCATCCGGTCGACGTACTCCTGCGGGGTGCCGAGACCGTAGATGCAGGACACTGACGCGACGACGACGACATCGCGTCGGGTGAGGAGGCTGTTGGTCGCCGAGTGACGCAGCCGCTCGACCTCCTCGTTGATCGAGGAGTCCTTCTCGATGTAGGTGTCCGACTGCGGGACGTAGGCCTCGGGCTGGTAGTAGTCGTAGTAGCTGACGAAGTACTCGACCGCGTTGTTGGGCAGGAGATCGCGGAACTCGTTGGCCAGCTGCGCCGCGAGGGTCTTGTTGGGCGCCATGACGAGGGTCGGCCGCTGGACCTGCTCGACGAGCCAGGCGGTCGTGGCCGACTTGCCCGTGCCGGTGGCACCGAGGAGGACGATGTCCTGCTCCCCCGCCCGGACGCGTCCGGCGAGGTCGGCGATCGCGGTCGGTTGGTCACCGGCGGGCTCGTACTCCGAGACGACCTCGAAGGGAGCCACCGTGCGTTGCAGATCAGTCACCGGGCGCATGTCCTCAACGGTAGGCCACACCCCCGACAGCCCTCAGAAGTCCACCGGGTGCTCCGGGAGGTCCTCCTCGGCCCGGCCGGTCCGGATCGTCCGCCAGCGCCTGCCCGGACCGCGGCGCAGGGCCCAGTCGCCGAGGACGGCCATGGCGGAGAGGCGACGGACGAGTCCCCGGACGGCGGCCTCGGCCTCCCCGTCCCCGTCCGCGCCCGACGGAACGAGGAAGCGCAGGTGGACCTGGGGGCGGCCCCCGGTGATCTCCACGGAGCGGTCCTCGACGAGGTGCTCCTCCGCGAGGATCTCCTCGGCCCGCGGGAGGACCTCGGGCGGGGCGACGCCGGGGTGGACGCCGAGCACGTCGACGGCCACCCGGTAGGAGGGCAGCTCAGCCCCCTTCACCCGGCGGGGTCCACCCGCTCGCGGCGGCCCACGCCCCGACCCGCGCGTGGATGCTGTCGAACCACGGCTCCTTGGCCCGGGCGTAGTCCTCCATCGACAGGGACCGGGCCTCGACCGCGCGCTTCATCGTCGTGTACTCCTCCCGGGCCGCGGCGTCGTCGCGGAGCCAGTCCCGGAAGCGGAGGGCCCACTGCCACCCCGGGGACCCGACCTCCCGGATGTGGAGGTGCACGGCCTCCCCGGGGTCGGAGCTGCCGTGGAAGCGCTTCGGCCAGGCCCGGGGGCTGCCGCCGTCGACGCGGGGGGTGTCCTCGACGAAGCCCTCGACCCGCGGGAAGCCGGCGGCGGTGAGTGCCTCGACGAAGGAGGGATCGTCCGCCTCCGCGAGCGAGGCCACGCCCAGCTGCAGGTCGATGACGTCCTTGGCGACGAGCCCGGGCACGGCGGTCGACCCGATGTGGTCCAGGGTCACCGCCCGCTCCCCCACGGCGTGCCGGATCCTCGCGAGCTGGCGCTCCGCCCGGGCGGGCCACCCCGGGTCCGGCTCGGAGAGGGTGATCACCGGCTCGCGCTCGCGACGTCGTCCGGCCGCGAGATTCGCCGCGAAGGGGAGGAGCCGCTCCTCCCACAGCCGGTCCACGGCCGTCCGGAGGTCCTCCGGCGAGCCGTTGTTGTCGAGCAGCACGTCGGCGGCGGCCTGCCGCTCCTCGTCCGTGGCCTGGGCCGCGATGCGGGAGCGGGCCTCGTCTTCGGGCATCCCCCGGTGCTCGACGAGCCGCCGCACGCGGACCTCCTCGTCGGTGTCGACGACGAGGACGAGGTGGTACTCCCCCACCATCCGCTTCTCGACGAGGAGGGGCATGTCGTGGACGCCGACCTCCACGCCCGAGGCCTCGGCCTCGGCGAAGCGCTCGGCCGTGCGCCCCCAGATCGCCGGGTGGGTGATGCCCTCGAGGGCGGCGAGTGCCTCGGGGTCGCCGAAGACGACCCGGCCGAGGGCCGGCCGGTCCAGCGCCCCGTCGGGCGCGAAGACCGCCTCGCCGAAACGCTCCCGGATCTCCGCCAGGGCCGGCTCCCCCGGCTCCACGACCTCCCGGGCGATGAGATCGGCGTCGACGACGACCGCGCCGAGCTCCGCGAGGCGTCGGGAGACCGTCGACTTGCCGGAGCCGATTCCGCCGGTGAGTCCGATGCGCAGCATGGGCCCGATCCTAGGCACACGACGAAGGGGGCGCCGCACCGATTCGGTGCGACGCCCCCTTCGTGGGTGCGGTGCTCGCGTCAGTTGCCCGTGAGCTTCTCGCGGAGCGCAGCCAGCGCCTCGTCCGAGGCGAGCGTGCCCTCGGAGGTCGGCGCGGCCGGAGCCGCGGTGCCCGTGCTCGGCGCCGGGGTGCTGCTGTCCGAGCTGTAGGACGTCGTCGCGACCTCGTCGCCACCCTCGGCGGCAGCGGCGTCGTCCGCGGCAGCCTTCTCGATCTGGGCGCGGTGGGCCTCCCAGCGGGCGTGGGCGTCGGCGTACTGCTTCTCCCAGGCCTCGCGCTGGGCCTCGTAGCCCTCGAGCCACTCGTTGGTCTCCGGGTCGAAGCCCTCGGGGTACTTGTAGTTGCCCTGCTCGTCGTACTCGGCGGCCATGCCGTAGAGCGTCGGGTCGAACTCCGTGAGGTTGGCGGCGTCCTCGTTGGCCTGCTTGAGGCTCAGCGAGATGCGGCGACGCTCGAGGTCGATGTCGATGACCTTGACGAAGACGTCCTGGTCCACGGTGACGACCTGCTCGGGCAGATCCACGTGGCGCTGAGCCAGCTCGGAGATGTGCACCAGGCCCTCGATGCCGTCCTCGACGCGCACGAAGGCGCCGAAGGGGACGAGCTTGGTGACCTTGCCCGGGACGACCTGGCCGATCGCGTGGGTCCGGGCGAAGTGCTGCCAGGGGTCCTCCTGCGTCGCCTTGAGCGACAGCGAGACCCGCTCGCGGTCCATGTCGACGTCGAGGACCTCGACCGTGACCTCGTCGCCGACCTCGACGACCTCGGACGGGTGGTCGATGTGCTTCCAGGACAGCTCGGAGACGTGGACGAGGCCGTCGACGCCGCCGAGGTCGACGAACGCACCGAAGTTGACGATCGAGGAGACGACGCCCGTGCGGACCTGCCCCTTCTGGAGCTCCTTGAGGAAGGTCGTGCGGACCTCGGACTGGGTCTGCTCGAGCCAGGCACGGCGCGACAGGACCACGTTGTTGCGGTTCTTGTCGAGCTCGATGATCTTGGCCTCGATCTCCTTGCCGACGTAGGGCTGGAGGTCGCGGACGCGGCGCATCTCCACGAGGGAGGCCGGGAGGAAGCCGCGCAGGCCGATGTCGACGATGAGGCCGCCCTTGACGACCTCGATGACGCGACCGGTGACGACGCCCTCGTCCTCCTTGATCTGCTCGATCGAGCCCCAGGCGCGCTCGTACTGGGCGCGCTTCTTGGACAGGATCAGGCGACCCTCCTTGTCCTCCTTCTGGAGGACGAGGGCCTCGATCTCGTCGCCGACCTCGACCTCGTCGGCCGGGTCGACGTCGTGCTTGATGGACAGCTCGCGCGAGGGGATGACGCCCTCGGTCTTGTAGCCGATGTCCAGGAGGACCTCGTCGTGATCGACCTTCACCACGGTGCCTTCGACGATGTCGCC
>DXAR01000048.1 GCA_019116945.1 Candidatus Janibacter merdipullorum | reverse complement strand
ACCCGTCGTGGGGGCACCGGCGCACCCAGCCGGCCTGGACGACCTCGGTCGGCTCACCGCAGCGCGGGCACCGCGGGTGGCGCACGTGCCAGTTGGCCAGGCCGAGGGCGGTGGCGAAGAGCGTGGCCTCCGTCGGACTGAGGTCGGTGGCGACCTCGCGCAGGTCGGCGAAGGGGGCGGCGTCCAGGTCCTCCTCGCGCGGCCCCTGGTCGCCCGGCGTCTCGGGCCGGCACGCGGCGACGTGCGCGGTGCCGTCGTGCCGGCCGAGGTAGAGCAGGAGGGTCTCGGTGTCCTCGGGCTGCGGCGGGCGGAGCGCGAGCGAGCGGTCCGGGCGCAGCGGGACCCGTGCCCCCACGAGCTCGACGATCCGCGTGGCCGGGTCGGCGAGGAGTCGCTCGAAGAGCCCCTCCTCGCCGCGGGCGAGACCATCGCGGTCGACGGTCGGAGCCGACATGGGCAGGTCGCGCATCGGGTCGTGGTCCACGTCTCCCACCCTACGGAGCGCCACCCGTCCGCCGCCGGACGGGCGTTGCTCCCCCGATCCCCGCCGTCGTCCTCGTACGGTGGGCTCGTGACCTCCCGTGGACCGCTGACTCTCGCCGCACTGGCCAGCGCCGCCGTGCCCGGCCTCGACCCCGACACCGTCGAAGGGGTCGTGCCCACCGGACCCGGGGACCCCTTCGACGTCGCCCTCGTCTCCGACCAGGAGCACCGGCGCTGGGTCATCCGCTGCCCGGTCTCCCCCGCGGCATCCGCCCACCTGGAGCGTTCGGCCGCGCTGCTCGGCCTGCTCGCCCGGCGCCTCACGATGCCCGTCCCCGCGGTCAAGGGCTGGGTGGCCCTGCCCGAAGGGGGGCGCGCCGCCGTCCACAGCTACCTCACCGGCCGCATGGTCAGCCTCGCCGGGGTCACGGCCGGGTCCGCCCTCGCCACCGGGCTGGGCCGGGCCATCGCCCAGCTGCACAACCTCGACGTCCGGGTCTACGAGGAGGCCGGTGTCCCCGTCTACGACGCCGCCTCCTACCGGGCTCGCCGCCTGGCCGAGCTCGACCGGGCCGCCGCGACGGGTCGGGTCCCCACCGGCCTGCTCACGCGCTGGGAAAAGGTCCTCGACGACGAGTCGCTGTGGACCTTCACGAGCACGCCCACCCACGGGGCGCTCGGCGACGACACCGTCCTCGCGACGCCAGACGACGGCAACGAGGTCGACGTCAAGGCCTTCCTCGGGTGGGAGTCGGCTCAGGTCGCCGACCCCGCGGACGACCTCGCGCCGATCCTGGCCGAGCTCGACCCGGAGGCCGTCGACACGGTCATGGAGGCCTACGCCCACGCCCGGGTGGAGCGCCCCGACCGCCACCTGCAGCAGCGCGCCAAGGTCATCGGCGAGATGCAGCTCGTCCGGGCGATGATGACGGCCGTCGCCGCGGGTGACGACGAGGGAGCGGAGGAGCACGCGATGCACCTGCGCCGGCTGGACGACCGGCTGGCCCGCGAGGAGGAGGCTGCCGGGCAGGCGACCCCCGCGCCTGCGCCGGCCGCCGTGGCAGCGGCGAGCGAGCCCGACGCCGAGGACACCCCGGCGAAGGCCGACACCCAGCCCGTCGAGACGCAGCCCCCGGCCGAGACGGGGTCGGTCGAGGCGCAGCCGGCGGATGACCGGCCGGCCGACACCCAACCGGTCGCGACCGGCCCCGTCGCCGTGCCGGACGCCTCCGACGAGAGTGACGAAGCCGTCCAGGTGGAGCACCCGGCCGAGCCCACCCCGGTGCAGCCAGCACAGGAGCCGACCGATGAGGCCGCGGCCGAGACCCCCGCGGCCGAGGCACCTGAGGAGCAGGCCGACGAGGACCTCCCTTCGCCCGCCGAGCCGACGACGGACAAGGCGCCCGACGACGCCCCGGCGGCGATCCCGGCGAAGGGCAGTGACCACATCACCGACGAGATCACCCCGATCGCGGACGAGGACGACGACGACGTCGTTCCGCCGACGCAGCGCTCCTGACCCACACCCTCCTTTCCTCACCCGGAGCTCGGCGCCCCCGTCAGCAGGTCGTCGAGCAGGAGCCGGGCCGTGTCGTCGGACCACTTCGGCACCGTGGACCCTTCGAAGGTCATGACGACCGCACCGTGGCCGCGCCCCTCTCGGATCGCCCACATCTCGAACCTGTCGCCGTCGGTTCTGCTGGTGCTCACCTCGGCCGTGATGCCCGGCCGGATCTCCACGACGCGCTCCTCCCACTCGCGATCGGGTTGGTTGGCCACCACCTCGAAGATCGGGCTGTCTCCGGCAGCCGGGGCGACGAGAACGTCCATGCTCGCCTGCTGCTGCCCTTCGCGCAGGCCCACCGGGATCGACACCATCTGCCAGGAGCCCTCCGGCAACACATCGGCATCGGGGTCCGAGGAGGTCACGGCGCTGAACTCGACCGCCGATGGCCGGTGCACGTCGAGGTCCTCCTCCATCCACCGCGTGACGATCTCCCCGTCGCACGTGCTCGGCTGCAGGGTGCAGCCGGCCATGGACCGGGGCGATCCAGAACCTGCGGGGTCGGCAGTGTCGGAGTCCGGCCCCAGGGGCGTGAGTGCCACTGCGCCGGCCACCGCCACCGTGGCCAGCGCGGCACCCAGCCCCCCGCGGACCACCCGCCGGCGGCGCACCCGGGAGCGCCCTCGGCGCATCACCTCGTCGATGTCGATCGCTGTCGTACCGGCGTCCTGCGCTCGCGCCTCGGCAGCGTGCTTCCACATGGTCTCCTGGGTCATGCGTCCCACCCCTTCATCGTTGTTACCGGCTCCCCCAGCAGCTCGCGCAGGGTGCCGCGTGCGGCATTGGTCGCGCTCTTGACCGTCCCCTCGCTGCACCCCATGAGCGCCGCGGTCTGCGTCACCGAGAGGTCCTCGACGAATCGCAGCACGACCGTCAGCCGCTGACGGGGTGGCAGCGCATCGAGCGCCGCTCCCAGGTCGGTGCGCAGGTCGACCTGCCCGGTGGCGTCCTCGACCCGCGCGCTCTCGCCCGCGTCCGTGACGGACACCTCGCGGTGCCAGCGGAGGCGGCGGCTGTCGCTGACGAGCGTGTTGACGAGGACCCTGCGCGCATAGGCGAAGGGGTCTCGGGCCTGACGGTTGATGCGTCGCCAGTCCACGTAGAGCTTCTCCAACGTCATCTGGACCAGGTCGTCCGCTCGGTGGCCGTCCCGGACCTGGGCCACGGCCACTCGCCTCAGCTGCGGCAGCGCGGCCAGCGCGAACTCCCGGAAGCTCTCTTCGTCATCCTCGGTCACGGTGTCTCCTTCCCTTCACGAAGGATGACGCGTCGCGAGGTCCCGGAGGTTCAGTCGCCGCGGCTCAGTCGGTCGCGGTGGCGGGCCGGGGGCGGGCGGCCACGACGATGACCATGAGCAGGGTGGCACCGAGGCCCACGAAGGCCGGGGCGGCTCGGTCCGGCGGCGGGTCGGTGGGTGGGGTGACGGCGGCGCGGGCAGTGGGTGTGGCGGTGGCGGTGTCGGTGTCCATGCGTCCAGCCTTGCCAGACGCGCCCCGGCTGCCCATGGTGCGGACCGCCTGACCGGGGTGGGGAGATCCCTTGACCGTCAGGCCGGGGAGACCGCCGCGCCGAGCATCGCGACGATCGCCTCTTCCCCGAGCATCTCGGGGCGCACCGTCTCCCCCGTCGCGGCGTAGAAGAAGGCTCCCCGGACCCGGTCGAGGTCGATCCCCCGCCAGCGGGCATAGGCGATGCGGTAGGCGGAGAGCTGGACGGCCCGCACCTGTGCCTCGGCTCCCCGGGGCGGACGGCCGGTCTTCCAGTCGACGACGGTCACGCCGCCGTCCTCGTCGGCGAAGACCGCGTCCACGCGTCCGCGGACGGCGTGCCCTCCGACGAGGGTCTCGAGGGAGAGCTCGACGTCGAGGGGCACGCGATCGGCCCACTCGCTCGCGAGGAAGTGCTCCTGCATGGCGGTGAGGTCGGCGTCGCCGAGGTCCTCGTCGGCGCTCCCCGGCAGCTCGAAGACGTCGACGAGGCCGGCGTCGGCGTAGTGCTGCTCGACCCAGGTGTGGAAGGCCGTTCCCCGACGCCCCGCCACCTGCGGTGGCTGCGGCATCGGCCGGCGCAGGGCGAGCGCGAAGTCCTGCGGATCGCGCGCGAGCGAGACGAGCTCGGAGGTCGACAGATGGGCCGGCAGCTCGACGGAGGCTCCCTCGTCGCGCGCGCTCCGTCGACGCTCCCGCTCCTCGAGGAGGAGAAGCATCTGCTCGTCCAGCGGGTCCGACCCCAGGTCGTCCGCTGGCGGGGAATCCACTATCTGCGCGGCGGCCGCCTCGAGCCCGGGTCGCTCCGGCGCCTGCTCCTCGCCGGGCCACAGGACCTGACGGGAGACCTCGAGCGCGGGGTTGCGCACCTCCTTGGACTCCGGCATCTCGGCCCAGTCGAGCGTCTCGACGACGCCCGTCCCCCGCGCCTCGTCGAGGAAGCGCGAGGGCAGTCGCGGGCTCTGCCCGGTCGCGCCCCACACCCAGGACCCGAGGAGCAGCTGACTCCGTGCGCGGGTCACCGCGACGTAGGCGAGGCGGCGCTCCTCGAGGAGGCCGTGGTCGCCGTTCGCCGCCCGGAAGCGCTTGAGCTCCTCCTGGAGCTCCTTGGTCTCGCCGAGCGAGAGGTCGAGGTGCGGCAGGCCCTCGCGGTCTCCCCGGAGGGGGAAGGGCACGCCGTCGAGACCGGAGATCCAGCCCGACTCGTTGACCTGGCCCAGCGACCACCCCCGGTCCTCGGACCACGAGGAGCGTGAGCTGTGGGCGGGGAAGACCCCCTCGGACAGGCCCGGGACCGCCACGACATCCCACTCCAGACCCTTGGCCGCGTGACAGGTGAGGATCTGCACCGCTTCCCGCACGGGTTCGACGACGGGCGCCTCGAGACCGCGCTCCTGCTCGACGGCTGCCTCGATCCAGTCGATGAAGCCCCCCAGGGTCGGCCGGTCCGCGCTGGCGGAGAACTGCGCGGCCACGTCGGCGAAGGCATCGAGGTGGGCCCGGGCCGCCGCCGGCGACCACCCGGGCCGGGAGAGGACCTCGATGTCGACGCCGAGCTCGCGCTCCGCCTCGCCCACGAGGTCGGGCAGGGGCATGCCCGCTCCGCGGCGCAGCCGCGCCACCATGCCGGCGATGTGGTGCAGGCGCTGCAGCGCCCCATCGGAGACCCGCTGCCCGCTGTCACCGGTCCAGCCCGGCTCGGGCAGCTGGTCGAGGGCGTCGACGATCGTCACGGCGTCGTCGGGCCCGGGCGGCACTCCCCCGTCGGACACCTCGGCCACCGCCTGCCGCCCGAGGTGACGGGCCCACGCACCGAAGCCGTCGAGGTCGGCCGGGCCGAGGAGCCCGGGCGCCCCGGTGAGCAACCGCATGAGGCGGTCCCCGCGGGCGGGGTCCTGGACGATCGTCAGCAGCGAGATGACATCGGCGACCTCGGGCGTGAGGAGCAGCCCGCCGAGCCCGACGACCTCGTGGGGGATGTTGCGCGCGGCGAGCGCCTCGGCGACGAGGGTGAACTGGCTGCGCTTGCGGCAGAGGACCGCCGCACTCCGGCGGGGGATCCCCCCTTCGCCGGCGCCGCGACGGATCTGGATCCACTCGGCGATCCGGTCGGCCTCGTCGTGGGCCGTGAGCGAGCGCAGCGCCTCGACCTGGCCGCGCTGGGCCCCCGGCCGTGGACGAAGGGAGGTCACCGGCACCCCGCTCGCCTCCCCGAGCGGACCGGCGACGACATTGGCGACCTCGAGGATCGTCTCGTCGTTGCGCCAGCTCGTCGACAGGTGCTCGACCGGAGCCTCCCGGCCGGCGGTCGCGAAGTGCACCGGGAAGGACTCGAGGGTCGTCGCGCTCGCCCCGCGCCAGGCGTAGATCGACTGGTGCGGGTCGCCGACGGCCGTGACCGCGGCCGGCCGCTCCCCCGTCGGCGCGAAGAGCTCGCGCATGAGGACGAGCTGCGCCTCGGAGGTGTCCTGGAACTCGTCGAGCATGACGACGCGGAAGCGGTCGCGCTCGGCCCGCCCCAGATCGGGGAACCGGCTCGCGAGTGCGGCCGCCAGCGCCATCTGGTCGGCGAAGTCCATGACCGAGCGCTCCCGTTTGACCTCGCGATAGCGCTCGACGATCGGGAGGATGAGCTGCTGCTCGGCCATCGGGGTGATGACCTTGCCGCGGAAGTCCTTGGTGAAGTCCTTGCCCGAGGCCGCGACCCCCTCGAGGTGGGCGAGGGTCCGCCGGGAGAAGTCCGCGATGTCCTGCGGGGTGCGCAGGTGCTCCGCGAGCTCCCCGGCGAGCGAGACGACGGCATTGGTCACCGTCGACTCGACCTTGTCGATCCCCTCCATCGGTCCGTCCCAGGCGACGACGACCTCATGGGCCAGCTGCCAGGTCGCGGCCTCGGAGAGGAGGCGCGAGTCCTTCTCATAGCCCAGCCGGAGGGCGCCCTCGCGGACGAGCCGACCCGCGTAGGAGTGGTAGGTCGAGATCGTCGGTGCGCCGCCGAGGCTGTCGGCCTCGGCCTCCTGCGGCGGGGACCAGATGCCGACCTGCTCGAGGGTCGCGAGCCGGCGACCCACCCGCTCGGCGAGCTCACCGGCCGCCTTGCGGGTGAAGGTCAGGCCGAGGACCTCCTCCGGCGCCACGAGGCCGTTGGCGACGAGCCAGACGACGCGGGCCGTCATCGTCTCGGTCTTGCCCGAGCCGGCGCCGGCCACGACGAGCAGGGGCTCGAGGGGGGCCTCGATGATCCGTCGCTGCTCCTCGGTAGGCGGGTGCTCCTGGCCCAGGGCCCGGGCCAGGTCGACCGCGCTCATCGTCGGTGCGCTCATCGCAGCCGACCTCCTTCCTCGTGGGCGGGGCAGGAGGAGCGGACCGGGCAGATCCGGCACCGCCCGTCCTCCGGCTGGGCGGCGAAGGTCGCCGCGGCCATGCCGTCGGCCGTGCGCGAGATGAGGTCGTGGAAGTACCGTGGGTCCTCCCCTTCGCCGATCGGCTCCTGCCCCTGCACGGCATTGCGCGAGGTGCGGGCCCGGCCGAGGTGGACGAGAGCGGCGCCGGCCCCGTCGGTGCCGTGCTCCGCGAAGCCTCCCTCGGCGATGGCCACCTGGTAGGACCCGAGCTGCGGGTGCTCGGCGAGCTCCGCGGCCGTCGGTGCGCTCGCACCGGTCTTGTAGTCGATGACCCGCAGGCGTCCGTCCTCGTCGGCCTCGAGCCGGTCAACATTGCCGCGCAGCACCGCTCGCCCGATCTCGACGCGGAAGCCCTCCTCGGTCGCGACCGGGCGCCACCCCTCCGAGGCGGCGCGCAGGTGGTACTGGGCGAGCCAGTGGGCCATGGTGCGGGCGCGCTCCCGCTTCTGGTCGGTGACCCACCCGGGTGCCATGCCGAGCTCCGGCCAGCGGCGCTCGAGCTCCGCCTGGAAGGCCTCCTCGCCCGCGTCACCGAGCTCGTGGGCGATGTCGTGGATGAGCGTGCCGACCTCCATCGACACGCTCCTCGGCCCGTCGCCGCCCGAGGACTGGAGGAGCCACCGCAGGCCGCACTCGCCGAACTGCGCCACCTTGGACGGGCTCACGGCCACCCGGTCCTCCGGTCCGCGGACCGCCCGCATGTCGGTGAGGTCCCGCAGGGCCCACCAGGACGAAGGGGAGGCCCCCGGCACCCCGGCCGCCGCCAGGTGGGCCAGGCGGGCGACGGCCCGGGCGACCGCCGCGGGGTCCGGCTCCGCGAGCTGCTGGCGCAGCTGGGCGACGAGCCCGGTGAGGTCGAGCGGGGGCGGGACATCGCTCGGCTCGCGGCGCACGACATCGTCCGGGAGGGGGTCGACGAGGTCCAGGTAGACCGAGGGCTGCTCGTCCTCGGCAGCGACCGCGGTGACGAGGACCCGCTCGGTCGCCCGGGTGAGGGCGACGTGGAAGAGCCGGGTCTCGTCGTGGCGAACGGCCGCCGCCGCGCCCACCCCCGTGCGGTCACGGCCGGTGACGACGTCGACGAGGCGCTCGGACCCGAGGAGGGAGCCGCGGAGGCGCAGGTCGGGCCAGACGCCCTCCTGGACGCCGGCGAGGACGACGGTGTGCCACTCGAGTCCCGCCGCGGTCTGCGGGGTCACGAGCGCCACGGCGTCGGGATCGGGACTGCGGGCCGCGAGCGAGTCGGCGGCCACCGACTGACTGGCCACGGCATCGAGGAAGGCATCGGGGCCCGATGCCGGCAGCGCGTCCTGGTGGGCGGCCGCGGCGTCGAAGAGCGCGACGACGGCGTCGAGCGCCCGGTCGGCGCGGGCGCCGGCAGCGCCGCCGGCGAGCGCGGTGGACCGCCACGCATCGGCCACCCCCGCGGCCTGCCACACCTCCCAGAGGACGGACTCGGCCGAGACGCCGGGAGCCCAGCCGCGCCCGTCCTCGGAGGTGACGGCTGCCGCCAGACCGCCGGCGATGACGGTCGCCAACCGGTGCAGCGGGGCCGCGTCGTCGCCGAGGTGGAGCAGCCGCTCGGGGTCGAGGGCCAGCGCGCCGAGGAGCTCGTCGCTCGTCCGGGTCCCGCCGGCCGAGAGCTCCTCACGGCGCAAGGTCCGCCGGAGCCGCCGCACGGTGACCGTGTCGGCGCCGAAGAGCGGGCTCGTGAGCAGGTCGGTGACCTCGGTGGCCTCGAGGGCGTCGACCTCCCCGCGGGCGAGGTCGATGACGAGGCCGAGCAGCTGCAGCAGCGGGCGGGCGGCCGGCTCGTCCCGGACCGGCACCCGGTGGGCGTCGCCGAGGACCGGGACACCGCGCGAGGCGAGGACGCGCCGCAGCGTCGCCTGCCGGGCCGCGCCGCGGACGATCACCGCCAGCTGCCGCCAGGGCACCCCGTGGAGCAGGTGCGCGGCGCGCAGCTCGTGGGCGATGAAGGCCGCCTCCTGGGCACCCGAGTGGAGCACGTGGGCGGCGACGGCACCCCCCGGCGCGGCCGGGGCCGCCCGACGCTGGAGCCCTCCTCCGAGAGCAGCGATCCGCGGCGTGACCCGCGAGACCGCCGAGTGGACGGACTCCGGGAGGCGGTGGCCGTGGCCGAGGACGAGCGTGGGCCCCTCCCGTCCGGGCCAGTCCTCGACGAGGTGTCGCGGGTCGGCTCCGCGGAAGCCCTGCACGGTGGCGTCCGGGTCGCCGACGAGCACGAGGTCGATGCCCTCCCCGGTGAGGGCCCGGAGGAGCCGCGCGGCCGGGGCGGTCAGCTCCTGGGCGTCGTCGACGACGACGGTGCGGGTCCCACTGCGCACCCGCTCGCGCGCCTGCTCGTCCCCCTCGAGGAGCTCGGCGGCGGCCGTGAGGACCCACGCAGGGTCGAAGGCCCCCGGTCGCGAGAGCGCGGTGACCTCGTCGTACTCGCGGGCCACCTGCGCGGCGGCGCTCCACTCGGGTCGCCCGTGCTCCACGCCCAGCCTCGCGAGGACGTCCGGCGTGACCCCGTGCTCGATGGCCCGCATGAGGAGGTCGCGCAGCTCCTCGCGGAAGCCCCGGGTCGGCAGCGCCAGCTCGAGGTCCTCGGGCCAGACCGGCCCGTCCCCGCCCTCGCGGTGGCCGGCGAGGAGCTCGCCGAGGACGACGTCCTGGTCGGCGCCGGAGAGGAGGCGAGGAGTCGGCTCCCCGCGCAACGCCGCCTGCTGGCGCAGCACCGCGAAGCCGAGGGACTGCATGGTGCGCGCCAACGGCTCCGTCGTCGCCCCGGGCAGGCCGGCGGTGACGGCGTCCCGGGCGGCGGCGGCCCCCAGGCGGGTCGCGGACACGAGGACGATCTCCTCGGGCGCACACTCCTCCCGGGCGATGCGGTCGAGGACGCTCGCGACGGCGACGCGCGTCTTGCCCGTCCCCGGGCCGCCGAGGATCCGGACGAGATCGCCACGCGCGGCGATCGCAGCAACCTGGTCCTCGTCGGGCACCAGCGTGGCCTCCGCCCCGGCCGAGGTCGGCGGGCGGAGCTGGACGAAGGGGGTCTGTGCTGCCACGAGGACATCCCATCACCGACCCCCGACAGCGGTCACCACGAGCGGGCCTCGTGCGGGCCGACGTGTACCCGTGGGTAAGATCGCGTGATCCACACCACGACGACTGCACTCTCCTCGAAGGACAGACCATGAGCTCCTCCTCGACCGGCACCCGCGTCCAGCGGATGCCGCGGGCCCAGCGCCGCGCCCAGCTGCTCGAGGCGGCTCTCGGCGTCTTCGTCTCCAAGGGCTACCACCAGGCCGCGATGGAGGACATCGCCGACCAGGCGGGCGTCTCGAAGCCGGTGCTCTACCAGCACTTCCCCGGCAAGCTCGACCTCTACCTCGCCCTCCTCGACGCCCAGTGCGACACCCTCGAGAAGCTCGTCCTCCAGGCGCTCGAGTCCAGCGACGACCACGAGGAGCGCGTCTACGCGACCGTCCGCGCCTTCTTCTCGTTCGTCGCGGACGAGGGCGGCGCCTTCCGCCTCATCTACGAGTCCGACCTCACCAACGACCCGCAGGTCCGCCACCGCCTCGATGCGCTCGAGGCCCAGCTCGGAGATGCCATCGCGCTGCGGATCATGCAGGACACGACCCTGCCGCGAGAGCTCGCCGAGATGCTCGGCCTGGCGATGTCCGGTGCGGCCCAGGTCATGGCCCGTACCTGGCTCGCCCACGGCGAGGACTTCCCCCAGGAGGTCGCGGCGCAGGCCGCCGGTCACCTCGCCTGGCGCGGCATCGGGTCCTTCCCGGTCAACCGCATGGGCGACCCCGACCGGGGCGACGCGGCGGCCGAGTGACACGATGGGAGGCGACACCAGCCCCGAGAGCGGAGGAGTGACCGTGGAGGTCAAGATCGGCATCCAGAACGTCGCCCGAGAGATCGTGCTCGACGCGAGCGGCACCGAGGACGAGATCGAGGCTGCGTTCGCGTCGGCCCTCGAGGGCGGATCGCTCGTCCTCACCGACGACAAGGGCCGCCGCGTCATGGTCCCCGCCGGTGCCCTGGGCTACGTCGAGGTCGGTGAGCCGACGCGTGGTCGCGTCGGCTTCGGCGCCTGACCTCCGCTCGAGCCGGTCACGATTCGGCTGTCCGGGTGTCGTCACACCCGCACCACACGCCACAGAGGCCTACAGTGATCACGGAGCCCACCGGGCTCTGAGCGCGTCCGCTCTCCCCCGTCGGACGCAGAAGGAGTGATCACCCGTGTGGACGATCATCGTCACCGTCGTCATCGGCGCCATCATCGGCGCCCTGGCTCGTCTGGTCCTGCCCGGTAAGCAGAGCATCTCGACGCTCGTCACGGTCATCCTCGGCGTCCTCGGCGCCCTCATCGGCTCCTCCGTCGTCAACGGCACGAGCACGGAGTTCAGCTTCCTCGCCGTCGTCGTCGGCGTCGTCGCCGCGGCCGTCCTCATCGTCGTCTACGGCATGGTCGTCGGCCGCAAGCAGACCTGACACCGAGCGCGAAGGGGAGGCCCCGCCGCTGCGGCGGGGCCTCCCCTTCGTCGTGCCGTGTGGGACGCGGGTCAGGCAGCGAGGCCGAGGCGCCCCATGCGCAGCTGGTGGCGGTCGGTGAGCCGCTGCATGAGTTGGCCGACCTCCTCCAGGGTGGCGCCCGGCCGGTCGTGGCTCAGGCCGAGGACGAGCTCGCTCAGCGCCTCGCGCTCGCCGGCGACGACCTGCCCCTGGGTCAGCGCCTCGCCGACGAGGCGCCGGCCCCACAGGGCCAGGGGTCCGGCGCGCCGGGAGTCCTCGGCGATCCCGGCCCGGACGGCCTTGACGATCGTGTCGACGTCCCGGTGGTCGCTGCTGGCCCGGGCGATGATCGCCCGCGACTCCGGCTCGACGTACCGGCTGATCTCGATGTAGAAGTCGGTCGCGATCCCGTCGCCGATGTAGGCCTTGACGAGGCCCTCGAGGAGGTCGCGCGGCCTCGTCCGCTCGTGGAAGACCTCGAAGGCGCTCTTGAAGGGCACCATGGCCGCATTGGGCTCGCCGCCGAGGTCGACGATGTGGTCGGCGAGGAGCTCGTGGTTGTGGAACTCCTTGACCGCCATCCCCGCGAGCGCCCGCTTGAGCTCGAGGTCGCGGGCCATCTCGGAGTCGGCCGCCATCCGGCTGAAGCCCGAGATCGCGCCGTAGGCGATGGCGCCGAGGAGGTCGATCGTGCCCTCGCGCTCGCGGTCCCCGAGGGGCGTGCCGGACGACGGGGATGCCTGCTCGCTCATGGCCGCAGCCTAGTGCTCCGCCCGGGGGTGGCGTCCGCAGCGGCGCCCGGCGGGTACCATGGTGGTGACCAGCGGTGCCCGGTCGGCATCCTTTCCGGCTGGACGAGACGTCCGGCGCGGTCGCCCCACGTGTGGCAGACCGCTTGACTGACCTCCGATCGGCCCGTCCCATCACGCGGCGCAGTCCGCCGCCCACGCTGATCGAGAGACGCATGTCCGAGACCTCCACCACGCCCGACGACGTCCAGGCCACGCCCGACGTCGAGGGCACCGCCCCCGAGGCGGCCCAGCAGACCTTCGCCGACTTCTCCGTCCACCCGGAGATCGTCGGCGCCCTCGCCGATGCCGGGATCATCCACCCCTTCCCCATCCAGGCGATGACGCTCCCCGTCGCGCTCGACGGCCACGACATCATCGGCCAGGCCAAGACCGGCACCGGCAAGACGCTCGGCTTCGGCGTCCCGATGCTCAACCGCATCGACGTCGACTCCGACGACCCCCGCCCGCAGGCCCTCGCCGTCGCCCCGACCCGCGAGCTCGCCGGCCAGGTCGCTGCCGACCTCGAGCGGGCCGGGAAGCGCCTCGGCATCTCGGTCCTCACCGTCTACGGCGGTCGTGCCTACGAGCCGCAGATCGAGGCGCTGAAGAAGGGCGTGCACGTCGTCGTCGGCACCCCCGGCCGGCTCATCGACCTGGCCCAGCAGAAGCACCTCGACCTCTCCGCGGCCAAGACCGTCGTCCTCGACGAGGCCGACGAGATGCTCGACCTCGGCTTCCTCCCCGACGTCGAGAAGATCATGGCGATGACCGCGCCGACGCGGCACACGATGCTCTTCTCCGCGACGATGCCGGGCGCGATCGTCGCGCTCGCGCGCCGCTACATGACGCAGCCGACGCACATCCGTGCGATGAGCGAGGACGGCGAGCAGGACAGCCACACCGTCAAGGCCACCGAGCAGTTCGTCTACCGCGCGCACGCGATGGACAAGGTCGAGATGGTCGCGCGCATCCTCCAGGCGAAGGGGCGCGGGCTGACGATCATCTTCTCGCGCACCAAGCGCACCGCGGCCAAGGTGGCCGACGAGCTCGTCGACCGGGGCTTCGCAGCCGCGTCGATCCACGGCGACCTCGGGCAGGGCGCGCGCGAGCAGGCGCTGCGCGCCTTCCGCAACGGCAAGGTCGACGTCCTCGTCGCCACCGACGTCGCCGCCCGAGGCATCGACGTCACCAATGTCACGCACGTCATCAACTACCAGTGCCCCGACGACGAGAAGACCTACGTCCACCGCATCGGGCGCACCGGCCGCGCGGGCAACACCGGCATCGCGGTGACCTTCGTCGACTGGGACGACGAGACGAAGTGGGCGGTCATCAACCGCCAGCTCGACCTCGGCATCCCCGAGGCCATCGAGACCTACTCCTCGAGCCCGCACCTCTTCACCGACCTCGACATCCCCGAGGGGACGAAGGGCCGCCTCCCCCGCTCGCAGCGCACCCGCGAGGGCCTCGACGCCGAGGAGCTCGAGGACGTGGGCGAGACCGGCAAGTCCGGTGGCCGTCGTCAGGGCGGCCGTTCCGGTGGTGGCCGCTCGGGCGGGAACCGCTCCGGCGGCGGTCGCGACCAGACGAAGGGCGAGTCCGGCTCCGGCGAGGGCCGCCCCCGCCGTCGGCGCAACCGTCGCCGCACCCGCGGCGGACAGTCGCAGCAGTCGACCTCCTGACCCCTCTGGGCTCCCTTGCCGTGCGGGCGTGGAGCCGCGATTCGGCCCTCCTGACGAACTAGGCTGCACCGCGTGCGCGACCCCAAGACCCTCCTGCGCGGCCTGGCCCGCCGGGCCTACCTGACCCTCCAGCGCTGGCGGCCCCGACCGACCGCCTCGGACGGGGCGAGCGCCGCGGCGGTCACCTCCCGGCTCGAGGAGCTCACCGCCGCCCGGGACCACGACGGCGCCGTCGCCCTCATCACTCGCGAGCTCGACGCCCTCGACCGGGACACCGGGTTCCTCGACCAGGCCCGCCGGAGCGCCTCGCGGGCCGGTGAGCCGAGCCTCCAGGCCAGGGTCACGCGCGCCCAGATCCGGGCGACCCCGAGCATCGCCGGCCCCGCCCGGACCCGGCTGGAGGCGGTGCTCACCCAGCTCGAGGGTCGCCTGCTGGAGACGGACCCGGCCTGGACCCCGACCGTCCCGGCCGTCGCCCCCCTACCCCGGGACGAAGGGGGGAGCTCCCCCCTTCGCGTAGCGCACCTGCTGAAGATCGCTCTGCCCCACCGGCAGTCGGGGTACTCCGTGCGCACCCGCTACAACCTCTCGGCCCAGGTGGACGCGGGGATCGAGCCGGTGGCCGTCACGGCCCTCGACTTCCCCGGTGAGGACGTTCCGGAGGTCGAGGAGGTGCACGGCATCCGGCACCGACACCTCCTCCGGGACGACGTCCCCGGAGCGGAGACCGTCGACGCCTACCTCGACGCCTACGCCTCCGCCCTCGTGCCGGCCCTCGCCGAGGAGGCCCCCGCCCTCCTCCACGTGCACTCCGGCGCCCGCGGGTACGAGGCCGCGCTCGTCGGGCGTGCCGCCGCCGAGGCCCTCGGGATTCCGTGGGTCTACGAGGTGCGTGGCTTCTTCGAGGCGATCTGGTCCCAGGACGTCGAGCGAGCCGAGAGCGCGGAGACCTACCACCGCCGGAGGGACACGGACACCCGGTGCATGCTCGCTGCCGACGCCGTCGTCACCCTCAGCGAGTCCATGCGCGCGGACATCGTCGAGCGCGGCGTGCCGGCCGAGCGCGTCCACGTCGTGCCCAACGGTGTCGACGCGAGCGCTTTCGCCCCGCGGCCGCGCCGCGAGGACCTCGTCGAGCAGTACGGTCTCGCCGGGCGATTCGTCTTCGGCTACGTCTCCAACCTCGACCACTACCGCGAGGGGCAGGAGTACCTCGTCGACGCGGCGATGGCCCTGCGTGAGCAGGGAGTCGACGCCGTCGCCCTCATCGTCGGCGACGGCACCCGCCGGACGGAGGTCGAGGCGCACGCCGCCGCGGTCGGTGCCGGTGATGCCGTCGTCCTCACCGGCCGGGTCCCCCACGACGAGGTGCTCGACCACTACGCCCTCCTCGACGTCTTCGTCGTCCCGCGGGTCGACGAGCAGGCGGCACGGCTCGTCACGCCGCTCAAGCCCTTCGAGGCGATGGCCGCCGGGCTGCCGGTCCTCGTCTCCGACCTCCCGGCCCTCACCGAGATCACGGGTGACGGCGCGCGCGGCGAGTCCTTCCCTGCCGGTGACGCCCGCGCCCTGGCCGCGGCCCTCGGCGAGCTCGAGCAGGACCCCGAACGCCGCACCCGCCTCGCCGCCGCCGGCCGCTCCTGGGTCGAGACCGAGCGCTCCTGGGAGGCCAACGGCCACCGCTACCGCGCCGTCTACGACGCCGTGCTCGGCTCGCGCGACTGAGCTGGCTCGCGCGACCGAGCGGCCTCAGACGTCGACGTGCTGGCGCGGGTCGCCGTAGAAGACGACCCGGCTCGTGCGGTTCATGAAGGCCGCGTCCTCGAGCGCCCAGGTGTGGGCGTGCCGGTCGGTGCCACGGATGCTCACGTAGTTGAAGCGGTCCGAGGAGTAGGTGCGCACCCCCGCGGCTTGCGCCCGGTTGAGGAGGTCGGTGTCGACGGCCCGCGGCAGGTCGGAGAAGCGCAGCTCCCGGGCGACGTCACCCCGCATGAGGATCGACCCGCCCTGGACGAGCCGCTCGAAGCGGTGCTCGCTCCGGGGGAAGCGCAGGATCACCGCGCCCGTGCTGCGCAGCCACGTGTAGTGCGCCCACTTGCCGGCGATCCCCGCGCCGGAGAAGTCGATCGCGTCGACGAGGTCGTCGAGGTAGTGCCGTCCGTAGAAGTTGTCGTCGTCGATCTTCGCGATGTGCGCGCCGTCCGCGGCGTCGATACCGAGGTTGAGACAGGCGCCGAGCGTGAGCGACGGGTCCGCCGGGACGACGACGAGCTGCTCGATCCCCTGGTCGCGGAAGCGCGTCTCGACCTCCGCCACGGACACGTCGAGACCGTGGAGGACGAGGACCACCTGGAGGTCACCCGCCTCACGGGCGCTCTGCCGTGCCATGTTGTCGGCGATGGTGTCGAGCTCGTGCGTCCGGTTCGTCGAGATCACGGCGCTGACGGACCGGTCGAAGGGAGCGCCGGGCCGCCCCCTTCGTCCTCGCCGGGGGTGCCCCACGAGGGCCTCGAGGTCCATCGCCCGGTGGGCGAAGGTGTGCTCCTGACGCACCGTGCGCGCGGTCGCCATGGCGGACCGGTCGACGACCTCGTCCTGCCACAGGTGGGCGATGGCCTGCTGGCGTAGCTGGGTGTCGTCCTCGACCGGGCAGGCCTGTGCCGCAAGGCGGTCCGGCAGGCTGGTCACGCCAGGACCGTTGATGAGGGCCGTTCCCGCGGCCGCCGCCTCGACGGCGTGCCACGCCGTGAGGGGACGGTCCGCGACGAAGGCCGCCGCGCGGTGGTGCCCGAGGACCGGGCGGTCCCCCGGCAGCTCGCTCGCGGCGTCGTCGCCGGCGATGACGTCGATGCGCTCCGGCTGCACCGGGGCGAGCCGCCCCCGGTCGAAGCCGCCGTCACCGACGAGCGCGACGACGTGCTCCCGGCGGAGGGTGGAGCCCGCGAGCGCCGGCGAGTGGACGGCCGGGTCTGCGGCCGGGCCGAGATGGTGGACGGGGCGGTCAAGCGCGGCAGCCCAGGCATCGACACCCGCCGCGTCGTCGACGACGACGTGGACCGGTGCGTCCACGCCCTCGAGGAGCGCGGTCACGTCATCGGCGGCGACGCGCGCGCTCGCGGTGACCCAGACGACCACCGGCACGGTCGCGGCGAGGGCGACCCGCCGCTGCTCCGCGAAGGGGGCCGCCACCGTCACGGCACTCGTCGCGTCGACCTCGACGAGCACGGCATCGGGGTCGACCTCGGTCAGCTCCCACTGCCCCTCGAGACCCGCACGCACCCGGGCCGAGGCGAGCACCTGCACCCGCAGCCGCCCCGCGGTCTCCCGTCGGGGCGGCTCGACCGGGGCCATCGCGCGCTCGTGGCGGCGGGCGGCGGCGCGTCGCTCCCGCGGCCCCGCCGTGGCTTCGCGGACGGCGTCCCGGACGGTCCGGGCCGGGCCGCGCAGGCGGGCCGGGATGCTCGAGGCGCTCATCGGGTCTCCTCCGTCAGCTGGTGCACGCACGCCTCGGCCGCCTCCTCGGGCAGCCACAGCGCGGCGCTCGGGTCGATGCCCCAGGTCGCGAGCTCGGAGTCGACGGACTCCCGCGTCCACGCGGGCTCGACGCGGTGCGTCCTCGTGACCGTCGGCTCGGTGACGATGACCGTGCCGGCGCCGAGGTCGGGGGCCGGGCGGCCGACCGAGAGCGCCTCGGCGCGTCGGATCCACGTCACGCGCGCCTCGACCCGCTCCTCCGGGTGGACCTGGACGACCTCGTCGGTCGCGTCGAGGAGGTCGCGCACCGCGGGGAGGAGGGGCTTGCGGTAGAGCCGCAGCCGGGCGGGGTTCTCCCGGTGGAGCAGGGCGATGCGCAGCCCCTCGTCGCGCAGTCGCTCGAGCACGCCGTAGAGCTCCATCGGGTCGACCATCGTGTCCGCGGCGTCGTCCACGACGAGGACGTCGAAGGGGGCCAGCGGGTGCGGCGAGACCCAGGCGTGCGGAGCGGCGAAGGGGCGGTTCGTCGCTTGCTCGCGCTGCGGGTCGGACTCGCCGTGCCGCGTCGCCCACTCGAGGTCGAGGCCCGGGGGCGGGCCGCCGGGGTACTCGGCGACCCCGCCCGGCTGGCCGGGCAGCTCCCTCCTGGCTCGGACGGAGGCGAGGTAGCGGTGCCAGGACTTGTAGGCCGAGCGATAGGCCAGGCGTCCGCCGACACCCCACCCGACGCCGAAGTCACTGCGGGACAAGGACCCCGAGCGCAGGCGGGTGATCTGCAGCGGGGGCGTGACCATCGGCGGCACCTGACCGGTCACCGCCTCGATCCGCGCGTTGTACTCGCTGTCCGCGCTCTTGCGCACGTCGTCGAAGGTGCCGACCCGCTCGCGCGTCGAGCGCGGCATGACGAGCCCGCAGGCGTTGTGCCGCACCGCCGGGTAGCCCAGCCAGGCCAGGCGCAGGTCCTCGTCGGCGCGGATGGCCAGAGCATGGGTCCCGACGGCATCGGGGTCGGCGAGCAGCGGGATCACCTGGCGTTCGATGCGCTCGGGGTGGCACCAGTCGTCGGCGTCGAGGAAGGCGAGGAAGTCCCCCTTCGCCTCGGCCACACCGAGGTTGCGCGCGCGGTAGGCGCCGCCGTTGCGCCGGCGGGTGATGACCCGGGCCCGCGGGTCGAGGGCGGCCAGCCGGGCGATCTCGTCCGCGTGCTCGGGGCCGGAGGCGTCGTCGACGACGAGCACCTCGAGCTGAGTCCACGTCTGGTCGAGGAGGGCGCGGACCGCGGTGGCCAGCCACGCGCCGGGGCGGTAGGCGGTGACGACGACGCTCACGAGGGGCAGGGCGTCGGGGGCAGGTCGTCCGGTGGCCGCGGCGATGCGCGCGTCCAGGCCGGCACGACGATCGGCGAGCTCCCCGCGGTCCGGGCCGACCCGGTCGTAGACCGGCAGGTCCTCGCCGAAGGCCGCGACCGCTTCTGACCCGATGACCTCGGCGAGCTCGGCGTCGGTGAGCAGGCGCGGGACGAGCATCCTCGCCTCCCGCCAGCGTCGGGTGAGCAGCGGCCACCACGTCGCCGAATCCCCGGTGATCGAGGGGTGGGCGAGGTCGGTCTGGAGGTCGGTGCGCTCGTCGTGGGAGAGCGCCGTGAGCTGGTCCAGCTGGGCGGCCAGCACGGCCGCGCCCTCCCCCGCCTCGGCCTGCCGCAGGAGGAGGGTGTGGGCGTGGAGGAGGGACTGGCGGGCGGTGAGCTGGTCGGCGTGGCCGTCGTCGACGAGCTCGCGGAAGACCGCCGAGCCGGTGCGCGCCAGGTCGGGATCCCCACTCGTGCAGAGGAGCTCGGCCCAGCCGGCCCGCCAGCTGGGTGCGCCGGTGCGCTGCGCCAGCTCGCGGGCGACCTCGCGCAGGAGGGCCGAGCGGGTGCGGTGGCCGGTGGCCACGAGGTCGTCCACCCCGATCTCCTCGGCCCCGCGGGCATAGCCGGCGAGCAGGGGGTCGAGCCCGGTCACCGGCGTCGGGAGCACCCGGGCGCGAAGGGGGTCCACCACCCGCCGTCGGGCGGCCGGGTCCCCGGTGAGGACGGCACGGACACCACCGGCGGCGAGGCTGCGGGCGCGTTGCAGGGAGGCCATGGTGCGGGCGCGGTCAGAGCGCCGCGAGGATGCTCTCGGTGACCTCGCGGTAGGCCACGGCGCCCTTGCTCGTGCGCGCGGTGTCGAGGACGGAGCGGCCGGCGGCCGGGGCCTCGGCGAAGCGGACGGTGCGCGGGATCGGCGGCGAGAGGACCGGCAGCTTGTAGCGGCCGCCGAGGTCCTCGAGCACCTCGCGGGAGTGGTTGGAGCGCCCGTCGTACATCGTCGGGAGGATGCCGATGGTCTTGAGCTTCTTGTTGAGGAGCTTCTTGACGTCCTTGACGGTGTCGAGGAGCTGGCCGACACCACGGTGGCTGAGCATCTCGGCCTGCATCGGGATGATGAGCCCGGTCGCGGCCGTGAGCGCGGCGAGGGTGAGCACCCCGAGGCTGGGGCTGCAGTCGAGGAGAATGACGTCGTAGTCGGTGCGGACCTCCTCGAGCACCGACTGGAGGACGAACTCCCGACCGGGGCGGGTGAGCAGCTGCGCCTCCGCTCCCGCGAGCTCGATCGTCGAGGGCAGCAGGTCGATGCCCTCGGCGGCCTCGAGGAGGGCATCGCCGATCTCGGCCTGGCCGAGGACGACCTCGTGGACGGAGAGCTCGACGGCGTCCGGGTCGATGCCGAGGCTGAAGGTCAGGCTCGCCTGCGGGTCGAGGTCGACGAGGAGGACGCGCCGTCCGGTCTCGGCCATGGCCGCACCGATGGAGGCGACGGACGTCGTCTTGGCGACGCCACCCTTCTGGTTGGCGACGGCGATGATCGCCGCCTTCTTCGCTCGTGCCACCTGGTTGCCCTTCTCTCCTGCGGAATGCCCCGGTCATCTTCGCAGGTCACCGGGGCCGTCGCGGCCCCGCCACCCCACGGTGCGCGTCAGGGACGCAGGACCGGGACGCCGGAGGCGATCTCCTCGATGCGGGCCAGGGACTCCGGGGCGGTGGAGTTCTCCCCCAGCCGGTTGTCCTTGCCGTCCCCGTGGAAGTCGCTGCTCCCGGTGACGACGAGGTCGTGGCGGGCGGCCAGCTCCCGGGCGAGGCGCCGCCCTTCGTCGTCGTGGTCGCGGTGGTCGGCCTCGATGCCGACGAGCCCGGCCTCGACGAGCTCGGCGACGTCCTCGCCGTCGAGCGAGCGCTGGCGCTGGGTCGCGAAGGGGTGGGCCACGACCGGCACACCCCCCGCCTCCCGGACGAGGCGCACCGCGTCGAAGGTCGTCGCCGCGTAGTGGGGCTCGTAGTAGGGGGACCCGTTGTGGAGCCACTCGGCGAAGACCGCGTTGCGGTCCGGCGCCTGTCCCTTCGCCACGAGCGCGTCCGCGAGGTGGGGTCGGCCGAGCGAGGACGGGCCCTCGGGGACCTGCGCCAGCACGTCCTCCCACGTGATGTCGAAGCCGTCCGCGGCCATGTGCTCGACGATGCGCCGCAGCCGCGGCACGCGGTCCTCCCGGATGCGCCGCATCTCCTCGGTGAGCTCGGGGTGCCCGGGGTCGAAAAGGTAGGCCAGCAGGTGCACGGAGCGGCCACGGTGACGCGTGGACAGCTCGGCTCCCCGCACCAGGGTGATGTCGTGCCGCTCTGCAGCCTCCGCGGCCTCCGCCCACCCCGCCGTCGAGTCGTGGTCGGTGAGCGCGAGCGCCGTGAGCCCGGCCGACGCGGCCTGGGCGACGAGGTCCGCGGGCTCGTCCGTCCCGTCGCTGCGGGCGGAGTGGGTGTGGAGGTCGATCACCTCAGCCACCTTAGGCCCCCTGCGGCCGGGGCGAAGGGAGGTTCGCCGCCCGGCCCGTCACCATCGGAAGGCAACGTCTCACGCTGCCGGCACGTAGGGATGGGTGAGAGCATCGTCCGAGCGCGAAGGAGGACCGGCCATGGGACCTGATCTCGCCCGGTCCGCGCAACCTTGTCGGCATCCCGCGCGTCGTCAAGGGGGACGGGACGACGATGTCGAAGGGGGGAGCCGCCGGTGGCGTGGATGCGCAGGGAGCAGCGCGAGGACGAGTACACGCGCTTCGTCCAGGAGGCGACGCCGTCGCTCAGCCGGACCGCGTGGTTCCTCACCGGGGACGTCCACGCCGCCGAGGAGCTCGTCCAGGCCGCCCTCGTCAAGGCCTATGTCGCGTGGCCGCGGATCCGCACCGGGGAGGCACTCGCCTACACCCGCCGGATCCTCGTCAACCACTCGACGGACACGTGGCGCAAGACCCGCAAGGAAAAGCTCTCCGCCGAGCCACCGGAGCGACCCAGCAGACCCGCGGCCTCGGTCGAGGACCGCGACGAGATCGTCCGGATCCTCCAGCTGCTGCCCGAGCAGCAGCGCCGCGTGGTCGTCCTGCGCTACTACCACGACATGTCGGAGAAGGCCGTCGCCGACCTCCTCGGCATCTCGCCGGGCACCGTCAAGAGCACCGCGTCACGCGGGCTGGCGACCCTGCGCGAGCATCTCGGCCGAACGAGCGGGGAGGTGACGTCATGAGCACCGGATCGCCCGACGGCCCGTCGCCGCTCGAGGACCGCTCCCCCTTCGAGGAGCTCATCAGCGCCGAGCTGCACGGTGCCGCGGTGCCCAGCACCCTCCGGCCGGACCTCGACGCCGCCCGTGACCGCGGACGGCGGGTCGTCCGCCGGCGCCGCATCGCCACCGCCGTCGGCGGCGCCGCGGCGGTGCTCGCGCTCGGTGTGGGCGCGGCGACGCTCACGTCCTTCGGCCCGCAGACGGCCCCACCCGCCTCGACCACATCGGACGCGCCGCGCGAGGGCGTCGTCGAGCTGACCGTGGGCGGGCAGAACGGTGCGGACGAGTTCGAGGAGTCGGTGCGGGCGGAGGTGCGCCCCCGGGGCAGCAGCGGCACCGTCACCTTCACCCACCACGACGGCGAGTACTGGGCGGGCAACGCCCAGGTCACGATCCGCAAGGGTGACGAAGACGCGATGACCAGGGGGGACGGAGCCGGCGGCCACCTCACGTACGGGGTCGTCCACGAGGAGCCGACGGAGGTCACGCTCCTCGACGCGGAGGGCCAGGACGTGCGCACGGTCGACTTCGCGAGCGCGCAGCTCCCGGGCACCGGGCGGTACATCCTCGTCGCGACCCGGGACGCGCAGGACGTGATGTCGGTCCCGGAGTCCGTGCGCTGGACCGCCGCCGATGGCGAGGTCTTCGAGGTGCCGGTCGAGCCGTAGTGGACCCGGTCAGCCCAGACCGGGCCACTCCGGCGCGCGCTTCTCGGCGAAGGCCCGCACGCCCTCGGCGCGGTCGGCGCTGAAGGCGGTGTCGTGCCAGCGGGCGTCCTCGAGGTCGAGACCCTCGTCGAGGGTGAGGTCGAGCCCGCCGCGCATCGCCGCCTTGGCATTGCGCACGCCGACCGGCGAGTGCTGGGCGACCGTCCCCGCGATGGCCAGGGCCTCCCCCTTCGCGTCCTCGACGACGCGGTCCACCAGACCGAGCGCCCGGGCCTCCTCGCCGGCGACCCGGCGAGCGGTGAAGATGAGGTCCGCGGCCCGGGACCAGCCGATCCGGCGGGTGAGCAGCTGGGTGCCGCCACCGCCGGGGATGACGCCGACGGACACCTCGGGGAGCGCGAAGCTCGCCCTCGGTCCGGCGACGATGAGGTCGCACGCGAGCGCGATCTCGCAGCCTCCACCGAGGGCGTGCCCGTCGACGGCCGCGATCGTCGGGACCGGCAGGTCGTGGAGCGCCCGGTAGGCCAGCCGGTTGCCCGGCCGCTGCGCCCTCAGGTCGTCATCGCTGAAGCCATTGCGCTCCTTGAGGTCGGCGCCGACGCAGAAGGCCTTCTCGTGGCTGGAGGTGACGACGACGGCCCGCACGGAGGTGTCGGTGCGCAGCTCCTCGCCGACCGCGGTGAGGGCCCCGGCCATGGCCGTCGAGACGGCATTCATCGCCTCGGGTCGGTCGAGGACGACCTCGACGACCCCCTGGTCGTGGCGAACGGTGCGGATGAGCGGTGAGTCGGTCATGGCAGACATCCAATCTCAGGTGCAGGTCACAGGAGGATCACGACGCGGCCGGGGAGCAACCCCCGGCACGGGGTGCGACGTGGGTGGGGTACGAGGGACGCACCGGGCGTCCCCACGAGCAGGGGGAAAGATCATGGACCGCACGACCTTCAGCACACGCGCCGTCGCTCGCTCGGGCCGCGCGCTCGCAACGATCGCGGCGACCGCCGCAGCGACGACCTGCCTGGCATCGCCGGCCCAGGCGCAGCCGCAGGCACCCGACCTGCCGTCGGTCAACTCCGGGTGGAGCGCCGCGACCGTCCTGGCGAAGGGGGCGCCCGCGTGGCAGGGACAGGACCTCTACCTCGTCGGACCCGACGGCGAGAAGCACGACATGGGTCGGGTCGGCCGCACCGAGCAGGTGCAGGGGATGAGCACCGACGGGCGCTTCGTCGCGACGACGAAGACCATCGACACGGAGTCCCAGACCGCCCGGATCACCCTGCGTGACCTGCAGTCGGGGACCGTGCGCACCACCGACCTGCCGGAGGTCAGCAGCGTCACCTTCGTCGACGGCGCCGGCTCGCAGCTCGCCGTGGAGCGCGGCTACGACGAGACGCAGGTGGAGACCTACGACCGTGACCTCGACCTGGTGGCGGTGCTGCGCGGTCCGGGGCACGGCCACACCCAAGGCCTGGCCACCGACCAGGCGGGCGAGTCCATCGGCATGCTCACCAATGACCGCCTGCACCTCGTGGATCCGGCGACCGGGAGGACCCAGCGCACCATCTCCCCGCCGAAGGGCTACGGGGAGTGCTCGCTGGACCGCTTCCTCGGGGACGGCCATGGCGGCAGCGGCGATGCGGTCATAACGTGCACCCCGACCTCTGGCTCGGGCGTCGCCCAGGTCTTCGCGGTGCCGACCGAGAGCGGCTCCGCCGCCCGCCGGCTGACGAAGGGGACGCCCCCGGCGGGCTTCGGCTGGGACAACGCCTGGCCCACCGCGTCGACCGTCGGGGACGTCGCCACCGAGCGTCTCGAGTGCGGCGCCGAGGACGTGCACGAGCTGACGGGCACGGGCACCAAGGACGTCAACACCGGCTTCCCGACCGGGCAGTTCCGCACGCTCGACGTCGTCGGCACCGACGTCATCGGCCTCGGCGGGATCGCCGACTGCGGCGCTGATGCCACGGCCCTGACGAGCCACGACGTGAGCACCGGGGAGAACACCACCCTGCTCTCGGGTGGCTACGTCCGCAGCGCGGTCGTCATGCCGTACGCCCGCTGACCACGGCGACGGCCACCTCACGTCGTCGCGCCCTGCGGCTCTCACCCTCGGGTGTCGCAGGGCGCGACCACGTGGTGCCGGTCCGGTCACGGACGCGACAGCAGCGCGGCGATGCCCTGGCCGACCCCGATGCACATCGTGATGATCGCGTGGTCGTGGTCGCCGTCGGCCATGGACAGGCCACCGGAGAGGGCGATGCGTGCCCCGCTCATCCCCAGCGGGTGACCGAGCGCGATCGCTCCCCCGTGCGGGTTGACGCGCGGGTCGTCGTCGGCGATGCCGAGCCGGCGGAGCACGGCGAGCCCCTGCGAGGCGAAGGCCTCGTTGAGCTCGACGACCCCGACGTCGTCGAGGGCCACGCCGGTGCGCTCGACGAGCTGCTCCACGGCCGGGGCCGGGCCCATGCCCATGACCCGCGGCTCCACGCCGACGGCGGTCACGGCGTCCACCCGGGCGAAGGGGGTGAGGCCGTGCCTCTCGACGGCCGCCTCGGAGGCGACGAGGAGGGCGGCCGCACCGTCGTTGACGCCGGAGGAGTTGCCGGCGGTCACCGACCCGCCCTCGAAGAGCGGCGTGAGCCCCCCGAGCGCCTCCATCGAGGTCTGCCGCGGGTGCTCGTCGGTGTCGACGACGACGGGGTCGGCCTTGCGGCGCGGCACGCTCACCGGGACGATCTCGCGGGCGAGCCGGCCGGAGGCGATCGCCGCCGCCGCGCGTTCCTGGGAGCGCAGCGCGAAGGCATCCTGGTCCTCGCGGGAGATGTCCTCCTCGGAGGCGACGTTCTGGGCGGTGCGCGGCATCGGGTCGGTGCCGTACCTGCGCTCCATCTCGGGGTTGACGAAGCGCCAGCCGATCGTCGTGTCCTCGAGCGACATCGACCGGGAGAAGGGGGTGGCCGCCTTGGGGACGACGAAGGGGGCCCGGCTCATGCTCTCCGCTCCCCCGGCGACGACGAGGTCGGCGTCGCCCGCCCGGATCGCCCGGGCGGCGTAGCCGACGGCGTCGAGCCCGGACCCGCAGAGCCGGTTGATCGTCGTGCCCGGGACCCCGACGGGCAGGTCGGCGAGCAGAGCCGCCATCCGGGCGATATTGCGGTTGTCCTCCCCGGCCTGGTTGGCGTTGCCGAGGACGACGTCGTCGACAAGGGCGGGGTCGAGGTCGGCGTGGCGCGCGAGGAGCTCGCGGATGACGTGCGCCGCGAGGTCGTCGGGTCGCACGCTCGAGAGCGCCCCGCCGTAGCGGCCGACGGGGGTGCGGACGCCGTCGACGAGATAGGCCGGTCGGGTCATCAGGCGGCGCCCTCGGGGTCCGCGAGACGGGCGCGGCCCGCGTCGGTGAGGACCCGGTCGGTGCCGTCGGTCGCCACGAGCTGGGGGTCGGCCCGGTAGAGGTCGGCCCGGACGGCCGGGTCCAGCCCGACCTCACGGGCGGCCTGGTGCGCCTCGAGCTTGTTGAGCCGGCCGCCGTTGTCGGCGAGACGCTGGAGGAAGGCCCGCGTCGGGTCGGCCGTGCCCGGCGCGTCGTCGGACTGCGGGTCGGGGAGCTCGACGAGCGCCTCGAGCTGGGCGATGACACCGCGGACGGTCTCCCGCCACGAGGCCGCGGTCTGGGCGAGGTCGGTCGGCGCACCGCCACTGCCCTGCCACGTGCGCTTGGGGTAGCGGCGGAGGTACTCGCGCTCGAGCTCGAGCATCCGCGCGGTGTGGTGCGCGAACTGCTCGGCACTGCCGTGCAGGAAGACCCAGTTGCGGGACTCGTGGGCGCTCTTGCCCTGGGTCTCGAGCTCTTCGTCACTCAGCTCGGACGCGGGGACACCCTGGGTGTTGTCGTTCATGTCATTCCCTCCTTGGGCGTCAGTCGAGCCGACGCAGCTGGTCGCGGTAGACGGTGGAGTTGGTGAGGTACTCGTCGACACCGAAGCGGACCCACTCGGCCGCCTCGGCCGGCGCGGGTCGCGCCCTGGCCGGGATCCCGACCGCCAACGAGGAGGCGGGGATGTCGGCGTGCTCGGTGACGACCGCGCCGGCGCCGATGACCGACCCGTCGCCGACGGTGGCGTAGTTGAGGAGGATCGACCCCGAGCCGACGAGGCAGTGGTCACCCACCGTGCAGCCCTCGAGGTGGGCGTTGTGCCCGACGACGCAGTCGTCGCCGATCCGGGTCGGCTGCTGCTCGATGCAGTGCACGACGGTCCCGTCCTGGACGGAGGTGCGGTCGCCGACGACGATCTCGCCGAAGTCGGCCCGGAGTACCGCACCGGGCCACACCGAGGCCCGCTCGCCGAGGGTCACCGCCCCGATGACGGTGGCGTCCGGGTGGACGAAGGCCGAGTCGGGGATGACCGGCTCTCGGGCACCGAGGGCGTAGATCGCCATGTCAGGCCACCTCCGGCAGGTGCGAGTAGATGCGAAGGGCGTTGCCCCCCAGGACCGCCGGCACCTGCTCGGGGGGCACGAGATCGGCCACGGCCCGGGCGTTGGTGTCCGCCCCGGGGACTCCCGGCCAGTCGGTCGCGAAGATCATCTTGCGCGCGAGCCGGTGCAGCCCGGCGGCGGCGTAGTACTCGGGCAGCCGCTTGGGCGGCAGCCCGGAGAGCTCGATCCAGATACGCGGGTTGCTCATCGCCATGAAGGCCGCCTGCTCGTACCACCAGCCCCGGCCGCCATGGGCCAGGACGATGTCGAGGTCGGGGAAGTCCCGGGTCACGGCGAGGAGGTAGGTGGGGTCCGCGAACTGGTTCGAGGACCCGGAGAAGGTCGACGTACCGCAGTGGACGACGAGGGGTGCCCCCTCCTCGACGAGGACCTGGTAGGCCGGGTAGAGCATCGGGTCGTCGCACCGGAAGCCGCCGTGGACGGGATGGAGCTTGAGCCCCGCCGCCCCGTGGCCGAGCTGTCGGCGCACCTCGGCACCGATCGGGTGGTGCAGGTGCGGGTTGACGTTGGCCATCGGCCGGAAGCGCTGCGGGTTGTGCTCGACGATCGGCAGCAGGTCGTCGAAGAGCTGCATGCCGGTCGCCTTGGGGCTGTACTCGCAGAAGAGGATCGCGGTGTCGACGCCCTGCCCCGCGAAGAGCTCGTCGAGGACGGCCGGACGCGGCCTCCCTTCGCCGTCCCAGGCCCGCTCGAGCAGGCCCTCGGGGCCGAACTGGCGCGCCCAGTCGATCCACGACTGCGACAACGAAGGGAGGACGGGCACGTGGACGTGCGCGTCGACGAGGTGGTGACCGTCGAGCACGGCGCCTCAGAGGTCCTTGACCATCGGGGTGTCCACCCCGATGGGACCGGTCTTGTGCGACCCGCCCGGCGCGCCGAGGGGCTCGTCGCGCCCGTCGAGCACCTCGGTGAAGAACCGTCGGTTGTCCTCGATGTGCTGCTCCATGTCCTCCGCGACACGGCGGTCCTGGCTGATCGCCTCCACGGGGCACACGGGCTCGCAGGCACCGCAGTCGATGCACTCCTTGGGGTTGATGTAGAGCTTGCGCTCCCCCTCGTAGATGCAGTCGACAGGGCACTCCTCCGTGCACGACTGGTCCATGATGTCGAGGCAGTCCCCGGCAATGACGTACGGCATGTCGATCTCCTCTCTCAGGTCTCTCAGGCGGGCTGCGGGACGGACGGCTGCTGGTCCGTCGAGTGTCCCGGAAACAGCTGCGCATCGGGGTCGATGTGCACCGCCGCGTTGTTGACGGCCGTCGCGACCTCACCGAAGCCCACGGCGATGAGACGAACCTTGCCGTCGTAGTCGGTGATGTCGCCGGCGGCGAAGACACCGCTGACGTTGGTGCGCATCGCCGGGTCGACGACGAGGTGCCGGTTGTCGTGCAGCTCGACCCCCCACTCGCGGAGGGGACCGAGGTTGGCGGTGAAACCCAGCGCCGCGACGAGCTTCGTGCACGGCAGGGACCAGGGCTCCTCGTCCTTCGCCTTGGGCGTGACCGTCACCGTCTCGAGAGTGTCCGCGCCCGAGGTCTCGGTGATCTGGGCGTTGAGGACGACCTCAACCGGCGCGGCCTTCATCTGCTCCACCGAGCCGTGGTGCGCGCGGAACTGGTCGCGGCGGTGGACGAGGGTCACGCTCTTGGCGATGGGGTGGAGCATGTTGGCCCAGTCCACCGCGGAGTCCCCGCCACCGACGATGACGACGTCCTGCCCGGCGTACTCGGCCGAGCTCGGGACGAAGTACTCGAGCCCGCGACCGAGGAAGTCCTCCCCTGCCGGCAGGGTCCGGGGGGTGAAGGTCCCGATGCCGCCGGTGACGATGACCGACCCCGCGTCGATGCGGTCCCCCGTGCTCGTCGTGACGACGAGCCGCTCGCGGCCGTCCTCACCCGTGACGTGCTCGAGGTCCTGAGCCTCCTGGCCGAGGATGTACGTCGGGTCGTAGGGCGCGGCCTGCTCGACGAGGTTGGAGATGAGGGTGCGGCCGGAGACCGAGGGGAACCCGGCGATGTCGAAGATCTCCTTCTCCGGGTACATCGCGGTCACCTGGCCACCGACCTGGCTGAGGCTGTCGATGACCGCCGTGCTCAGGCCCCGGACACCCGCGTAGTAGGCCCCGAAGAGCCCGACGGGTCCGGCACCGACGATGAGGACGTCGACCGTCGTGGTCGTCATGACACCACCTCCTTGGCGGCGAGCTCCTTGACGAGCGTGCGCACCTTGAACCTCTGCATCTTGCCCGTCGCCGTCTTCGGCAGCTCGTCGACGAAGTAGACCCGGCGCGGACGCTTGAAGGAGGCGAGTCCTTCTCGGCACCACGCGTCGAGCTCCTCGACGGTGACCTCGCCGCGGGTGACGACGGCGGCCACCGGCTTGACGAGGCCGTCCTCGTCCTCCTGACCGACGACGGCGCACTCCGCGATCGCGGAGTGCCCGAGGAGACGGTCCTCGACCTCGGTCGGGCTGACCCAGATGCCGCCCGCCTTGAGCAGGTCGGTGGCCCGCCCGAGGGGCGTGTAGTAGCCCTCGTCGTCGCGGATGTAGGTGTCCCCGGTGTTGAGCCACTCACCCTGGAAGACCGTGCGGGTCGCGTCGGCCCGGCGCCAGTAGCCCAGGGCGGCGGAGCCACCGCGGACGAAGAGGGTGCCCGGCTCCCCGTCGGGGACGAGCTGCCCGTCGACATCGCGGATCTCGAGGTCGTACCCGGGGACGGCCTTGCCGGTCGTCCCCGGCTTGATCTGCCCGGGAGCGTTGGAGACGAAGATGTGCAGGCACTCGGTCGAGCCGATGCCGTCGAGGATCTCCAGACCGAAGCGGGAGTGCATCCGCTCCTGCACGCCGACCGGCAGCGCCTCACCGGCGGAGGCCCCGTAGCGGACACCGGCGAAGGTGTCGTCGGGGATGTCGCTCGCGAGGAGACCGGCGTAGAAGGTGGGGACGCCGAAGAAGAGCGTCGCCCGCCCCTCGACGGTCCGTGCCGCCATCCCGGCCGGCGTCGGCTTCTCGGGGTTGAGGACCGCGGTGGCCCCGACCGAGAGCGGGAAGAACATCGAGTTGCCGATGCCGTAGGCGAAGAAGAGCTTGGCCACGGACAGGCAGCGGTCCTCCCGGGTGATCCCCAGGACCTGGGTCCCGTAGGTCTCGGTGACGATGCGGATGTTCTCGTGCCGGTGCATCGCCCCCTTCGGCTTGCCGGTCGTGCCCGAGGTGTAGAGCCACAGGGCCCACGCATCGGAGCCGGCCGGGACGGGTGCCCGCTCGGCCTCCTCGGCCCGGGCGCCGCGGTCCACGAGGTCGGCCCACGGGCGCTGCTGGGCACCGGTGACGACGGAGGCCGCCTCGCCCGGGTCGCCGTCCCAGATGACGTGGCGCAGCTCCGGGCACTGCGCGGCCGCACCCGCGGCCGCGGCGGCGAAGGTGGAGCTCGCGAGCAGCGCGACGGCGCCCGAGTCGTTGATGATCTCGGCGAGCTCGTCAGGGCCGTACATCGTCGAGATCGGGACGGCGACGAAGCCACCGCGGATCGCTCCGAGGATGCCCGCGAAGAGCGGGATGTCGTCGTTGGCGACGAAGACGACGCGGTCGTCGCGGCGGAGCCCCAGGGAGCGGAACCCTGCGGCGACCCTGCCGGTGAGCTCCACGAGGTCGGAGTAGGTCACCGTCTGCGACGGGGTCTCGACGGCCGGGTGGTCACCGCGCTCGGCGGCCGTGCGGTCGACGAGCCACTCTGCGGCGTTGAAGGTGGCGTCGGTCATGAGCCTCAGACCCTCTCGAGGTTGTACTCGCCCTTTTGGCCCGAGCCATAGCGCCGGAGGGCACCGTCAGGACCGGAGGCGTTGGGACGGATGAAGATCCAGTTCTGCCAAGCCGTGAGGCGGCCGAAGATCTTGGTCTCCGTCGTCTCCGGTCCGACGAACCGGTGGTTGGCCTCCATGCCGGTGAGGGCATCGGGGCTGAGCGCGGCGCGCTCCTCGAGGACGATGCGCAGCTCCTCCTCGAAGTCGATGTCGTCGAGCGCCATCGTCACGAGACCGGCCTGGTCCGCGGCGGCCGAGTCGAGGTCCGTGCCCTTCGCCGCACGCGCGGCGTCGAGGTCCTCGTCGCGACCGAAGAAGCGGGACTCGAGCCGGCTCAGGCCGTTGCCCATCGGGTAGCGGCCGTCGTTGGCGTCGGTGAGGCGGATCGTCGCCGGGTCGGCGTCGGGGTCGACGTCCTCGTAGACGCCCTCGAGCATGTACTGCCGGTCGGCCGCGAGGGCCAGCTCGAGCAGGGTGCCGACGAAGGCCGACCCCGGCTCGATGACCGCGATGAGGGTGCGCGAGGTGACGTCGAGACGCTTGAGCGTCCGCTTGAGGTACTGGTTGACCTCGTTGACGAACCAGTGGTCCGCCCACTCGACGAGCCGGTCGTCGTGCTCGAGCACGAGGGCCTGGTCACCGGTCGTGCGGATGACCCACGTGCCGATGAGCAGCTCGTTGGTCCGCAGGTGGAGGATGAGGTCGTCGAGCGCCCGGGCGAGGGCCAGCGGGTAGTAGGCCACCCCCTGGGCGCGGGCCGCCTCGGCGTCCGCCGGCGGCGCCTCGGTCGGCGCGGCCACGGTGATGTCCACCCGGCGGTTGGCCCGGTCGATCGTCGCCGTGACGTGGTCGTAGGTGATCGTGTCGCCGTCGATGGTGCGGGCCAGCTCGGTGAGCTGGACGCCCTCGCCGGCGGCACCGCCGCGGGAGGACTCGGCGGCCGCCGCCCTGGCCCGGGAGGTGATCTCCTCGTCCCAGCTGTTGCGCGGGATGGTCGCGTCGACGAGACCCCAGTCGACGGCGGTGTCACCGCGGTAGCCCTCGGACTTCGTCGCGAAGAGGTCGGCGCGGTCCTTGCGGACATGGCGCTTGTCGACGACGCGGGTCAGCCCACCCGTGCCCGGGAGGACGCCGAGGAGCGGCACCTCGGGGAGGGAGACGGTCGAGCTGTTGTCGTCGATGAGGACGATGTCATCGCAGGCGAGGGCGAGCTCGTAGCCGCCACCGGCCGCGGTGCCGTTGAGGGCGGCGATCCACTTCTGGCCGGAATTGGCCGTCGCGTCCTCGATGCCGTTGCGGGTCTCGTTGGTGAACTTGCAGAAGTTCACCTTCCAGCTGTGCGGGGAGCCGGCGAGCATCCGGATATTGGCCCCGGCGCAGAACATCTTCTCGTTGCCGGAGGTCATGATCACCGACTTGACCTCGGGGTGCTCGAAGCGCATGCGCTGGACGATGTCGTAGAGCTCGATGTCGACGCCGAGGTCGTAGCTGTTCATCTTCAGCTCGTAGCCGGGGACGAGACCGCCCTGCTCGTCGACGGTCAGCTTGACCGTGGCGACGTCGCCGTCGTACTCGACGGTGAAGTGGCGGTACCGGTCGGGCCCCGTGCGGAACTCGACGACGGGCGCCGGCTCCTGGCCGCCACCCTCCACGGTCGGCTTCTCCAAGGTGGTGTCGCTCACGTCAAACCTTCCGTCGTGGATCAGACGTCGGGCAGGGACCACGACGTCGGGGGTACTCCCCTATCTTCTACATTCTCCCCGCGCCTCGTCAAGTGGTTGTAGTATTTTATTGCCCGACGCCGAGGAGTCGTCGCGCCCGGTCTGCGTCCCCGCGGAAGTCCTCCACCGACCCCTCGTGGACGATCCGTCCCTTCTCCATCACGGCGACCCGGTCGGCGACCGAGAAGGCGGCGCGGAGGTCCTGCTCGACGAGGAGGACGGTGATGCCCTCCTGCGCGAGGTCACGGACGACGCCCATGACCTGCTGGACGATCGCGGGGGCGAGACCGTCGGACGGCTCGTCGAGAAGGAGCACGCGCGGGCCGAGGAGGAGGGCCCGCCCGATGGCGAGCATCTGCTGCTCGCCACCGGAGAGCTGGTCACCGCGGTTGTTCTTGCGCTCCCGCAGCCTGGGCATGAGCTCGTAGACCCGCTCGAGGCTCCAGTCGCCGGACCGGGCGCTCTCGGCGATGCGGAGGTTGTTGTGCACCGTCAGCGGGGCGAAGACCCGCCGCCCCTGGGGGACGATCGCGACACCGGACCGGGCCCGGACGTGCGTGGGCACCGTGGCGAGCTCCTCGCCCCCGAGGGTGATGCTGCCGTCGATCGCCCGGACGAAGCCCATGATCGTCGCCATGAGCGTCGTCTTGCCGACGCCGTTGCGGCCGAGGAGGGCGACCGTCTCGCCCGCGCCGACGTCGAGGTCGACGCCGGTGAGCACGGTGCTCCCGCCGTAGCCGGCCGTGACACCGCTGATCCTCAGGTCTGCTCCTGCGGCGCTCATCGGGCGGCCTCCTCGGTCTCGTTCGGTGGCGTGGGTGACTCGTGGAAGAGCTCGTCGAGGGAGGCCTCCCCGAGGTAGGCCTGCTGGACGGCCGGGTCCTCCCGCACCTCGTCGGTCGGGCCGTCGGCGATGAGGGCCCCGAGGTGGAGGACGGAGACCCGCTCGGCGAGCTGGAAGACGAGCTCGAGGTCGTGCTCGATGATGACGACCGTGAGGTCCTCCGGCAGCGAGCGGACGAGCTCGGCGAAGCGGTGGCTCTCCGCCGGGGACATGCCCGCGGCGGGCTCGTCGAGGAGGAGGAGCCGCGGCTTCGTCGCGAGCGCGACGGCGACCTCGAGCTGACGTCGCTCACCGTGGCTGAGGTTGCCCGTCATGATGTGCGACCGGTCGGTGAGCCCGACGTCGGCGACGCACTGCTCGGCGAGGTCGTCGATCCCCGGCCGCCGTCGCGCGGAGGAGGTCCGCCAGGACATGCCCTTGCCCGCGACGCGCTGGGCCGCGAGGGCGACGTTTTCCAAGGGGCTCATCGAGAGGAAGAGGGAGCTGTGCTGGAAGGTCTTGCCCAGGCCCTTCCGAGCCCGCCACGCGGCGGACCGTCGCGTCACGTCCTCGCCGGAGAAGAGGATCTCCCCCGAGGTCGTGCCGAGACCGCCGGCGACGAGGTTGAAGAGGGTCGACTTGCCGGCACCGTTGGGACCGATGAGGGCGTGGCGTCCCCCCTTCGCCACCTCGAGGCTCACGTCGTCGACGGCGACGAGCGCGCCGTACTTCTTCGTGACATGGCGCAGGGTCAGCGCGGGGACCGGGGCGCCCGTGTCGGTCGTGGTCATGCCTTCTCCTCCTGGGGGCGACGGGCGAGCAGCCCGCGCCAGTCGGTGCCGGCGAAGCCGCGGGGCAGCAGGTACACGACGGCGATGAAGACGAGACCCAGCAGGAGGGGTCCACGCCCGTCGAGGGAGGCCCCGATGTCGTCGCGGATGATCGTCACGAGCGCCGCGCCGAGCACCGCACCCCAGAGCCGTCCGCGGCCACCCACGACGACGGCCAGGAGGGCCATCGCCGAGACCTCGAAGGCGAGGTCCTCCGGTGAGACGAAGCGGTTCTGCGCCACCCACATGGAGCCGGCGGCACCGGCGACGGCGCCGGCGATCGCGTAGACGACGAGCTTGAGCCGGAAGGTCGAGTAGCCGATGGACCCCATCCGCTCCTCGTTGTCCCGCAGGCCGCGAAGGGAGCGGCCCAGGGTCGACTTCGACGTCCACCACACGACGGCAAAGCCGACGAGGAAGACGAGGAGGATCCACCAGTAGCGGATGCCGGCGAGGGTCACCGCCTCACCACCTGGGGTGAGCGTGATCGAGGGGATGCCGTAGAGCCCGTTCGTCCCCCCGGTGAGCCCCTCCCAGCGCTGCGCGAGCACGTGGACGAGCTCGGCGATGGCGAGGGTGAGCATGAGGAAGTAGGTCCCCTTCGTCCGGACCATGAGGACGCCGGTGACGAGGGCGAAGAGGCCACCGGCCACGACCGCCGCCAGGAGCGGGACCGGGGCGAAGGCGTCGACGTCGCGGGCCACGAGCGCGGCCGTGTAGGCACCGACGCCGAAGGGGGCGGCGTGCCCGAGGGAGGGCATCCCCGAGACCCCGACGAGCAGGTCGAGGCTCACCGCGAGGAGCGCGAGCGCGAGGACCCGGCTCAGGGTGTTGGCCATGTCCGCCGGGAAGATCAGCGGCACGGCCACGAGGAGGAGGACGGCGATGATCGCGAGGATCGAGGAGGCGTACTTCCTCATGCCGAGGCCTCCTTCTGGCCGAGCAGCCCCTGCGGCCGCAGGAGGAGGACGAGCCCCATCGCGCCGAAGACGAGGAAGCTCGCGTGGTCGGGCAGGAGGGAGACGCCGAGGGTCTCGATCTGGCCGATGACGAGAGCCCCCACGAGCGCGCCGCTCACCGAGCCGAGGCCGCCGATGACGACGACGACGAGCCCGAGGAGGAGGACCCGGTTGTCCAGACCCGGGTAGGCCGAGAGGATCGGCCCGCCGATGACGCCCCCGGCTGCGGCGAGGGCGGCACCGGCGGCGAAGACCCCGGTGACGAGCTTCTTCGTGTCGACCCCGAGGGCCGAGACCATCTCGGGGTCGACGACCGAGGCGCGCACGAGCGAGCCGACGCGGGTCCGCTCGATGACGTACAGCGCCGCGACCGCCAGCAGCCCGCCGACGACGATGACGATCAACCGGTACAGCGGGTAGGACTGCCCGAAGATCGACACGCTGCCGTCGAGGCCGTCCGGCGCCGGGATGGAGCGCACGTCGTTGCCGAACCTCATCGAGATGAGGTCCGACACGACGAGCGCGATGCCCAGCGTGAGCAGCGCCTGGTCGAGGTGGCCGCGGTGCGCGACCGGCCGCACCATCGCGGACAGCCCCCACCCGCCCAGTCCTCCGACGACGGCGGCGAGGAGCACCGCCCCGACGAAGGCGACGAGGGTCATCGTCGACCCGCCCCCGAGGAGGGCGACGGCGACGTAGGCGCCGACGAGGTAGATCGCGCCGTGGGCGAGGTTGAGGACGTCCATGACGCCGAAGACGAGCGAGAGGCCGAGGGCGATGACGAAGAGCAGGACGCCGGTGGCGAGCCCGTCGATCATCGTCACCCCGTTGTCAGTGATGAAGTTGGCCGGCAGTGCGGTCACGAGGAACTCCCAGAGTGGTGCGGACGGATCAGGAGGAGGGCTTCGTCAGCTCGTCCTCGACGGAGTTCGTCCAGGCACCGTCCTTCTGCTCGACCTTGCGCAGGTAGTAGGTCTGGTCCGGACCCTGCTCGTCGGAGAAGGACCAGGGGCCGCGCGGGCTGTCGATCTCCTCGATCTCGCCCAGGCCCTTGACGATGTCGTCACCGTTCGAGGCGCCCTCGAGCGACTGGTCGAGCACGTCGGCGGCGTCGTAGGCCTGGACGGAGTATGTCGTCGGCGGGCCGTCATTCTCCTTCTCGTAGGCGGCGACGAAGTCGGTGTTGACGTCGTTGTCGAGGGCCGAGGAGTAGTGGAGGGAGGTGAAGATCCCCTCGGCGGACTTGCCCTGGGCCTCGAGCGCCCCACCCTCGGTGAGGAATCCGGTGGCGTAGAAGGGGATGTTCTCGTGCAGCCCGAGCTGGTCGTACTGCTTGACGAAGGTCACGGCCTCGGAGCCGGCGTAGAAGGCGAAGACGGCGTCCGGCTTGGCGTTGCGGACCTTCTGCAGGTACGGCTGGAAGTTCGTCGTCTTCCCGAAGGGGGTCATCTGGGTCCCGGCGATCTTGCCGCCGGCGCCCTCGAAGGACTTCTTGAAGCCGGCGAGGAACTCGTCACCGGCGGCGTAGTCGGGGCCGACGAGGTAGACCTTGCCGTCACCGACCTCCTTGGCGACGTGCTCGCCGATGGCGCCGCCGACCTCGCCGTTGGCGAAGCTCGTGCGCCAGACGTACTTCGAGGACTCCTTGCCCGTGATCGCGTCGGCGCCCGCGTTGGCGATGATGAGCGGCTTCTTCGCCTCGTCGAAGGAGTCGGTGAGGCCGAGGGCGGTCGCGGAGTTGACGACGCCGACGACGGCGTCGACCGACTCGTCCTGCGCGAGCTTGGTCCCGGCGGGGACGCCGTCCTCGGGGCCGGCGCCCTCGTCGACGACGGTGACCTCGACGTCCCGCCCACCGAGCTGGTTGTCGTTCTCCTCGAGGTAGAGCCGGAAACCCGCCTCCATGTCCTTGCCGAGGGGTGCGTAGACGCCCGACTGGGGGACGAGGAGGGCGATCTTGACCTTGTCGTCGCCGCCGCCGTCACCTCCGTCGCCGGAGAGGGCCGAGCCGCCGCAGGCGGTGAGGGCGAGGGTGGCGGTCAGGGCCAGGGGAAGGGTGCGGGTGGCGCGCATCGTGACTCCAGGGGTGCGATCTCGTCATTGAGGCCGACGGGGTCACGCTGAGCGCCGACCCCGTCGTCGGTAGCACCGAGAATGACCGTCAATTGTTCTACAGTCAATAGCCGTATCGAAACATTTTCGTAGCAGATTGCGGTAAGGTCACCCTGAGTCCGACACCGCGCCCCGGTGCGGTGTGGCAGCGGGCCCCGTCGCGCCTCGGCGGACGATCTCGTCCGGGAGATGTCACCCTGATCTGCAGACCCGACGAAGCGAGGACAGATGAGCACCAAGGTGGAGGATTCCCCGGCCGGCACGACCGCCGACCGGTCGACGGCAGCCAGCGCCCGAGCACTGCTGCTCACCGTGCTCGGCGAGTTCGTCCACCCCCGCGACGGGTCCGCCTGGACGGGTACCCTCGTCTCGGCCCTCGGCGCCCTCGGTGTCGAGGAGAAGTCCGCGCGCCAGACGATCGCCCGCACGGCGAGCCAGGGGATCATCGAGTCCGAGCGGCACGGACGGCGGGTGCGCTGGCAGCTCACGGCCCCGGGCCGGACGCTCCTCGCGGAGGGCACCGAGCGCATCTACAGCTTCCTGCGCAGCGCGCGCACCTGGGACGGGCAGTGGCTCGTCGTGGCGGCGGCGGTCCCGGAGGCCCAGCGGAGCACGCGGCACAAGCTGCGCACCCGTCTGACCTGGCTGGGGCTGGGCTGCCCGACACCCGGGATGTGGATCATCCCCGACGCCGACAAGGAGGACGACGTCCAGGCCATGCTCACCGAGCTGGACCTCGCCGACCGCGCCTTCGCGTGGGTCGGGCGACGGGCGGCCGGCACCGACCCCGCCTCGCTCATCGATGCCGCCTGGGACCTCGACGAGGTCCGCACCCGCTACCAGGAGTTCGCGGCGGACTTCGCCGACCGCACCGTCGACGACGACGCCGAGGCCTTCGTCGCCCAGGTCGAGCTCATCCAGGCCTGGCGGTCCTTCCCCTTCGTCGACCCGGACCTCCCCGCCGAGCTCCTCCCGCCGGACTGGCCCGGCCCCGAGGCGGCGACGCTCTTCCACACCCTCCGGGACCGCTGGCACCGCCGCGCCCAGCGCCACTGGGACCACATGGAGCAGGCGGCCGGCGAGCGCACCTGACCCGAGGGCCCGCATCTGCCTAGGCAGATGCGGGCCCTCGGGCGCTGGGCTCGGGTCAGTAGCGGTGGGACTCCACGTCGACGTAGTCGCCGCTCTCCTCCTCGCCCCGCGAGCGCGAGCCCGGAGGGACGGCGACCGGCGCGGACGCCTGTGCGGGAGAGGGCTGCTCGGCCCCCACGTCGTCCACCCGCTTGCGCAGGGAGGCGTCCCGCTCGTTGCCCCAGTAGCCGCGGACGACGAGCCAGTCGTGCACCTCGTCACGCTGCGGGTGGGTGTCGCGCACCGTGTTGTAGACGTAGTTGATCCCGCGCGTGCGGGCCTCCTGCTCGAGGCGGTCCATGACGAAGGACCCGATGCCCTCGCCCTGACGGGACCCGTCGACGACGAGGGTGATCTCGGCGTCTCCGCCCCACGTCGTGTCGAGGACACCGAGGCCGACGACGGACTCCCCGTCCTTGGCGAGGAACCAGTCCCCCGGCAGCTCGGCACCGTCGGCGAAGTCGAGGCCGAGGGCCCCGTCCGGGGCGGACGCGGCGATCCGCGCCTTGTCCGCATCCCAGACGGGCCGGGCCTCGCGCTCCCAGGTCAGCGTGGTCATGCCAAGCCCTCTTCGCGCAGCGCCTCCTCGTAGAGGTGGACGTAGTCGAACTCGACCGGCTGACCGTTGATACCCGTCGGGGGCTCGGCGATCCAGCTGGCGAACTTGCCGTACTCGTACACGGGAACCATGAGCTCGGCGACCTTGGCCCGGTCCTCGGCGCTCGGGATCCACTCGTCGACCCGGGACTCCCACGTCGCGTCGTCGAGCACCTCGCCGTCGGGGCTCACGTGGTGGCCGGCGTAGACGCCGACCTGACGGTGGAAGCCCTCGTGCGGGATGTAGAGACGGTCCTCGAGGCCGGCGTCCTCGAGCGCCTGGTTCCAGCGACGCACGCCGTTCTCGCAGTCGGCGACGTACTCGTCACGCAGGTCGAGGTTGAGCGCGGAGATCATCGGGACCGTCTTGGTCTTGATCTGGCCGTCCTCGACGTAGTTCATCTCGCGCTCGTCGTCGAGCAGCGTGTGGTCGTCCTTGCGCCGGGTCTCCTGCCAGCGGCCCTTGAGGCCGGAGGTGTAGTAGTTGCCGGCATTGGTCGACTGCTCGGAGCCGAAGAGGTCCATCGAGACGGAGAACTGGAAGTTGAGGTACTTCTGGATGACGTCGAGCGGGATGACGCCGTCCTCGAAGGTGGCGGGGCCACCCTTCTCCTTCATGACCTCGGCGGTGCGCTCCACGGTCCGCTGTACGCCGGTCGTCCCGACGAACATGTGGTGCGCCTCCTCCTTGAGCATGAACTCGCAGGTGCGGGCCAGCGGGTCGAAGCCGCTCTCCTTGAGGGTGCCGAGCTGGTACTTGCCGTCCCGGTCGGTGAAGTAGGTGAACATGAAGAACTGCAGCCAGTCGGTGGTCTCCTCGTTGAAGGCACCGAGGATGCGCGGGTTGTCGTAGTCACCCGAGTTGCGCTTCAGCAGCTGCTCGGCCTCCTCGCGGCCCTCGCGTCCGAAGTACGCGTGGAGCAGGTAGACCATCGCCCAGAGGTGGCGGCCCTCCTCGACGTTGACCTGGAAGAGGTTGCGCATGTCGTAGATCGACGGCGCCGTGTTGGCGAGGATGCGCTGCTGCTCCACCGAGGCCGGCTCGGTGTCGCCCTGGACGACGATGAGCCGCATGAGGTCGGCGCGGTACTCGCCCGGGACCTCCTGCCAGGCCGGCTCCCCCTTGTGCTTGCCGAAGTTCACGGTCCGGTCGGGGTTGCCCTCCGCGAGGAAGATCCCCCAGCGGTACTCCTCCATCGGCACGTGCTCGAAGTGGGCCCAGCCGTCGCGCCCGACCGCGACGGCGGTGCGCAGGTAGACATCCTTCGTCGGCAGCTGCGGCCCGAGGTTCTTCCACCAGTCGAGGAACTTCGGCTGCCAGCCCTCGAGCGCTCGCTGCAGGCGACGGTTCTCGTTGAGGTTGACGTTGTTGGGGATCCGCTGGCTGTAGTCGATCGGGCTCGTGGGGCCGTCCGGCTCCGGGGCGGATCCGATGCGGTCGTCGGTCGTCGTCATGGTCTCTCCTTGGTCGCGTCCTTGCGAGGTCTTCTCTATGTTCTACACGTCAATGCGCGTCACGACAAGAGTTTGTCGAACGTTGATCGCCGAGCGTCACTGTCCCAGCCGGTCGAGAACGGCCGGGCTGCCCTGGACCGCGGTGCGCTGGAGGTGCGCATGGACGGCGCGCAGGCCGCCCTCCTCCTGCCCGCCACCGGCGCGGCCCGGCCCGCCGTGGACGAGCTGCGGCATGGGGGTGCCGTGCCCGGTGGACTCCGGGGCGCTGTCCCGGTCGAGGACGAGGATCCG
>DXAR01000047.1 GCA_019116945.1 Candidatus Janibacter merdipullorum | reverse complement strand
CGCTCGCACCCGAAGTGCGGGGGGTGCGGGCAACGATGCGTCGTACGGCCAACGCTAGGCGCACCCGGTGGGCGGCTCCACCCCACTTCGGTCAGGAAAACCGTCCAAGGGTCAGGTTTCGGTCAGAGCGCGGCGAGGATCTCCAGGGTCCGCAGCCGCTGGTCCAGACCGGGGGCCGGGTTAGTGACCATGAGCTCGTCGGCGTCCGCCAGCACGGCGAACTCCGAGAGGCCCCGGGCGACCTCCGCGGGGTCCCCGGCGACGGTGTGGTGGAGCATGTGCCTGGCCTGGGCGCCGACGGCGGTGTCGAGGAGCGCGACGACCATGTCGTCGTCGATCGGCCCCGAGCCGACGCGGCCGGCGAGCATCCGCACGCGGGCATGGAGGACCTTTTCCTCCGCGGCCCTGGCGGTGGACGAGTCGTCGGCGGCGATGACGTTGGCCGCGGCGATGACGTGCGGGCGGTCCAGCTGCTCGCTGGGGGTGAACCGCTCGCGATAGACACGGACCGCCTGCTCGAGCGCGTCCGGCGCGAAGTGGCTGGCGAAGGCGTACGGGAGGCCGTAGGCGGCGGCGAGCTGGGCGCCGAAGAGGGAGGAGCCGAGGATGTAGAGCGGCACCTGCGTCCCCCGGCCGGGGTAGGCGTGGATGCCCTCGACGAGGGACTCCTCGGCGAGGTATCCCTGCAGCTCGCGCACGTCCTGCGGGAAGGCCTCGGCAGCACCCGGGTCGGTGCGCAGGGCGCGCATCGTGGCCCCGTCCGTGCCCGGCGCCCGGCCGAGACCCAGGTCGATGCGACCGGGGTGCAGCTCGGCGAGGGTGCCGAACTGCTCGGCGATGACGAGCGGCGAGTGGTTGGGAAGCATGACGCCGCCGGAGCCCACGCGGATGCGCTCGGTGCGGGCCGCCACGTGGGCGACGAGGACCGAGGTCGCGGCGGAGGCGATGCGCGGCATGTTGTGGTGCTCCGCGAACCAGAGCCGCTCGAAGGCACCGAGCTCGTCGGCCCGCTGCGCGAGCGTGACCGTCTGCTCCAGGGCCTCGGAGATCGGCTGGCCTCGGCCCACCGTGGCCAGGTCGAGGAGGGACAGGGGAGGCAGCTGGGCGCTCATGCCTCCATCGTCGCACCGGCCTCGCCGGACGCTGTCAGGGGTGCGGCCTACGCTGACGCGCATGGACATCGGGGATGCGCGGGAGATGGCACGGGGCCTCATGGACGAGCACGGGCTGGAGGACTGGACCCTCCTGCTCGACCGGGCGAAACGGCGCGCCGGCGTGTGCCGCTACACCGACCGGGCGATCGGGCTGAGCCGGCACCTCACCCTCATCCACACCCCCGACCAGGTGCGCGACACCGTCCTGCACGAGATCGCCCACGCGCACGCCGGGCCGCGGGCCGCCCACGGGCCGCGGTGGCAGGCAGCGGCGACCGCGATCGGTGCCCGCCCGGAGCGGTGCCTCCCGGCCGAGGCCGGCCACATCCCCGGCAGCTGGGTGGGCACCTGCCCTGCCGGACACACCATCGACCGGCACCGCCGCCCTTCGCGGGTCCTCTCGTGCCGCGAGTGCAGCCGCGGCTTCACCCTCGAGGCGGTCTTCGAGTGGACCCACCACGGGGTCCCGACCGACCCCGGCCCGGCCTACCTCCGGGAGCTCGAGAGCATCCGGCGACGGGACCGGGGGCGGAGATCCGGGGCGCGGCATGGTTGGCTGGTGTCGTGAACGTTCGCGAGATCCTGCCCACCGGCATCGACCTGCCCTCCGCCGGCACGGTGACGATGTTCTCCACGACGTGGTGCGGCTACTGCCGGCGCCTGAAGTCCCAGCTGGACCGTGAGGGCATCGGCTACACCGAGATCAACATCGAGGAGACCCCCGGCACCGCCGAGCTCGTCGAGACGATCAACGGCGGCAACCAGACCGTCCCCACGCTCCTCTTCCCCGACGGGTCCTCGGCGACGAACCCCTCGCTCGCCCAGGTCCAGAAGCAGCTCGGCTGACTCATGGCACGTCCCTCCTCCGCAACCAAGGCCGCCATCGGCACGAGCATCGCCGGCGGCGCCCTCTCGGCACTGTCCAATGCGCCGCTGCAGTTCGGCCACCTCTTCCGGGGGCGCTTCCCGACCGTGGCAGTGACCGGGATGACCGGTGTGGGCAAGACCCGCTTGGCCGATCGCCTCGCCCGCCGTGCGTCGGTGGACTCCACGGTCGACGTCGGCTCGGCGACGATGGAGCGCCGGACCCGTAAGACGGCGAAGGGGAGGGGCTTCCGCTTCCGCGTGGTCCCCGGCGACAACGCCGCGACCCGGCTGTCGGCGCTCGACGAGGTCTTCCACGACGACCCGGTCGACGGGGTTCTCCACGTCGTCGCCTACGGCCATGCCACGCCTCGGGCCAACTCGACCGGGGGGGCGAGCCGCGCGGAGCTGCTCGCCGCGGAGCTCGAGGACTTCGCCATCACCTCCCACCGGATCGCGTCGATGGCGGTGCGCCGGGACAAGCCGGTCTGGCTGGTCATCGTCGTGACCAAGACCGACCTCTACGGCGACGACCTCGACGAGGCGGTCCGCTACTACAGCCCCGGCAGCGGGTCCCCCTTCGCCGCCAAGGTCGACGAGCTGCGCTCCCTGGCCGGCGGTGCGCGGCTCTCCGTCGACGTCGTCCCGATGTACACCGAGGCCGTCACGACCACCGGCAAGGAGCGGCGCAGCGCCGAGCGGGGATCCACCGAGCTCCTCGGCCGCCTCGAGGCCCGGATGGCCCAGCTCAGCGGCCACGTCTGACCCACCGTCCCCGCATTGCCCTAGGGGAACGCGGTCAGATTGCCCTAGGGGAATGCGGTCAGAAGGTGTGGCGCAGGGGGTAGCCGCTCACCCCGGTGTCGTCGGTCTTCGTCGCGAGCACGTGGTTGAGCTGGATCTCGTTGCGCTCGAAGCCGATCCGCGAGCCGACCATGTACAGGCCCCACAGCCGGGCGGTGCCCTCGCCGACCTCGGCGACGGCCTCGTCCCAGTGCTCGACGAGGTTGTCCACCCACCCGGCGAGCGTGCGGGCGTAGTGGACCCGGAAGTTCTCCGCGTGCTGCACCTCGAGCCCGGCGTCCTGGATCGCCGCCGCGACCGTCCCCACGCCGGTCAGCTCCCCGTCGGGGAAGATGTACCGGTCGATGAAGGCCCCGGTCTGCGTGGGACGGTTGTGCGGGCGGGTGATGCAGTGGTTGAGCAGCCGCCCCCCGGGACGCAGCTTGTCGCGCAGGCTCCCGAAGTAGTCCGGGTAGTTCCGGATCCCGATGTGCTCCGTGAGGCCGATCGAGCTCACCGCGTCGAAGTCCTCCTCCATGACGTCCCGGTAGTCGAGGTGACGCACCTCGGCGAGGTCACCGAGGCCGTCCCGATCGATCGCCTCCTTGGCCCACTGGGCCTGCTCGAGCGACAGGGTCACCCCGAGCGCCTTGACGCCGTAGTGCTCGGCGGCGTGCCGAACCATCCCACCCCAGCCGCACCCGACGTCGAGCAGTCGCTGCCCGGGCTGGAGGTCGAGCTTACGGGCGATGAGGTCGTACTTCTCCGCCTGCGCCTCCTCGAGGGTCGCGTCGGCGTGCGGGTAGATGGCACAGGTGTAGGTCATCGACGGGCCGAGGACGAGCTCGTAGAAGCGGTTGGACACGTCGTAGTGGTGGTGGATGGCGTCGGCGTCACGGCTCCTGCTGTGCCGCAGGCCCTCGACCACCCGGCGCCAGCGCGGCAGGTGCTCCTGCGGGGGCGGCGGCGGAGGGTTGAGGTGCTCCCAGCCGAGGCCGCGGACGAGGTCGAGGGCCTCGGTGGCCGTCGGCTTGCGCCACCGGTCCTGGTTGTCCATCAGCTCGAGCAGGGGGTAGAGGTTGCCCGGGTGGAAGCCCTTCCCCACGAGGTCCCCAGCGACGAAGGCCCGGGCCATACCGAGGTCACCGGGCGCGGTGAGCAGGTAGCGCAGTCCGCGCTCGTTCTTCAGGTGCACCTCGATGGGGGCGTCCTCGGGGCCGAAGGCACTGCCGTCGTAGGCGGACAGGCGAACCGGCAGACCTTCGGGCATGACGGACGCCAGCGCTGTCGCGATCGGGATCGTGCTCACGGGGTCTTCACCACCTTGTCGTAGAGGCCGCTCAGTCGGCCGTCGGGGTCGTACGCGTCCTTCACCTCGGCGAGGTTGGCTCCGTCGTAGAGGCGATCGAAGACGTCGCGCTCGTAGAACGCCTCCGAGTAGAGCGACTTGTGCCCACCGAGCGTGTGGACCGTCGTCTCGATGGCCCGGTTGATCGGGCCGTTCGGCGCGTCATCACCGACGGGGACGGTGCCCCAGAAGCCGATGTTGACGTAGGTCGTGCCCGGCTCGAGCGGGTAGGTCGGCCATGACCGCGCCTGGCCGTCGACCTCCCTCAGGCGAAGGGGGCACAACCAGACCGGGCGCATCCCGACCTCGGCGTCGAACCACGCAAGGAAGTCCGGGAGCTGCGGCGCCGCGACCTCGACGTCCTGGATCACCCGCTCGCGCTGCGGCCTCCCTGCCCGCCGGTCGAGCCGGTCGACGATGTCGAAGCGCCGGTCCAGGGTGACGAGGCGGTGGTAGACGTCGGAGCGGCGCCACCGCCGCGGCCACAGGCGTCGGACGCGGGGGTCCTGCACGCCGAAGGCCCCGGAGCACCAGAACCAGTCGGTGTCCCAGCGCCACAGGTAGTCGTGCGTCGTCAGCAGGTCGGACGAGCGCTCCTGCAGCGAGCGGTAGTAGATCTGCTGACCGGTGTAGTCGCTCGTCGGCCCGGCGTCGTCGGTCCAGGTCGCGACCGTCAGGTAGAGCTCGTCGGGGGAGAAGGCCACACCGTCGAGTCCGTCGACGCGGACACCCTCGTGCTCACCGCGGGCGACGATCTCGGTCAGGGCCTCCGTCAAGGTCGCCGCGTCACGGAACCGTAGGTGCCGCAACGCGACTCGTGACCTCACCGGTTCGAGCTCGATGGTCAGCCGGGTGGCGTAGCCGAGCGACCCGTAGGAGTTGGGGAAGGTCTCGAAGAGCCGCGCGTGCTCGTTGTCCGCGGTCGCGGTGACGACCTCGCCGGCCCCGGTGAGGATGTCCATCTCGAGGACCGACTCGTGGGGCAGGCCGTTGCGGAAGCTCGTCGACTCGACCCCGAGGCCGGTGACGGCGCCCCCGAGCGTGATCGTGCGCAGCTGCGGGACGACGAAGGGGATGAGCCCGTGCGGGAGCGTCGCGGCGACGAGGTCCTCATAGGTGCACATGCCCTGGACGTGGGCGATGCGACCGACCGGGTCGACCTCGATGACCCCGTCGAGCCCGGAGACGTCGAGCCCCGGGGTCCTCGTGGCCGCGCGGGGCCGGAAGAGGTTGGACGTCCGCTTCGCCAGCCGGACCGGCTCGCCGGGGGGCACTGCGTCGTAGGACCGGACGAGCCGCTCCACCGCCTGCCGGTGCGCCGACCACCCAACTGAATGCACCATGCACACAACTCTAGACGGGCACCTCACGTGCGCACGAGCGGGTTTCGTCCCGGGAGACACCGACCCGGCTCAGCGGTGGGCGAAGGCGGCGACCTCCTCGAGGCAGGTGCTCGGTGCCTCCCAGAGGTCGTTGTGGGTGCGGCCAGCGACGACGACCCGGTCGGCGCCCGGGAGGAGGTCGGCGAGCGCCTCGCTCATCGACGGCGGCACGAGCGCGTCGTCGCCGGCGTGGAGGAGCAGGGTCGGAACCATGATTCGCTCGATGACCGCATCCGTCTCCCAGCGGTCGGGCACGAGACGCCTGGGGAAGATGCGCACGACTCGCTGGACCATCGCGGTCATCGAGGTGAAGGGGGAGATCAGGACGAGGCGGCCGCCCCCTTCGGCGTCCTCGAGCGCACCCTCGGCGGCGAGGTGCGCTGCGACGGAGGAGCCGAGGGACTCCCCCACGAGCACGATGTCGCCTGCGCCGAGCCCAGCCGAGCGCAGGTGGGCCAGCCCGTCCCGGGCCGCGGCGAGGATCGCGGCCTGACTGATCCGCTGCCCGGCGGCCGGCCCGTAGCCCGGGTACTCGACTGCGACGAAGCCCAGCCCCTCCCTCGCGACGAGCTCGGCGAGCGGCGTGATGGACGCGAGATCCGAGCCGTTGCCGTGGAGGTAGACGATCGTGCGCGCTCCCTCCGGTGCCGGCCGGTGGAGGAGGTGGGTGCCCCCCTTCGTCGTCTCGTGGTCCGAGCCCGGATAGGCCGGGACGGGGTAGATGAGGCGGCGGAGCATCAGATCTCCATCGGCGGCGGACGCAGGAGCTCGCCGTCGCCCGGGTCCGGGTCGGGCAGGACCTCGTCGGCGTCGACGAGGTGGACGGAGTGACCGTCCAGCCGCAGCCGGCGCATCCCCTCGAGGAGCATCCGTCGGGCGACGTCGGCGATGCTGTGGACATTGCTGAGGTCGACGACGAGGACCCGCTCGCTCGGCGTCTCGTGGCTCAGCCGCTGGAGGACCCGCTCGGCCGCGGCGAAGCCGATCGTGCCCGAGAGCTCGAAGACGCGCACGGCCTCGTCACCCTCACCGATGACCCGGGTCGAGTGCACGACCGAGCGCGCCGGCGGGGCGACCTCCATGAGGTGCATCCCCATGTCGGCAGAGAGCCGCTCGAAGGTCTCGATCCCCCGGACGCTGTTGCCGTGGCCGTCGAGGCGTGGGGCGAAGGTGGCGACACCCACCTGACCCGGGAGCGCGCCGATGATCCCGCCGCCCACACCGCTCTTGGCGGGGATCCCCACGGAGGAGACCCAGTCGCCGGCGGAGTCGTACATGCCGCAGGTGAGCATGACCGACAGGAGGTGGCGCACCTGGTCCCCGGAGAAGATCCGCTGGCCCGTGACCGGCTGGACGCCGGCGTTGGCCAGGGTCGCGGCCATGACGGCCAGGTCCTTCGCGGTGACGAGGACCGAGCACTGCCGCGAGTAGGCGTCGATGATCGCCTCGGCGGAGTCGGTGATAATGCCGTGGCTGCGCAGCAGGTGCGCGATGGCGAGGTTGCGGTCGGCGGTCTCCATCTCCGAGGACCAGACCGCCTCGTCCACGGACAGCTCCCGGCCGGCGAGGTCGCAGAGGATCCGGTGGATCCGCTCGAAGCGCCCCTCGGCGCTCGTCGCCTCGCCCCCGACGAGCGCGTGGGTGGTGATCGCGCCGGCGTTGATCATCGGGTTGAGCGGCCGGCCGCTGCCCTCCTCGAGGGAGAGCTCGTCGAAGGGGTCGCCCGAGGGCTCGACGTCGACCTTTTCCAGGACGGCGTCGAGCCCTCGCTCGCGGATCGCGAGACCGTAGACGAAGGCCTTGGAGATCGACTGGATCGTGAACTCCACGTCGGCGTCACCGACGGAGTAGACCGTCCCGTCGACGGTGGCCATCGCCAGACCGAAGCGGTCCGGGTCGACCGTGGCCAGCTCGGGGATGTAGGAGGCCGGCTCGCCGCCGGTCGTGGCCGCGCACGCGTCGACGACCTCCTGGAGGTAGTCCGGGACCGGGGTGTCCATGGCCCGATCCTGTCACGCGACCGCCGAAGGAAGGTCAGGCGAGCGGCATGCAGACCTCGGTGATGTTGTCCTCGAGGGCGACCTCCGCCGGGTTGGTGAGGTAGACGTTGCTGCCGAGCAGCTCGACCGGGTCGTCGATGCCCTGCCGGGGCACGAAGGTCAGCCCCTCGGCCCGGGCGAACTCCTCGATCCGCGCGTGGGCCTCGCTGATGAGGGAGAAGGGCCCGTGCACGGTGGCGACGACGGCCTCCTGCTCGGGCAGCTCGTGGATGACCAGCGGAGCCTCCGCTGTGGTGCCCGGGGCGACGGGGAACCACACCGACATCGTCGGGTCGGACTCGCGGTACTCCGGGTCGTGCTCGAAGGCCCCGCCCGGGCCGATCTCGGTGATGCCCTGCTTCGCCGCCTCGGGCATGAGCTGCTGCCACAGCCTCCCCTCCTCGTCGTAGGCGGGGATGACGCCGCTCAGGGCGACGACGGTGCGGGCGGGCAGGGTCTTCGTGGTGACGGTGATGTCGGACATGGTGGAGCCTTCCGTGTCGAGGAGCTGATCGATGAGGGTCAGCCGCTCCTTGGCCGCGCGCAGCTCGTCACGAAGGGCCTCCCGCTGCAGGACGAGTGCCTGCCGGTAGCTCTCCGTGCCACGGGTGGCGAGGAGGACCGCGATGGCGGACACGGGGAAGCCCACGTCGCGCAACCGGCGGACGTGCGCGGCCTCGGCGAGCTGCTCCTCCGCGTAGCGGCGGTAGCCGCTGGAGCGGTCCACCTCGGCGGGCACGAGGATGCCGTGGTCGCCGTAGTGGCGCAGCATCCGCACGCTGAGGCGGCTCCGGGAGGAGAACTCGCCGATCGACATGAGCTTCGCGGTGTCGGTCATGGGATCAGCGTGACCCCTCACACGATGTGAGGGTCAACCCGTCCGGCCCGTCGTGCTCACCAGATCGACTCGACCCACTCCGGGTGGTCGACGAAGGGGTTGCGGTTGCCCTGCCAGTTGGCCTGGATGCGGTCGTTGCGCCGCTGCTCGAAGGCGTCGGGCGGGTCCTCCTGGCTCCACTGCTTGAGGACGCTCACCTTGCCGTGGAGCGGGGCGGAGCCGTTGTTGACCTCGTCGTTGAGCTCGAGGTCGACGCGGTCGCCGTCCTCGTAGCGCACGGCCATGTAGAAGATCATCCGGGCCACGTCACCCTTGACCTCGTCGCGCGGCTCCCAGGAGTCACCGTCGACATGGTTGCCGGGGGCCTCGTCGACCTCGGAGCCACCGTTGTCGAAGTCGAGGTTGCCGCGCGTGGAGTTGACCGTGACATCGGTCGGGCGCAGGTGGTGCAGGTCGGTGCCGGGCCCCTGCGAGGTGCCGAAGTCACCGTGGCTCTTGGCCCACACGTGCTCGCGGTTCCAGTTGTCCGCGTCGCCGCCGTTGTTGCTCTTGGGCGAGGTCGTCCCGGAGTAGAGGAGGCGGACGCTGCTCGTGTCCTGGGTGTCCTCGTCGACGTCCTTGATGCCCTCCCAGACCTCGTCGTAGGAGAGGACGCTCTGGTTGCTGATGATGCTGTGCAGCTCGTCCTTGAGCGCCTGCCCCTCGAGGCCCTCGGTGCCGGAGTAGTACTCGCCGGGGTCAGTGGGCTCGGTGGGCTCCTCGGGGTCCTCCGGCTCTTCCGGCTCCTCGGGCTCCTCCGGCTCGCTGCCGTCGGCGAGGGCGATCGCGCTGGTCCCGGTCATGCCCGCGTGGGAGAAGTAGGACGTCAGCGCGCCCGTGACGTCGACCTGCTGGCCCACGAGGTCGGGGTTGCTCTGCAGGCCCCACTGCTCGCGGAGCGCCGAGGGCACCTGGACGTAGAGGATCTTCGAGGTGTCGGTCTCCCCCCTCGTCGCGGCGATCGCGATCGCGTAGTCGTTGGGGAAGCTGTCGGTGACGACTTGGTCGCTCGCCGTCGGCTGCCCGACGACGTAGCCGCGGACGGTCTGGGTGGACCCGTCCTGCTGGCCGAGGGCGGTGTCGACGCCCATCGGCGTCGCGGCCGCGACGGTCGCGGAGGTGGGGGCCGCGTTAACGGCCTGCGAAGGGAGGGTCGGGACGGCGACGAGCGCGGCGGCTCCGGCGAGTCCGACGATGCGACGAAGGGTGCGGGACATGGATGGACCTCACTACTGGGAGAAGAAGTCAACCCATGCTCGCCACTCGCGGGAGCGCGCAGGTGAACATCAGGTCAGGAGGGAGTCGAGGTTCTCCTTGCCCGACTACCCCGCCCGCCGGTACTCGAAGGCCTCGAGCGTCGTCGTGACCTCGTCACGGTTGGTGCGGTAACGCATGCAGTACTCGGTCGGGTACCAGCCGGACTCCTTCCAGGCTGACGGCTGCTTGATCTCGTGGCACCCACCCTTGACGGTGCCGTCGACGAGACCGGAGTACCACTGCTTCGTCACCATCGGCTCGTAGAAGGTCACGTCGTCGTCCCACACCCCGTAGATGAACGTGTGCGTGAAGTCCTCCCCGTGGTGCTCGGGTGCGGTCGTGTCGATCAGGTGGTTGCCCATGGCCGGCTCGACGGCGTCACCGTCCTCGAAGTCCGGGTGCAGGTATCGCTCGTCCGGCAGGTCCTTGCCCTTCGGGTAGTCGTCACAGTGCACGAGGGCCTCGCACGGGCCGGGCCTGATGGCCAGGCGCTCCTCGTTCGGGTTCATGTAGAAGTGCACATCGAAGTGCGCCCGGTCGTAGATCCCCGGCGGCATGTGGCCCATCGGGTTCCAGTTGGCGAGCACGTAGGTGAAGGGCGTCTGGGCCGTCGAGCGGAAGTCCTCCCCCAGCTCGAGGGCGTCCTCGTAGCCGCCGGCGCACTCGGTCATCTGATCCACGGCCCCGTCGTCGTCCTTGTCGTAGCACCACTTCCCGTCCGTGGGCGGATCGACCGGCAGGCCGGTGAGCGTCTCGGACGGGAAGACCATCCCGACGGCGACGGGCTCGCCATCGTCATTGACCTGCGAGTAGGCGGTGAGCTCCCCTTCGCCCCTCGGCGCGGACTCGCCGTACTCCGCGCACGGACCGCGGTAGGACAGGGTCGAGCGCACGAGCGCATCGGCGGCCCGACGGGAGACGTGACGCGTGCGCTCCCGGGTGGGCGCCCCCTTCGTCACGAGACAGATCGCCACGCGGGCACCCGGGCCGGCCTCCCGTGTCGGACCGCCGGCGAGCTGCGCGTGCGGTTGGGCCCTGCCGTCACGATCGTCGGTCGACGTGAGCGCACCCGGCGCGAGAGCCCCCGAGAACCCCACCGCGACGGCCACCGCGACGGACAACATCAGTGTCTTCATGGTCTTCACCCCTTGTCGGCGGCGACGTTGCCGCGACCCATCATGTCTACACTAATGGGACAGACACCAGCAAGGGCATTAGATAATCAAGACCGAAGAAAGCGGACGGCCGGACCCCGGTCCGGCCGCCCGCGTCGGGAGCGTGCCCTCAGCTCGTGCGGCGTCAGATCGTCGCGGCGTCGATGACGAAGCGGTAGCGCACGTCGGAAGCGACGACGCGGTCCCAGGCCTCGTTGACCTGCTCCGCCGGGATGATTTCGATCTTCGAGCCGATGCCCTTCGACGCACAGAAGTCGAGCATCTCCTGGGTCTCGGGGATGCCGCCGATGTTCGACCCGGCGAGGGACTTGTTGCCCATGATGAGCGAGAAGGCCGGCACCTCGAAGGGCTCCACCGGAGCACCGACGTTGACGAAGGTGCCCTCGGGCGCGAGGAGCGACATGTACCTCCGGATCGGGAGGTCGGCGCTGACCGTGCTGAGGATGAGGTCGAACTTCCCGCGCAGGTCCTCGAAGGTCGACTCGTCGCTCGTCGCACGGTAGTCCGTGGCGCCGAGGGCGAGGCCGTCCTCCTGCTTCTTCAGCGACTGGGACATCACGGTGACCTCCGCCCCGAGGGCGACGGCGAGCTGGACGCCCATGTGGCCGAGCCCCCCGAGACCGACGACGGCGACCTTCGACCCCTCGCCGACACCGAAGCGGCGCAGCGGCGACCACGTGGTGATGCCGGCGCAGAGCAGCGGGGCAGCGACATCGAGGTCGAGCCCCTCCGGGATGCGCAGCGCGAAGTCCGCGTCGACGACGACATGCGTCGAGTACCCGCCCTGGGTGATCGAGCCGTCCCGGTCGGTGGCTGCGTAGGTGCCGACCTGGTCGGTGCAGTACTGCTCCTTGCCGGCGCGGCAGGCGGCGCACTCCCGGCAGGAGTTGACGAGGCAACCGACACCGACCCGGTCACCGACCGCGTGCGTGGTGACGGCGGAGCCGACCTCGGCGACGGTGCCGGCGATCTCGTGGCCGACGACGAGCGGGTAGCTCGCCGGACCCCACTCGCTGCGGGCGGTGTGGATGTCGCTGTGGCAGATGCCGGCGTAGGCGATCTCGATGAGGACGTCGTTCTCCCCGACGCCCCGCCGCTCGATGGTGGTCGCGATCAGCGGGTCGGTGGCGGAGGTGGCCGCCCAGGCCTTCACGGTGCGCACGGTGGCGCTCCTCTCGATGGACGAAGGGGGGATCGCCCCCAGTCAACTCCTGTCCCCCCTTCGCCACCAAACGGGAGGCGCCGGCCTTCCCCGGGCCGCTGCTCCCGCGTCACTCCCGCTCGGCGGGCCGACCGGTGTCGCGCACGAGGTAGACCCACGGGAAGGACCGCAGGGCGACCTCCCAGCCCTCCGCCTCCCACCGCCGCACGGCGCCGGTCCAGGCGATGCGCCGGTGCTCCCACTGGGTGTCGGTGCGGCGGACCCGGTGCTTGAGCATGCCCGCGCCGACGGTCCGCCACCCCTGCCTGCCGGCGATCTCCAGCTCGGTCATCTCGTCGAAGGCGGTAACCGGGCCGAGCCACCGTTCCTCACCGCCCGTCGGCGCCTCGGCGGCCCCCCTGCGGCCGCCGAAGCGCTGCTGGGCGGCCTGCCGGGTCATCCCGAGCTCCGCACCGAGCGTCGCCCAGCTGTGGCCGGCCGCTCGGGCCGCCTGGACGGCCTGGTGCAGGAGTGCCTCCACGTCCGTCGCGGCGTGCGCCGTCCGGCGGACGATCTCGAGGTGGTCCTGGGCCTGCTCGTCGCCGTCGAGCCCGGCGATGATCGCGGCCCCGAGCGCCTGGGCGCGGTCCGCGGCCTCCTGCTCAGCGGTCACGGTCTCGACTGGGCAGCCACACCTGCGGCTCCTCCCCGGCGGCGATCGACTCGTTCGCCCCGTGGAGGGCGCCGAGGAAGTAGGCCCCGAGCACCGCGACCGCGAAGCCGGCCCCCTGGAGCATCCCGCCGAAGAAGCCGTCGATGTCGAGGCTGACGCCACCGAAGAGCGCGACGGTGCCGAGGACGATGAGCACCCACATGAGGGGCGTGGACTTCGGGTTGATCCGCCTCATGCCGTCAACACTAGGTTGACACCGACAGGGGCGTCAACCTCTCATTGACACCTCCTCCCGGGGGGATACCCCGAGCGCGCAACGGGGGCCCCGCGGATGGTGCGGCAGGTCGTCGCGGCGGTGGGATGGACGGACACCGAAGGCCACCACCGCAGGGAGCACCGTTGACCACCACCGCCACCCCGGGCCCCCGACGCGCGGTACCAGCCCTGGCCGTCGCCGTCGTCGCGGTCCTCCCCTACCTCGCCCTCAAGGGGCTGTGGCTGTCCGGCTCGACCATCGGACTCACCCCCGCCGCCGCGGACGAAATGCACAGCACCCGTTTCGTCACGGGCAATGCCGTCACCGTGCTCCTCGAGGTCGTGGCCCTGGCACTCGCCTGGTCCCTGACCCGGCCCTGGGCGAAGGGGGTCCCGACCCACCTCTTCGCCCTGCTCGCCGCGGGGGCGAGCGGTCTGCTCGCGCCGATCCTCGTCGGGATGCCGCTCGGGCAGGTCGCGGAGACGCTCGTCCACGGGCGCCCCTCCCTCGACGGCGAGGGGATGGCCGCGTGGGTCTTCGCCTGCGTCTACGGGGGGTTCGTCCTCCTCGGGGCGGCGCTCGCGGTACTCCTCGGTGGTTATGCGCGCGAGCGCTGGGGCCATCGCTTCACCTCGCCTCCCCGGGTCGTCCGGCCGTGGACGCTCGCGGCCGGGGTGGTGGGGCTGGCTCCCTTCGGCCTGGCGATGCTGTGGTGGGGCCTCGCCGGACCGGGCGACGTCGGCCCTCGGGCCATGGACTCACCGGCCCAACGCACCGTCCTCGCGGCGACCGGGATCCTCTCTCTCGCAGCCCTGCTCGCGCCCGTCGCGACGGGCTTCCTGCGGAGGCCCGGGCCGGGCGGCGCCCAGGCGACCTGGCTCGTCGTGTGGCTCGGCTGCTGCACCGCCGCCCTGCAGGGCCCGACCCAGCTGCTGCTCGCCCACGGCGGGGCCATCCAACCCGCGGTGGCCGCGATCGCCCTCCTCGCCACGCCGGGCGCCGTCGTGCACGGGCTCGGTCTGCTCGGGCGCGGTCAGACGGGTGGCGGCGGCTGACCCGCGGGAGGCTGACCCGGGAGCGCCGCCTGCCACGGCGGCATCCCCGCGCGCAGCCCCTGGGCCACGTGCTCGATCGTCCGCCGGCTCTGCGCCCAGTCGCCGGCCTCGACCTCCCAGGCGAAGGTCCACCCCTCGCGCACCTCGACCCGCCAGTGCCGGCCGAGGAGGACCCTTCCGAGGATCGCGAAGGGGAGCAGGGCCAGCAGGAGGAGCATCTCGGCCGCGACGACGACCGCCAGGACGAGGACGGGGATGAAGAGGATCATCGCGAAGCAGCCGATGACCATGCTGATCGGGTCGTCGCCGAGGTTGCCCGCGAGATCCGGGCCCGTCCCCCAGTCGCCGGTGCTCGACTTCCGTCGCCAGGGCATCCAGCGGCGGGACACCCGCCAGGTACGACCCTGCGGGTCGACGACCTTCATCGGTCCGTCGCCGATCCCTCACCAATCACCAAGCGCAGCAGCGGGGCCGCATCCGCCGGCAGCGGCTGGCCCGGGTCGGTCCAGCGGACCTCCTCGATCTCCGCGGCCGGGGCGACCTCGGGCCGAGCCTCCCCCTCGAGCACCGGGTGGCGGAAGACGCTCGCGATGAGCGGGCGTCCGGCCTCGTTGGCCGCAGCCGTCCGGTGGACGGCGACGAGCTCGAGCCGCGCGCGGTCCAGCTCCAGCCCCAGCTCCTCCTCGACCTCGCGGACCGCGCACTCGGCGGGCGACTCCCCCGGCTCCGGCTTGCCGCCCGGGTGCATGAAGGCCGCGGTCCCCCGCTTGCGCACGGTGAGGACCGCCCCTTCGGCGTCGGGGAGGACGACGGCGCTGACGACGATCGCGTCCCCGACGTCGCGCGGGCGGTCGCTCGCGAGGGCGGCGTGGACGAGGGAGTCCGTCCACTCCCCCTTGCTCCAGTAGTCCTGCCGATGGGTGGCCTCGAGCCGCATCCCCAGACGCGCGCACAGGTTGGCCGAGCTCGTGTTGCGGGCATCCATCTGGGCCACGACGCGGTGGACGCCGTAGCGGGCGAAGGCGACCTCGAGGACCGCGCCGGCCGCCTCCGTGGCGAACCCGCGGCCGCCCGCGTCCGGGTGGAAGGCCCACCCGATCTCCGCGGTCGCCCCCGCCGGGTCGATGGCCCACAGGATGACGTCCCCGATGACCCTCCCCTCGTGCTCCACCACGAGGGCGAGGGCACGCGAAGGGGTGTCCAGGCCGGTCCGCGGGATGCGCTCGGCGAGGTGGCCGGGCGCGGAGGTCGGCGTCCAGGGTGGGGTGAGCAGGTACCGCGCGACGTCGGGGTCGGCGTAGTAGTCGAGCAGCGCATCGAGGTCGTCCTCGGTGTGCGCCCGCAGGGTCAGGCGGTCCGTGCGCAGCGGCAGGAAGTCATCGGGCACGGGCACAGCATGCCCCCTCCCGGAGGCCGACGCGATCAGGTTCTCGGACGGTCGATGACGAACCACACGGGACCGTCCTCGGTCTCGTGCCGGTCGACGATCCGACCATCGACGGTGCTCGCGGACTGCCCGCCGGGGGTGATCCCCTTCGCCCGCATGACGTCGTACTCATCCGCGACGCGCAGGACCGACCACGGGCTCTCCTCGGTCCCCTCGCCCGTCATGAGCACGCTGCTCACCGCGACCTTGGCCATGGTGTTCTCCCGCTTGGCCGCCTGCTCGTCACCGAGCGCCTCGAGGGCCGCGGAGAGCGCGAGGTGGGCCGTCGGGTTGAGCGCTGCCCCGGGCATCTTCGCGGTCACCGCGTCGACGACCTCGCGGTGGCGACCGGCCTCCATGTGCTGGGTGACCTCGGCCAGGAGGTTGAGGTCGGGGTCGAAGGTCGCGGACCCGACCACCGCGGCGCGCAGCCGGGTCAGGTGCTCGAGGTCCTGGTTCTCGAGGTAGTCCGTGACGAGATCGCGAAGGGTGGGTGCTGCCGTGCCGTTGTCGCTCATGCCTGCTCCTGTGGGTCGGCGTGGGTGAGGGGTCGGTTAGTCACTGGGAGGCCTCCACGATGTCCTCGAACTCCTCGATCGTCAGGTCGTCGATGTACCGCTCTCCCGCCTGGCGGGCGTCCACCTCGGTCGGCTGGTCGAAGTAGGCCTCGTACTGCGCGTCGATCTCGGCCTGCGTCATGTCCTCCGCCTCCTCCTCGGAGGGCGGGGACTCGTAGTTGTTCTGGTTCTCGTGCCAGGTCTCCGCCTGCTCGTCGGTGAATCCCTCAGGGGCCTCGGTCTCGGCGCCGAAGAGTCGCTGCAGCCAGTTCGGGACGGCTTCGTTCGTGACGTCGTGCTGCTGGGCGTGGCGCATCTCGTGGACCGCGGTGTTCATCGCCATCCGCGGGTCGGTCGCCGCCGTCTGCGGATTGATGCGCAGTTCCCCGCTGCCCTCGCTCCACGTCCCCGCGTACCCCTTCTCGATGAGCTCGTCGTCGAAGATGATCTCCGGAGGCGGGTCGATCCCCATCTCGGCCGCCTGCCGGTTGACGATCTCCTGCAGGACCGCCTGCTGCTCCTCCGGCTCGAGCGCCATGTAGGCGTCGTAGATCTCGGGGTCGAGCGATCCGTAGTCGAGCTCGTAGTCCCCCTCGTAGTCGGGGCTGCCCTGGGTGCCCTTCGGGAGTGGCGCGGCGCCGCCCCCTTCGCCCGTTCCGCCGCCGGCGCCGCCCGACCCACCGGCGCCCTGACCCTGGCTCGTGCGGTCCTGCTCCTCGGCATTCCGCTCGGCGCCGTCGGCCATCGTCCGGATCATCTCCGAGGCCGAGTACACCGCCCGCTCCGCCGTGGGCCAGCCCTGACCGACGAAGTGCTCGAGGTCGGGACCGGACCAGTTCCCCGCGAGGATCTCGACCATCCCCCGACCCGTGGTCGCCACGTCCCCGAGGAGCTGGGAGCTGTTCGTCAGCTCCTGCCCCACCTGCCTCAGCCGATCCGCGTCCGCTCCGTGGCTGACCGTCGCCATCGCCTTTCCCTCCTGCTCGTCATCTCGTCGAGCTCGAGCCTATGCCGCCACCGAGGCGCTGTAGATGGGGAGGAGTCCCCGGGGACCGGCGCTGCGCCGGGTCGAGTGCTGCCGCTCAATGGGGAAGGGAGGGGTTGGGGCCGTCGTAGTCCAGGTTGTCCTGGCGCTCCTCAGCATCCTCGAGCAGGCGGTCGAGCTCCTCGGGAGTCATCCCCTCGACGAACTCCGAGCCCTCCTCCCGGGCATCCACCTCCACCGGCTGGTCGAAGTACCGGTCGTACTTCTCCTGAGCGGCCTCGCGGTCGTTCTCCCACTCCTCCTCGGTCGGCGGGGACTGGTAGTCGTCGAAGTTCTCCTTCCACTCCTGCACCTCCTCCTCGGTCATCCCGTGGTCGTACTCCGGGTCCTCCCAGGGGAAGGTGGGGTCGGCATCGCGGATCGCCTCGTGCTGTCCGCCATGGCGCATCTCGTGGAAGACCGTGTGCAGGACCATCGGGTCGTCCATCATGTCCTCGTTGATGACGACCTCGGGGCCCAGGAACCAGTTGCGCTCCCGCCACACCCCGTTGCCGTCGATGCTGTCGTCGATCCGCACCGCCGGGTTGTCGATGCCGTAGTGCTCCGCCCGCTCACGGATCGCCTCCCGGACGATCAGCTCCCGCTCGTCCTCGGTATAGCCCTCCCACGCCTCCCGCACCTCGGGGGGAAGCTCGCCATAGTGCTCCGCGGGACGCGACTGACCGTCGTCCCTCTGACCTCGGTCACCGTGGCCGCCGGGAGCACCCGCCCCTCCGCCACCACCCGCCGTACCGCCGTCGGCGGCACTCGA
>DXAR01000046.1 GCA_019116945.1 Candidatus Janibacter merdipullorum | reverse complement strand
CCTCCCCGAGGTCAGCGACGACCGACGAACCAGCGCCGGATCCGCTCGATGCGTTCGGTGACCTGCTCGCTCGTCGCCTGGGCCAACTCGGGGCCGCCGCAGGCCCGCCGGAGGTCCATGTGGACGTTGGCGTGGGGGGCGCCGGTCTTCTTGGCGTAGGCCGAGACGAGCTTGTTCAGCTCCTTGCGCTGGGCGGCGAGCGCGCGGTGAGCGGCGACCGGCGCCGACTCCGTCCGCGGCTGGGCACTCGTCCGCTTGGACTGCTTCGTCTGCCGCTCGCTCAGCAGCGCGTGCACCTGGTCCGGCTCGAGGAGTCCCGGCAGCCCGAGGTAGTCCTGCTCGTCCTCGGACCCGACCTCGGCGTGCAGCCCGAACTGCTGGGCGTCGTAGAGGACGTGGTCGAAGTGGGCATCCGACTCGAGCGCCTCGAAGGACCCCTGGAGGTCATCGCTCGCCGCCTCGCTGCGGTTGGCCTCGGCGAGCATCCCCTCCTCCTCGGACCACAGCGGCGCCTCGTCCTGCGCCGACTCCGGCCGGTCGAGGGCGTGATCGCGCTGCTCCTCGAGGGCGCCGGCGTGGGCGAGGATGGTCGGGACGCTCGGCAGGAAGACGCACGCGGTCTCGCCGCGCGAGCGTGCTCGGACGAAGCGCCCCACGGCCTGGGCGAAGAAGAGCGGCGTCGACGTGGACGTCGCGTAGACGCCGACGCACAGCCGGGGCACGTCCACCCCTTCGCTCACCATGCGCACGGCGACGAGCCACCGGGAGGTGCCGGCCGCGAAGTCCTCGATCCGCTGCGAGGCGCCGGAGTCGTCGGAGAGGACGACGGTCGGCTTCTCGCCGGTGATGCCCTGGAGGGTCCGGGCGTAGGCGCGCGCCTGGGTCTGGTTGGAGGCGATGACCATGGCCCCCGCGTCCGGCACCCCCCGCCGGACCTCGGTGAGCCGCTTGTCGGCGGCCGCGAGGACCGAGGGGATCCACTCCCCCTTCGGGTCGAGCGCGGTGCGCCAGGCCTGGGCGGTGATGTCCTTGGTCATCGGCTCGCCGAGGCGTGCGGCCACCTCGTCCCCGGCCCGGGTGCGCCAGCGCATGGCCCCGCCGTAGGCCATGAAGAGGACCGGTCGGACGACACCGTCGCGCAGCGCCTCGGCGTAGCCGTAGGTGTAGTCGCTGCTCGAGCGGAGGATGCCGTCGTCGCCGTACTCGTAGCCGACGAAGGGGATGGGGTTGGTGTCGGAGCGGAAGGGGGTCCCGGTGAGCGAGAGCCGTCGCACGGCCGGCTCGAAGGCCTGCCGGATGCCGTCACCCCAGGACTTGTTGTCGCCGCCGTGGTGGATCTCGTCGAGGATGACGAGGGTGCGCTCGGCCCGCGTGCGGTCCTCGTGCACGGAGGGACGCGAGGCCACCTGCGCATAGGTCACGGCGACGCCGTCGTAGTCGCGCGAGGTGACCCCCGTCGTGTTGGAGAAGCGCGGGTCGAGGTGGATGCCCACCCGCCCGGCGGCGTCCGCCCACTGCGTCTTGAGGTGCTCGGTGGGCGCGACGACGGTCACCCCGGTGATCTCCCCCGCCGACAGCAGCTCGGCGGCCACGCGGAGGGCGAAGGTCGTCTTGCCGGCCCCGGGCGTCGCAACCGCGAGGAAGTCGGTGCGGCCGGAGTCGAGGTACTGACGAAGGGCGTCGGCCTGCCAGGCGCGCAGCTTGCCGGCGGTACCCCAGGCCGCCCGCCTCGGGAAGGCGGGTGACAGGTGGGACGCAGCAGACTGACTCATCGCGGGGCCACTGTAGATCGCCCGGGTGACAGGACCGAAAAGCGTCCGTCAGGAGCGGGCGTCCTGGGCGACCATCGTCTGCAGGCCCGTGCCGAGGTCGCCCTCGTGGTCCGCGAGCGTCGTGTGCACCGTCCCCCCGTGGCCCGGGGTCGCGAGGGCCTGCGAGCTCATCCGGATCCACTCGCCCGTGGGGTCACGGTCGAGGACGACGTGCAGGTCGCAGTTGATGTAGGTGTGCCGCCGCGGGTCGACGGTGAGGGTGATCCCGCCGCCTGAGTCGGCGAGGACGAGCGCGCGCTGCCACCCGGTCGGCTCCTCGCCGTCGAGCAGCGGCACGAGCTGTCGGCCCCAGGCGACGGTCGTCCCCCCGGCACCGACGCCGCCCTCGACGACGCGCCACTCGATGGCGCTGAGGTAGCCGTCCTCGTGGGCACCGGGCATCTCCAGGCGACCCTCCCCCTTCGCCTCCGGCACCGGGTCGATCGTCGCCGGCCGCCGCCCGGTCAGGCTCGGGAAGTCCTCCGGTGCCCGCACGATGCGCCAGGCGCGGGCCACAGCCGCCGCCCGCCCGTCGACGGAGGCAGTCGCCTCGAGGAGCTGCATCGACCGACCGCCCCGGAGGACGCGGACGTCGAGGTCCAGCGGCGCGACGGGGATCGGCCCCAGGATGTCCAGGCGGACATCGGCCAGGCGCGTGCCGGGAGCCGGCTCGTGCCTCTCCATCGCCCGGGCCAGCAGGGCCGCAGGCGGGCCCGCGTGCTGCGCGGCGGCGCTCCACGGGCCAGCCGTGCCGGGCATGGAGTCGAAGCGGTGCTCGTCGACCTGACGGTAGAAGGGCTCCACGCCGACGATCAGTCCTCGTCGTCCTGCGGGTCCCGGAGGCCGTCGTAGATCTCCTTGCAGATGGGGCAGACCGGGAACTTCTCCGGATCACGGCCGGGCACCCACATCTTCCCGCAGAGGGCCTTGACCGGCTCCCCGGACATGGCGCTCTCGAGGATCTTCTCCTTGCGCACGTAGTGGCTGAAGCGCTCGTGGTCGCCCGGCTCCGCGACCTGGGGCTCGGGGTCGGTGCGCTCGAGGAGGCCGGTGGACGTCGCGGGTCCCCCGGGCTGCTGGTGCGGCTGGTTCGGGTCGGCGGGCGTGCTCATGGGGCCATCCTAGGACCCACCCGTGGCCCCCGGCGGTCAGTTCAGCGCCGGGTCCACGGGGTAGGTCGACACCCAGCCGACCGGCCCACCCTGGCGCCGCAGGACCCGCCGCCACAGCGTGGCCGGGTCCTCGTCGAAGACGTCTCCGGGCTCGGCCTCGACGACGTACCAGCTCCCCCGGGCTCGCTCGTCGGCGAGCTGCTGGGCGCTCCACCCGGAGTACCCGGCGAAGATCCGCAGCGCGCTCACCTGCGGCCAGACGATCTCCTGGGGGGTGTCGAGGTCGACGAGGGCGACCGCGCCGAAGAGCCGCTTGAGCCCCGGTGGGGGCTCGTCGTCGCCGGGCAGCCCGGCCAGGCCGATCGCCGAGTCGAGCTGCACCGGTCCGCCCTGGAAGACCCGGGGCGGCTCGGTGGCACCCTCCTGCCAGCCGGGGAGGACGTCGTCGACGGAGGCCTCGAGCGGCTTGTTGAGGACGACCCCCTCCGCGGTGACGTCGTCGTGCTGGAGCACGAAGACCACGCTGCGGCCGAAGAGGTCGTCGCCCAGCTCAGGGGTGGCGACGAGCAGCTTGCCGGCCAGCGAGGTCTCCATGCTCCGACCTTAGGCCCGCGGACGCCCTCTGTGACCACCGCCCGCCCGGCCACCCTGCCGACGGCCGTCGCCGCCGCGGTGGTTCCGGGCTCCCTTCGGGCCCCTCGTGCCGGAGTGCTTGCGGGCCGGACGGGGGTCGACGAGCTTGCGGAAGGCGGCGTCGGAGATCGGCTCACCGCTGGGTGCGACGGCCCCGATCTCCTCGAAGACCGGGTCCTCGAGGGTGGTCTTCGTCGGGCGGGCCTCGAGCCCGGCCTGGGCGGCCATCCGGGTGACGTCCTTGCGCTGGTGCGGCAGGACGAGGGTGACGACGGCCCCCTCCTCCCCCGCCCGTGCGGTGCGCCCGGCGCGGTGGAGGTAGTCCTTGTGGTCGGCCGGCGGGTCGACCTGCATGACGAGGGAGACGTTGTCGACGTGGATGCCGCGCGCGGCCACGTCGGTGGCGACGAGCACCGGGATCGCCCCCGTGCGGAAGGCGCCGATCGTCTTGTTGCGCGCGGACTGGTTGAGGCCGCCGTGGAGCGCGGCGGCCGGGACGCCCGCCTCGCGCAGCTGGCCGGCGATCCGCTCGCAGCCGAGCTTCGTCCGGGCGAAGACGACGGTGCGGCCGGGACGCGAGGCCACGCGCGCGGTGATCTCCTTCTTCAGCTGCGGCTCGATGAGCAGCAGGTGGTGCTGCATCGTCGAGACGCTCGCCGCGACGTCGTTGGTGCTGTGCGTCACCGGGTCGACCATGTAGGCGCCGACGAGGTCACCGACACCCCGGTCGAGGGTCGCGGAGAAGAGGAGCCGCTGGCCGCCCGGCGCGCACTCGTCGAGGATGCGGGTCACCGACGGGAGGAAGCCCATGTCGGCCATGTGGTCCGCCTCGTCGAGGACGGCGACCTCGATGGCGTCGAGGGTGAGCGCGCCCCGGTCCAGGAGGTCGACGAGGCGTCCAGGCGTGGCGACGAGGACGTCGACGCCCTTGTCGAGGGCCGCGGTCTGCCCCGAGTAGGAGAGGCCGCCGGCGACGAGCTTGATCCGCAGCCCGGAGACGTGGACGAGCGGCTCGAGGGAGTCGCTCACCTGCATCGCCAGCTCACGGGTGGGCACGAGCACGAGCGCGCGGGGCCTGCGGCTGCGGGCCCGGCCACCGGCGAGGCGGGCCAGCATCGGCAGGCCGAAGGCGAGGGTCTTGCCCGATCCGGTCTGGCCACGGCCGAGGACGTCCTTGCCGGCCAGGGCATCGGGGATGGTCGCTTCCTGGATGGGGAAGGGAGTGGTGATGCCCTCGCGCGCGAGCCGCTCGACGAGGACGGCGGGCAGGCCGAGACCGGCGAAGCCGTTGTCCGCGGCGACCTCGACGGGACCGCTCACCGAGGAGCGCTTGGAGGAGGTCCAGGTGTCGGCCTCCTGGCGCAGTGCCTCCGGGTCCTCGGGGCGCTCGATGCGCTCCACCGGGCGGCGCGCCTGCTGGCCGCGCGCCTGCGGACCACGCGGCTGCGGACCACGCGACTGCTGGTCGCGCGCCTGCTGGTCGCGCGACTGCGGGCGACGGGGCCCGCTGCGGTCGGGGCGGTCGTCCCGCTCGCGCCAGCGGTCCTTGCTCCGGGGTGCGTCCTCGGCAGGGCGCTGCCCCCGGTGCGGCTTCTTCGGCGGCCGCTGCGACGCGGCCCGCTTCTTCGCGGCGGCGTTCTTCTGGGCGGTCGTCCAGCGGGGCTTCTTCTTGGGCGGCACGGGGCAGCTCACGCTTCTCTCGATGGTGATGGGTAAACCCGCAACTCTTCGCGGGCGACATCACGGTCGGTGGCGGCGTGCGAGCTTCTAGAGGCGGCGACGTCGCGGTCGCCGAATCCCCCATCCTACCCCCACCGCCGCGAGGCCGATCCCCACGAGATCGGCGACGACGTCCCAGATGTCACCGGACCTCGTGGCCAGGGCCCGGTGCTGGATGACCTCGCTCACAGGGGCGTGGACCAGGCACCCGAGCGCGACGAGGAGCCAGCCCCTCCCCTTCGCCAGTCCCGAGGCGAGCACCGGCGCACCGAAGATCAGGGCGTGGACGACCTTGTCCCCGTGGGGAATCGGCGACGGTGGGCCAGGGCTCTGCGGGAGGTAGACCGCAGCCGCCTGGACGAGGAGGAGGGCGACCACGAGGACGGCGACGACACGGCGTCGTCTCGGGGTGGCGGACATCGCACCAGCACAGCACACCCGCACTTGGCGTCCAGCGCTGGCACAGGATTACAGTGGATCTCATGACCAAGATCACCGATCTCGATCTGGATCTCTTTCGCTCGACGGTGTCGGGCGAGGGAACCGTGATCGTCGACTTCTGGGCCTCCTGGTGCGGCCCCTGCCGGCAGTTCGCCCCGGTCTTCGAAGAGGCGGCTGACGAGCACTCGGACATCACCTTCGCCAAGGTGGACATCGACGACAACCCCGAGCTCGCCTCGCTGGCCAATGTCTCGTCCGTGCCCACCCTCATGGCCTTCCGCGACGGCATCCTCCTCCACCAGAGCGCCGGCGCCCTGCCCCGCGCGCAGTTCGAGCAGCTGCTCGACGCGGTCCAGGAGGTCGACATGGATGAGGTCAAGGCCCAGGTCGCGGCGCGCAGCGCCTCCGAGTAGGAGCCGGTTCGCGGCGGCGAAGGGTGGCCACGACCCCCTTCGCTGTGGTTGCGTGAAGGTCCACCCCACAACAGGAGGCACTCCATGGGTATCGGCGACAAGATCGAGAACGCCAAGGACAAGGCCGCGGGCGAGGCGAAGGAAAAGCTGGGCGACGCCCAGGACAACCCGGACCTCAAGGCCGAGGGCAAGGCACAGAAGGTCGAGGGCAACCTCAAGTCCGCCGGCGAGAACGTCAAGGACGCCTTCCAGTGAGCCACTGATCCACCGACGCACGAACGAAGGGCGGGACCGCTGCGGTCCCGCCCTTCGTCATGTCCCTGGGGGACACAGGATGCGTGACGTGCCCACGATGGTGGAGGTGGCGGGAATCGAACCCGCGTCCACTGGCAGACAAACAGGGCTTCTCCGGGTGCAGTGCGCTATGGATTTTCTCGGCCCCGGGGCTCGCGCGCACACGTTCCCCGACAGGCCCAGTTGAGTAGGAGTCCCGCGTCGCCCCTCAACATGACGACGCAGCAAGATCTCTAGCTGACGCTGGGATCTAGGCCGAGATCGAACCTAGGCCAACGGACTTCGGGCTCGCTCAGGCGGCGAGGGCGAAGTCGGTGCGCTTGGAATCGGCACCTATTGGGTTTGCACGGGGCGTTGACGAGATGACCGTGCATCCTCGACCCGCTTCCCCTGAGAGACCGGCCAGTGTCGAAACCGATCACCCCCATGGGGTGGACACGTCACGCTGTGGAGTTGTGCTGACTCAGTATCCCCTCAACGGCGGACACCACCAAACGCATTCCCGGGCCGCGCGGCGCGGGACGGTCGCGCGTCAGACCCGGCGCTTGAAGGCGTCCGAGACGGCCCGGTCGGTCTCGCGGCGGTCCTGCTGCTCGCGCAGGGCGTGCCGCTTGTCGTAGGCCTTCTTGCCGGTGGCGAGGGCGATCTCGACCTTGACCCGGCCGTTCTTGAAGTACAGCGACAGCGGGACGACCGTGCGCCCGCTCCCCTGGACCTTGACCGCGATCTTGTCCAGCTCCGCGCGGTGGAGCAGCAGCTTGCGTCGCCGGCGCGGGGTGTGGTTGGTCCACGTCCCCTGGACGTACTCGGGGATGTGCACCTGCTCGAGCCACAGCTCGTCCCCGTAGAAGACCGCGTAGCCCTCGGTGAGGCTCGCCCGCCCCATCCGCAGGGCCTTGACCTCGGTCCCCATGAGGGCGATCCCCGCCTCGTAGGTGTCCTCGATGAGGTAGTCATGGCGCGCCTTGCGGTTGCGCGCGACGACGAGCTCACCCTCCTTGGTCTTCTTCGCCACGGGATCCACCCCCTTCGTCAGTCGTGATGTCGGGGGTCACCGTACCCGCTCGCCCCGGTGGTCACGCCACCGGATAAGTGCCGAAGGGGGCCTCAGAGCCAGCCGCGCGGGTCGGTCGGGGTGCCGTTCTCCCGGGTCTCGAAGTGGAGGTGGCAGCCCGTCGAGGTCCCCGTCGTCCCGACGTAGGCGATGACCTGCCCCTTCTTCACCGACCCGCTCCGGACCGCATAGGACTCGAGGTGGTTGTAGGTCGTGGCGAGCGAGACCCCGCGCTTGACCCCGTGGTCGACGACGAGCTGGTTGCCGTAGCCGCCCGCGACGTGCGCGGCGATGACACGGCCGTCAGCAGCGGCGTAGACCGGGGACCCGCAGGCGCCGGCGTAGTCACGCCCGGAGTGGAGGCGGTGGGTCTTGTGGATCGGGTGGAAGCGGAGGCCGAACTCGGAGCTCACCGGCGCGCCGCTCGGTGCGGCGAGCACCCCGGAGCTCTGCGGCGGAGCGGGGTTCGGGTCCGCCGGTGCTGACGAGCCGCCGGTGGACCCGCTCGACGAGTCGTCGGAGGACTCGCTCGCCTGCTTCTTGCGGGCGGCCTCGGCTCGCTCGCGGGCCTCCGCCTCGCGGCGCTCCTGGGCCTCTCGGGCCTTGCGGATCTCGGCCTCGCGGATGCGGGCCTTGCGGGCCCGCTCCTCGAGCACCTCGGTGAGCTTGTCGGACTCCTTCTTCAGCCCGGCGACCTTGGCCTCGTCCTTCTTCTTCTCCTTGCGCAGGGTCGCCGCCTGGCTCGTCTGGTCCTCCTCGAGGCCCTCGAGGTCGCTCTCGGCGCGGTCGGCGCTGGTGCTCGCGGTCTTGGCCGCGGAGAGCGTGGACTCCTTGGACTCCTTGGCCTTCTTCGTCGTGGACCGCAGGGCCTTGAGCCGGTCACCCGTGGAGACGAGGTTGGCGCGGTTGGTGCTGAGGTCCTGCAGCGCGGTCCCCTGGGAGGAGCCGGCGGACTCGGCCATGATCATCTTGTCGACGAAGTCGCTCGGGTCCTCGTTGCCCACGGCGACGGACATCGTGCCCGTCCCCTGCTGCTGGTAGACCTGCCCGGCGAAGCCCCCCACCGTCCGGCGCGCCTTGGTGATCTTCGCGCTCGTCGAGCGCAGCTCCTTCTCGGCCTTGCGCTCGTTGGCCCGGGCGACGTCGTAGGCCGCGACGGCGTCGTCGTACTCCCCCTGGGCCTCCTCCTTGGCCTCCTTCGCCTCCTTGGCCTTCGTCCGGGCGGCGGGCAGCTTGGACCGGGTCTTCTTCAGCTTCTCGTAGGCGGAGACGAGCTCGTTGGAGGTGTCGTGGAGGTCGTCGTTCGCGTCGGAGAGCTGCTTGTCGACCTTGCTCTTCTGCTTCTCCGGGTCGGGCTCGGCGGCGGCGTACGAGACGGCCCCGGCGAGGAGGCACACGGACAGCGTCGCACTCACGGCGGCGCGGGTGCGACGGGAGACCATGGACCGGGGGATGTGGCGCATCGCCGGCCATGCTAGCCACGAACCGCGCGCGTCTCGGGGATGTGCGCGGCTCGTGGCAGGCGTGTCACACCCTCAGGTAGCGCCAGAGGGTCACGGTCGAGGTCGCGATGGCGAGGACGATGACGCCGAGGACGAGGAAGGGGGCGATGACCCACACGTCTCCCGAAGAGATGAAGGCCGTCCCGGCGTTCTCCTCGAGGAGATATCGGTCGAAGAGTGCCCATGCGGACACCCACAGGAGTCCGATGGCCATCACCACCCCGATGAGGCCGGACACGACGGTCTCGATGATGAAGGGGGTGCGGATCGTCCGGTTGGAGGCGCCGACGAGCTTCATGATCGCGATCTCGCGACGGCGGGTGAAGGCGGCCTGCCGGATCGTCGTCGCCATGAGCAGCACCGCGGAGACGAGGGTGAGCGCGGCGAGGCCCACCATGACGCCGGTCATGATGTTGATCGCCCGGAAGAGCGGGGCGAAGACCTCGCGGAGGTTGGGCACGCTCGCGACACCGGGCGCCCCCTCGAAGGCCGAGGCGACGGTCTCGAACTCCTCCGGGTCGCTCAGCTGGACCCGGTAGCTCGGGGGGATGTCCCCGACACGGATGTTCGACGCCAGCGGGGAGTTCTTGTAGTCCTCCTTGAAGCGGTCGTACGCCTCCTGCTCGGACTCGAAGTAGACCTCCTCGACGAGGGGGTCCATCTCCTCCAGCTGGGTCGAGATGGACTCGCGCTGGTCCTCGGTCGCCGCGCCGGTGGCGCAGTTGGGTTGGGCCGAGGTCTCCGTGCAGAGGTAGATCGAGACCTGGACACGGTCGTACCAGTAGCCCTTCATCTGGTCGACCTGCTTCTGGGCGAGGAGTCCCACCCCGAGCAGGTACATCGAGATCATCGTCACGAGGATCACCGAGATGGCGATGGACTTGTTGCGCCGCAGGCCTTCCCAGGCGTCAGCGAGGACAGAGGGCTTCATCGCAGCAGGTCCTCCGCATCGTCGTCCCAGTCGTCCAGAGCGTTGACCTCACCGACGGGCCGGTCCTCCGGTGGCGGTGGGTGCTCGCCCCCTTCGTCCTCGAGCACGTCCTCGGCGCGCTCGGCCTCGCGCTCCTCCCGGTCGCGGGAGTCGACGACCTTGGGCACGTAGCTGCCCCCTTCCTCGTCGCGGATGATGAGCCCGTCCTCGAGCTCGATGACGCGCTGCTGCATCTCGTCGACGATGGTGTTGTCGTGGGTGGCCATGACGATCGTCGTGCCGGCGTCGTGGATGCGGCGCAGCAGCTTGACGATCTCGAGGCTCGTCGCGGGGTCGAGGTTGCCAGTGGGCTCGTCGGCGAGGAGCACCGGCGGCTTGTTGACGACGGCCCGTGCGATGGCCACCCGCTGCTGCTCGCCGCCGGAGAGCTCGTGCGGCATGCGCTTCTCCATCCCGGCGAGCCCCACGAGCTCGAGGGTCTCGGGGACGAGCGCCCGGATCGCGCGGCGGGGGCGGCCGATGACCTGCAGGGCGAAGGCGACGTTCTGCTGGACGGTCTTGTTGGGCAGCAGGCGGAAGTCCTGGAAAATCGTCCCGACCTGACGGCGCAGCTGCGGGACCTTGCGCTGGGGCATGCGGCGCAGGTCGTGGCCCCCGACGAGGAGCCGCCCACCGGAGACGACCTCCTCGCGGATCGTCAGCCGCACGAGGGTGGACTTGCCGGAGCCGGACGCGCCGACGATGAAGGCGAACTCACCGCGGTCGATGTTGAGGTCGATGCCCTCCAGCGCCGGGTGGCTCTGGTTGGGGTACCTCTTGGTGACGTTCTCGAAGCGGATCATCAGCTCTACGGGGCCTCAGGGGGACGAAGGGGGGACGGCCGCCTGCAGGATATGCCGCACCACCCGCTCCCCGTGACACCACCGTGACCTCGGCGCGTTCGGTCCGCGCCGCCCGGCTCACTGCCAGCGGAAGAGCCGGATCCCCACGACGGCACCGACGGCCGCGGTCGCCGCGAGCGCGAGGAGCTGGTCGCCGTCGAGGGCGGCCCCCGTCCACGTCGCCCCGATGACGTCGATCCCGGCCCCGAAGGGCAGGTATCCCCCGATCTCGGCGAGCCGCTCCGGCAAGGCGTCGCGGCTGCCGAAGCCGCCCCCGAGCGCCATGATCGCGAAGAAGGCCACGAGACCGATCGCGACCGAGGAGTTCGGGGTGGGCGAGATGGCCGCGACGATCATCCCGATCGCGTACATCGCGGCCGCGGTCAGCAGGATCGTGCCGAGGGTCGCCAGCGGGTCTGCCGGGAGCTCGGTGTCGAAGGCCACCACCGCCGTGCCGACCGCGAAGGCGATCCCGACCGCCGACTGGGCGATGCTCACGAGCACCTGCGCGACGAGCACCATCATCGGGTGCGCGGGCGTCGCGGACAGGCGACGCAGGACCCCGGTGCGGCGGTAGGTCGCGAGGAAGGAGGGCATGTTCACGACCCCGATGAGCGCCAAGACCATCGTCAGGGTCAGCGGCATGACGTAGCCCTCGAGCACCGACATCCCGCCGAAGGCCCCGGCCGAGTCGGCACGGTCCTCCGCGGTGACGCCGAGGGAGGTCATGACCATGATGAGCACAGGCATGCCGAGGGGGATGACGAGGCCGGCGGTGTCCCGGGCGACGATCTTGGCCTCGCTCACGGTCAGTCGCCACCAGGCCCCGATCCCCGGGCGGACGGCGGGCAGGTCGGTGGTCGTCATCGGCGGGTCTCCTCGAGGTCCTCGAGATCAGGGGGTTCGGGTGCCTGGCCGGTGAGGGCCAGGTAGGCGTCCTCGAGCGTCGCGCCCTCGGCGCGGGCGCCCGGGGTGGTAGCCCCGGCGACGAGCCCGGCCGGTGTGTCGTCGGCGATGACCCGCCCTCCGTCGACGAGGACGACGCGGTCGCAGAGCCGCTCGACCTCCTCCATGAAGTGCGACACGAGCACGACCGTCGTCCCATCCTCGCGCAGCCGCTCGACGACCTGCCAGATGTCGCGCCGACCCCGGGGGTCGAGGCCGGTCGTCAGCTCGTCGAGCAGGGCGATGCGAGGGCGGCCGACGAGGGCCAGGGCGAGCGAGAGCCGTTGTGCCTGACCGCCGGAGAGCTCCTTGAAGCGCTTCCCCCACTTCTTCGTCAGGCCGACGTCGGCGAGCAGTCGGTCGACGTCGGCTCCCTCGCGGTAGAAGGAGCGGTAGAGCGCCAGTGCCTCCCCGACCTCGAGGTCGTCCGGGAGCATCGCCTCCTGCAACTGCACACCGACGACCGGGCGCAGCCGGCTCCGGTCCCGCCGAGGGTCCAGGCCGAGGACACGGACCTCCCCTTCGTCCGGGGTCCGCAGGCCGCCGATGCACTCGACGGCCGTCGTCTTGCCGGCACTGTTGGGCCCGAGGATTCCGAGGATCTCGCCCTCCTCGACACGCAGGTCTACCCCGGCGAGCGCCGTCGTCCTCCCGTACCTCTTGACCAGGCCGTGGGCTTCGATGACTGTCATGACCTCGACGCTAGGAAGGGCGGCTGGCTCTCCGCGCGTGCCGGAGGTCATGACTCCCGACCATGACTTCCGGCACGTGGAGGGCGGGCCACCTCGATCTAGGCTGGCGGCCATGGAGAGCCGGTCGGATGTCGTCGCCAGCGTCGTCCTGGCCGGCGTGGTCCTGCTCGTGGGCGCACCCGTCGCGATCACGCAGGCGGGGGGCGAGTCCGCGACCCACGGTCCGTGGTGGGTGTGGTGGCTCTGCTATGCGGCCTACATCGCCTGCACGATGGCGACGGTGTGGACGGCCGAGGCCGAGCGCACCGGACCGGGTGCCCGGCTCGGTGTCACGGCGATGACAGCCACGGGCGTGGTCCTCTACCTCCTCGGGGCGCAGGGGTGGACGGCGATCCTCCTCGTCCTCACCGCCGCCATCGCAGCCCACTACTTACCCCCGGTCCCGGTCCTCGCGGTCGTCGCGCTGCAGACCCTCGTCATCCCGATGCCCTCGGTCCCGGGCGCTCCCGCATGGGAGCTCATCCTCGGCGCAGCGATCTACGGCGGACTGCAGATGCTCAGCGTGGCGGCCGTCTGGGTCCAACTGCGGGAGACCGCGATCCGCCGCGAGCTCGCGGTCGCCAACACCGAGCTCCGAGCGACGACGGCCCTCCTCGCCGAGTCGAGCCGGACCGCCGAGCGACTGCGGATCTCCCGAGAGCTGCACGACGTCATCGGGCACCAGCTGACGGCGCTCACCCTCGAGCTCGAGGTCGCCGGCCACCACGCCGAGCCACCGGCCCGCGAGCACGTGGTCCGGGCCCGCGGCCTCGCGAAGGACCTCCTCGGGGACGTCCGCTCAACGGTCGGCGGTCTGCGGGAGCGGCAGCCTCCCCTTCGCTCCGCCCTCGAACTCGTCGTGGCGGACCTGCCCCGGCCGCGGGTGCACCTCACCGTCGACGAGGACCTGCACCTCGACGAGGAGCAGACCGCGGCCTTCATCCGGTGCCTGCAGGAGGTCGTCACCAACACGATCCGGCACTCCAGCGCGGAGAACCTCTGGATCGACGTCACCTACGGCGACGAGGGTGAGGCGATCCTGGCCGCGCAGGACGACGGCAGCGGGACGACGGCCTTCGCCGCGGGGAACGGGCTCGCCGGCATGCGGGAGCGCTTCGAGCAGTTAGGGGGCCGGGTGGCCTTCGACCCAACCGACGGCTTCGTCGTCGACGCCCGGATACCGGCCCGATGATCCGCGTCTGCGTCGTCGACGACCAGACCCTCGTGCGGGCAGGGCTGCGTAGCCTGCTCGAGCTCTCCGAGCGGGTCACCGTGAGCGGCGAGGCGGACGACGGGGACGCGGCGCTGGACATCGTGCGGAGCGACCCTCCGGACGTGCTGCTCCTCGACCTGCGGATGCCCGGACGCGACGGGATCGCGACCCTCGAGACCCTCGCGGACGAGGGGCTGGAGGTGCCCGCACTCGTGCTCACGACCTTCGACGACGACGAGCTCGTCCTGCAGGCGCTGCGCGCCGGGGCCCGCGGCTACCTCCTCAAGGACGTCACCCTCGACCAGCTCGTCGAGGCCATCGAGACCGTCGCCGCCGGCGACCGGGTCGTCCAGCCCGGCCTCACCGACCGACTCGTGCGCTCCCTCGGGGACCTGCCCGGCACCGACGACGCCGACCCGCTCGTAAGGCAGCCGCTGACCGCCCGCGAGACGGAGGTCCTGCGACTCCTCGCGAGCGGCTGGTCCAACCGGGAGATCGCCGAGGGCCTGCACCTCGCGGAGGGCACGGTGAAGAACCACGTCTCCGGGGTGCTGCTCAAGCTCGGTGTCCGTGACCGCACCCGCGCGGTGCTGCGTGCCCTGCAGCTCGGGCTCCTGGGGGAGGATAGGCCCCGATGATGCCGGCGCCGCCCCTCCCCCACGTGCTCACCGCGTCCGCCAGCCCCGCGCGGAGCGCGATCGAGCTCGTCCTCGTCGGCTGCCTGACGCTCGCCCTCACCGCCGGCTACGGGATCCTCTGGGGACCGACCGGCGCGATGGTCGTCGCCGCCGTCCTCGTCACCGTCTTCCTCGTCGCCTGGCTGCTCTCGTCCCGCCGGCGCCTCGTCGTCGACCACGGCGGCATCGAGTACCGCGGCCTCCTGGGCCTGACGAGGCGCATCTCCGTGGCCGACATCGAGTCGGTGGCCTACTTCGAGCGCTTCGACGAGGGCTTCGGCCGGCTCGCACCTCGGGTCATCATCGGCCGTGGACCCGGTCGAGGGCCGATCATCCTCGACCGACTCTTCCTCGGAGCCGAGGGGCCGCACCCGGTGCTGCAGGCGCTCTCCGCGGCGGGGGCACGGGTCGACCAGTATCCAGCCCCGATCACCTCACCCCAGCTGGCGGCGGCCTTCCCGCGCCACGCGACCCTCCGCGAGCGCCACCCGGTGGCCGTGGCCCTCACCGTCGTCGGGGTGGTCCTGGCGGTCGCCGTGCCGACCGTCGTGATCCTCGTGCTCACTCGGCTGTGAGGTCCCGCCGGCGGCGCGTCGCTCAGTCCTCGGACTTGGCCTCTTCGATGCGCCAGCGGATGCCGGCCTCGATGAACTGGTCGATCTCCCCGTCGAAGACCGCCGACGGGTTGCCGGTCTCGTGCTCGGTCCGCAGGTCCTTCACCATCTGGTACGGGTTGAGGACGTAGGAGCGCATCTGGTCACCCCAGCTCGCCTTGACGTCGCCGGCGAGCTCCTTGCGCTCGGCGGCCTCCTCGGCCTGCTTCTGCAGCAGGAGGCGGGACTGCATGACGCGCAGCGCCGCGGCGCGGTTCTGGATCTGCGACTTTTCGTTCTGCATCGAGACGACGATCCCCGTGGGGATGTGGGTCATGCGCACCGCCGAGTCGGTCGTGTTGACCGACTGGCCGCCGGGGCCCGAGGAGCGGAAGACGTCGATCTTGAGGTCGTTGTCCGGGATGTCGATGGAGTCCGTGCTCTCGATGAGCGGGATGACCTCAACGGCGGCGAAGGAGGTCTGGCGACGGCCTTGGTTGTCGAAGGGGGAGATCCGCACCAGGCGGTGGGTCCCCCCTTCGACGGAGAGGTTGCCGTAGGCATAGGGGACGTTGACCTCGAAGGTGGCCGATTTCAGGCCGGCTTCCTCGGCGTAGGAGGTGTCCATGACCTTCGTCGGGTAGCCGTGCCGCTCGGCCCAGCGCAGGTACATGCGCATGAGCATCTCGGCGAAGTCGGCGGCATCGACGCCACCGGCGCCGGCGCGGATCGTCACGACGGCCTCGCGCTCGTCGTACTCCCCCGACAGGAGGGTGCGCACCTCGAGCTGGCTCACGGCCTTGGCGACCTTGGCCAGCTCGGACTCGGCCTCGGCGAGGGTGTCCGCGTCGTCCTCCTCCTGGCCGAGCTCGACGAGCGCCTCGAGGTCGTCGATGCGGGTGTCCATGGCGAGGATGCGGTCGCGCTCGTGGTTGGCGCGGGAGAGGGCGGAGGTGACCCCCTGGGCCGTGTCCGGGTCATCCCAGAGATCAGGAGCCGATGCCTGCTTCTCGAGGTCGGCGATCTGGGCCTCGAGAGAGGTCAGATCGGTCACCTCACGCACCGACGCCATGGTCGTCCGCAGGTTCTGGATCTCGGATGCGAAGTCAACTGCCACGACAGGTCACCCTACGGCAGGGCGGCCGAGGGACGTGTGGCCTCCCGTGCGTCACCCGGCCCGCAGGTAGCTCGCCCACCCGTCCTCAGGGGCTCCCGTGAGCTGCTGGAGTCGGCTGATGACCTCCTCGTCCTGGGCGTCCAGCCAGTCGCAGAGCTGGCGCATCGTCACGAAGCGGGTGGCCGGCTCCTCGGCCATGGTCTCGATGGCCTGCTCGACGGCGTCCATGTAGATCCCGCCGTTCCACTGCTCGAAGTGGTTGCCGATGACGAGCGGCGACCGGTTGCCGTCGAGGGACCGGCGGAATCCGGCGAGGTAGGCGTCGCGGGTCTGCGTGCGCCACGTGTCGTGCATGGACTCGGGGCCGTCGGTGACCTCGGACTGGTTGGCCATGAAGTTGTAGTCCATGGCGGTGACCTCGAAGTCCTCGCCGGGGAAGGGCACCTGCTGCATGGACAGGTCCCACAGGCCCTCGACCTTCGTCGGCCAGGTCGCCGGCCGGGTGCCGCTCGAGTCGTAGCGCCAGTCGAGCTGCGCGGCGGCCTTGCGGACGTTGGCGACCCCCTCCAGGCACGGCGTGCGGCCGCCGACGACCTCCTTGCGGACGTCGAAGGGCAGGGGCGGCTCGTCGGTGAGGCCGGTCGTGGTGCGCCACGTCGAGACGAACTCCTCGGCCTGCTCGATCTCGGAGAGCCAGTCCTCGACGGACCAGCGCTCCACCCCCTTCGGTCCGCAGAAGTGGCCGTTGAAGTGGGTCCCGATCTCGTGGCCCTCGAGCCACGCCTTGCGGGTCTGGCGGATCGTCGCGTGGACGTAGCGCTCCGGGAGCCAGCCGAGGTCGGAGGCCCCGACGGGCTTCTGCGGCGGGCGGTAGCGGCGGCGCTCCCGGCCTGGGAGCAGGTAGATGCCGGTGAGGAAGAAGGTCATCGGCACCTCGTGCATCTTCGCCACCCGGCGCCAGTGGGAGAAGAGCTGGTCGCTCGCCTCCCCCGCGCCGTCCCAGGAGATGACGACGAACTGCGGGGGCACCTCCCCCGGCCTGAGCCGGCGCGGCTTCGGCTGGTGCGGCTGCGGCCCGGTGTCGGCGGTGGACCCGTCGCCGATCCGTCGCTCCGAGCGTCGTGACGTCGACGAGGACGAGCTGGACCCCGACCCGGTCGGTGTGCTCTCGGTGGTGCACCCGGTGAGCAGCGCCCCTCCCCCTGCGGCCAGTCCGGCACCGACGACGGTGCGGCGATCCGGTCCCACGAGCTGTCCCTCCCCAGAACGACTCTGCACCCTTCCCCGGGGCGCTGCCTCCAGCGTGGATCATGGGAGCGGGCCCGTCCACCACCCCAGCCGTCAGCCGGGATGCGTGTCGGCGGAGTACCTGGGGTTGCTCGAGATGAAGGGGTTGATCCACCGGGTCTTGGCGTCCCGGTCGATGAGGAGCGACTTCACGAGGAGCGTGAAGGGGATCGCGAGGAGGGCGCCGAGGGCCCCGAAGACATAGGCCCAGAAGACGAGGGAGAGGAAGGCCGTCGAGGCGTTGATGCCGACGGCGTCGCCGGTGAACTTCGGCTGGAGGATCGTCTGGATGACGAAGTTGGCCACGGAGTAGATGACGATGACCCACACCATCGTCGAGACGCCTCCGGTGAGCAGGGCGATGAAGGCCGGGGGGATGAGGCCGAGGACGAAGCCGACGTTGGGGATGTAGTTCGTCACGAAGGACAGCAGGGCGAAGGTCATGGCGAGGGGCACGCCGAGCCATACGAGGGCGACGTAGTCGATCGCGGCGACGATGAGGCCGAAGACGGTCGAGACGATCCAGTACTTGCGGACCCGGTGGCCGAAGTCGACGAGCGCGTCGGCGACATCCGGCTTGACCCGGTGGATGGCGGCGAGGCGGTGGTTGAAGCCGCCGGCGTCCATGACGAGGAAGATCATCACGGTGAGGAGGAAGACCATCGTCGTCGTCAGGCCGGTGACGGCATTGGCCAGCGAGGTCGCGATGCCGGTGAGGTTGCGGACGTCGAAATTGGCGATGGCCTCGTCGATCTCGGCGGCCTCGACCCCTTGCTCGGCGAGGAGGAAGCGGGCATCGCTGATGAGGCCGGTGAAGGTGCTCACGTACTCCGGCTTGGCCAGCTCGTTGGCGAAGCGGGTGGCCGCGATGCCGATGGAGCCGCCGAGGGCGGCGAGGATGCCGTAGAGCAGGGTGATGAGCAGCAGCCCGGCCAGTGGTCCCGGCAGGATCTTGCGCATGAGCTTGTAGACCGGGTACACGGCGATGATGAGGGTCGCGGCGAGGAAGGTCGGGGCGACGATGCTCGCGACCTGCTTGAGCCCGGCGATGGCGATGACGCTGGCAGCCAGCCCGAGGAGGAGGGTCAGCGTCGGCGGGAGGGACACCTTGACGACCGGGCGGGCGTCGGGGTGCTCGTGGCTGCGGTCGGGGTCGCGCACCTCGTCGGCGGGGATCGTCTCCTCCGCCGCGGCCTCCGCGGCCGGCAGGACCTTCCCCTGGGCCGTGTGGACGACCTGGGGGACGTCGTCGGGCTCCGGCTCGGCGTCAGGGGCCTCGGTGGTCGGGTCAGGCGCCGGCTCGGCGAAGGGAGGAGCCTCCTCACCATCGGCCGTGGGCTCGACGTCGGCCTCTGGCGTCGGGTCGACGGGAGTCGCGTCGGTCTCGGGGACGGTGGCGCCGTCGTCTGACGTGTCGTGATCGTCCACCGACCGTTCTTCATCCACGTGCATTCCTCCTGACACCCTGCCGGACGCGGTGTGCCCGCGACGTCATGGTGTCAGGTGGAGGGCCGCCGTGGGTGCGCAGCCCTCACGGGACCTCCTCGACCACCCCGGCCCGGGCCCGCGACTCGACGGTGACGGTCACCGAACCGCCGAGGGACTCGAGCAGACCCCCGATGAGCGGGAGGTCCGCCTCGCCCTGGAGGCGGACGACCGCGGTCTGGCCGTCCGGGCTCCCGGTGCCCTCGGCGACCCGCCAGCTCTCGATGCCGTGCGGGCGGTCCCGGCTGGCGAGGTGGTCGGCGGCGCTGCGCTGCACGACGGCGTCGGTCACCGGCAGGGTCTCGCCCAGTCCGGACGTGTAGATCCGCTCGGTCCCCTCGTCGGTCGCCTCGAGCGCGGCGGAGTCGGCGGCGTCGAGGAGCTTCATCCGCGAGATCTGGACCGAGGTGACCGCCAGCCCGCCGATGATGAGGGTCAGGGCGATGACAGTCAGTCCGAGGACCATGATCGAGAGTTGGCCCCGGTCGTCGCGGAGGCGGCGAAGGGAGGTCATCGCGCCTCGTACTCCGGCACCGGCGAGACCTGGGTGGCGGTGACGGGGACCTCGAGCGGCACGACGTCCCCGAGGAAGGACGGGACGAGGGGAAGGGGGACCCGCACCGTCGTCTCCGCCGTGATCGTGGCACCCGGCGTGAGGCACGGGGTGTCGGTGCACGTGACCGTGAGATCCCCCTGCCCTCCGAAATCCTGGTCCTCGAAGGCGATGGCCGCCGCGGCGTCGGCGCGGGCCTCGGCCGCGGCATCGTCATCGGCGGTGACGAAGGCACGGCCGGCCTCACGGGCACCCTGGGTCACGGCATAGGAACCCGACTGGAGCCGGGCCAGGCAGAGAACGAGGTAGATGAGCGGGATGAGCAGGAGGATCGCCAGCCAGACGAACTCGATGACGGCGGTCCCCCCTTCGTCGGACACGCGGTCACGCCACCGGCTCACTGGTCCTCCACGAAGGCCCGGCCACGGACCTCGAGGCCCTCGCCCGGGCCGAAGAGCCCGACGACCGGCACGGGGGCGGTGACGTCCACGACGAGGACCTCGACGCCGGAGTCGGTCGTCTCGACGCTCGTGGAGACACCATCCGAGTACCGCTCGGAGAGGGAGGTGTTGATGAGGTCCCGGGCACGCTGGGCACCCTGCTCGCTGCTCGAGCCCTCCCGGGCGCCGTGGCGAGCACCTTCGGCGGCGCACGAGACGAGGGTGTTGCGCACGTGGAGGGCGAGCCCGAGCTGGAAGACCGCGAGGAAGACGAAGAGCAGGAGTGTCGACGTCAGGACGAAGTCGACGACCGCGGACCCGGTGTCGTCCCCGAGTCCGGGCGCCGTCATCCGCTGTGGACCTTGTCGGGGCCGGTGACGCCCTTGAGCGCACTCTCGAACATGCTCTTGAGCTGTTCGCCGGCGATGGCCCAGATGCCGGTGACGAGGGCCGCGGTCATGAGGGTGATGAGGACCCAGCCGGGGACGTCCCCCGTCTCGTCCCTGAGCCGGGTGGCGGCGCGGCGAATCCCGTCACCCAGGCGGATGTGGGCCTTGATGAGCTGATCGGACATGTCCTTCTCCTTCGTGGCGGTACGTGGTCACATCTGGAACTGGAAGAAGCCCAGTCCCGGGAAGAGGGCGAAGAGGATGGTGACGGGAAGGACGCCGAAGACGACGGGGACCATCATGGCGATCTCCTTCTTGCCGCCGGCTTCCATGATCTGGCGGCGACCGTCCTCCCGGACGTCCTGCGCCTGGGCCCGCAGGACCTCGGCCAGGGGGGTCCCCCGCTCGACCGCGACGATGATGCCGTCGACGAACCGGGCGAGCGAGGTCAGGCCGGTGCGGTCGGCCAACCCCTGCAGCGCGACGGGCAGGCTGGCGCCGGCACGGGCATCGGCCAGGCACCGGCCGAGCTCGTCGGAGAGCTCGCCGTGGGAGAGGCGCACGACCCGCTCGAGAGCACCGGGGGCGCCCTCGCCCGCACCGACGGCCAGAGCGAGCAGCTCTGCGACAGTGGGGAACTCGGCGAGCATCCGGGCCTCACGGCGGTCTGCCTCCCGGGAGAGCAGCGAGTCTCTGAGGACGACACCGCAGGCGAAGCCGAGGACAACGAGGACGAGCAGGAAGACCGGGGAGCGTCCTTTCCCCGTGACGAAGAGGACTCCGAGGAAGCCACCGAGTGCCGCTCCACCGAACCCGTAGATCACCTGCTCGGCCCGGAAGTGGTCCGTGTCCGGGTACCGACCGGCCCGGAGCAGGCGGCGGCGCACCGAGCTCGTCCCGCCGAGCACGGACTCGACCCGCCGGGCCAAGTCACCGACGAGGGGCCGGAGCACCGCCGGGATGATCGCGGTGAACGGCACCTCCGGCGGCTCCAGCAGCCGCGAGGGCCTGGGGGTGTCCCGGAGGTAGGGCGCGAGGCGGTCGTCGAGGGTCGCCTGACGGTGCCGTGGGAGCCCCTGGTGGACGAGGATCAGGCCGAGCGCGAGGAGGAGGCCGAGCAGGGCACCGCTGCGCCCGAGGCCGATCGTGTGGACGAGGTCGGTCATCGCAGCACCCGCTCCTCTTCCGGGAGCCGGCCGATGCGCACCATGATCCGGTAGGCGAGCACTGTCGCGGTGGCTCCGACCGCGAGCACGGCCGCGCCCATGGCGCTGTTGTACGCCTGGACGGACTCGGGACGGGTGGACAGCAGGGCCAGGACGATCCACGGTGCCGCGACGGCCAGTCGCGCGGCGTTGACCGTCCACGACTGCCGGGTCTCCAGCTCGCTGCGCGTCCGGGCGTCCTCGCGGAGGAAGGTCGACAAGGTCCGCAGGAGGGAGCCGAGGTCGGACCCGCCCACCTCACGGGCGATCCTTAGGGACTCGACGAGGCGGTCCCCCACCGGGTCGGCGAGCCGCGTCTTGAGCCGGTCCAGGCAGTCGCTGAAGCGGCCCGTCGTCCGGTAGTCGCTGGCGAACTCGGCGAAGGCGGGACGCAGCTCCTCCGGGCCCCGCACCGAGAGCTGGGCGAGCGCCTCCGGAAGGGCGAGACCGGCCCGGACCGCACTCGTGACGTTGTCGACGGCATCCGGCCACAGCTCCCGTAGATGGGCTCGGCGTGACCGCGCCCGCATGCGGACGGCGGCCACCGGGACCCAACCCGCCATGACCGCGAAGCACAGCGCGATGGCCGGGACCGAGGTCATCGCGGTGACCGTAACGAGGACGAGGAGGAAGGCGACGGCGCAGGCGACGAGCAGGCCCACCGGACCGATGCCGCGGTACCCGGCCTGGGCCAGGTCGTCGCGGAGTCGACGCAGGACGCGGTGCTCCTGCTTCTCCTTCCGCGGAGTCTCCTCCTGCGGCCACATGGACCACCAGATGAGGAAGAGGCCGACGCCGAGGACGGCCCCCACGAGGACGCCGGTCATGCGTGACCGCCCGCGAGCAGGGCAGCGAGGTCGTACCCCGCACGCTCGAAGCGCTCCCGGTGCGGCGGAAAGCCGTCGGCCCGGACGAGCCGCCCCTCACGGGTGGTGAAGATGTCACTGATCTCCACGACGTCGTTCTCGATCCGTCCCGGGAGGCCGACGATCTCACGCACCCGGCGGGTGCCGTCGGCCTCGAGGGCCGCGTGCACGACGAGGTCGATCGACCCGGCCACGGTCGGCACGACGAAGCGCGAACCGACGTTCTCACCCGCGAGCAGCGGCAGGGTGCACATCTTCGTCACCGCCTCACGGGCGGAGTTCGCGTGGATCGTACACATCCCGGGAAGTCCTGAATTAAGAGCGATGAGCAGGTCGAGGCTCTCGGCCTGACGCACCTCCCCCACGATGATCCGGGAGGGGCGCATCCGCAGGGCCTCCTTGACGAGGCGCCGGAGCGGGATCTCGCCCGTCCCCTCGAGGCTCGACTGACGACACTGCATCGAGACGACATCCCGCTTCGGGATCTTCAGCTCGAAGACCTCCTCGCACGTGATGACGCGCTCGCGCGGGGGCAGGGCCGAGGAGAGGCAGTTGAGAAGGGTCGTCTTGCCGGCCTGGGTCCCGCCGGCGACGAGGATGTTCAGCCCGGCGGCGACGGCGGCGTGGAGGAAGGTCGCCGCCTCCGGCGTCAGGGTCCCCAGCCGGACCAGGTCGTCCAGGTGGTCGGCCTTGACGACGAACTTGCGGATGTTGACCGCCCAGTGGTCCCGGGTGATGTCCGGGATGACGACGTGCAGGCGGCTGCCGTCGGGCAGGGTCGCGTCGACGAAGGGCGAGGACAGGTCGATGCGTCGCCCCGAGGACTTGAGCATCTTTTCCACGAGGTCGCGCACCTCGTCCCCGGTGAGCACCGTCGTCGTCAGCTCCGCCACACCACTGCGGGCGACGAAGACCTGGCTCGGACTGTTGATCCAGATCTCCTCGACGAGCGGGTCGTCGAAGTACTGCTGGAGCGGGCCAAAGCCGGCGACCGTGTCGAGGACCGCCTTGACGGCCGCCTCGAGATTGCCGAGGACCGGGAGGCCGCCGTGCGTGCTGCGCTCGTCGTAGTCGGTGACGGCCGAGCGCACGAGGTCGGCCACCTCGGCGGTCTCGCGCACCGGATCCAGCCCGGTCCGGCGGATGAGCTCGCGAACCTCGGTCTCGACGGTCTCGACGGCGTCCATGCCCGCGGCCCACTCCTCCCTGAGTTGGTGGCGTTTCCCGCGGACCTCCCCGGCGCGCGTTCTGCAGAACGGTAATGAAAATCCGGCGGACCGCATCTCGAGAATCCACAGGGGGGTGGGATGATGCCCGCGCGGACCTCCGCCGCGAGCACGATCCACACCGAACGGAAGGCACCCCTTGGCCGCCACGACCCCGACATCGACCGGGCGCAGCCTCGCCCAGATCGCGACCTTCGCCGGCATCATCGCCGTGCTCGGGCTCATCCCGGCGGTCGCCCCCTTCGGCAATGCCGTGCCGATCACCGCCCAGTCGCTCGGCATCATGCTCGCCGGCGCCGTGCTCGGCGGCCGGCGCGGCGCCCTCGCCGTCCTC
>DXAR01000045.1 GCA_019116945.1 Candidatus Janibacter merdipullorum | reverse complement strand
CTCATCTGGTCGCTGCCGTGGTTCCGCCGTCGCCGGCGCCGTCGCTCCCGGACCTGCACCACGTGCGCCCGGCACCACCGGATCGCCACGGTGGTCCTCACCTGCCTGACTGTCCTGCTCGTCGTCGGCGGCCTCACCCGCGTCCAGGCGGGGACGACCGACCACGTCCGCTGCCACAGCCACATCACCGACGACGGGGACATCCGGCCCGAGCCCCCTCTCCCCGACGCCGCTCCCCACCCGGCCCGGGCCGCCACCCGCGCCGTGCTCGTCGCCCCGTCCTCCGGGCTGGCGCTGCTCGGTGGGCGAGCCGCCGGCATGAGCACGTGCTCCACGGCGAGGATGCTCGTCGTCTTCTGGGCACCGCCGCGCAGCAGCGGAGGAGGGACGGTCGTCGGCGACGTCTTCGTCAGCTGGATCCCGGCGCCCACGCCCGGCAACCCCGTGAGGTACGGCATCGCCCGGGAGACCGGCTCCATGCGGTACGGACCCAACATCTCCCGGCACCGCGGTGAGGAGGCGGCGCTCGTCAGGCACGAGTCGCGCCACATCGACCAGTGGGCCTTCGGCAGCGTCGTGGCGGGTCCGCTGAGCTTCCCGGTCCTGTACTTCGTCGACGAGGCCTTCTTCCCCTCGTCCCGCAACCACTTCGAGCGGGCCGCGGGCCTCGCCGGGGGTGGCTACCCACCGGCCCCGGACAACTGGCCGGCGCCACACTGGCCCGAGGTCACCGCGCTGCTCGTCGTCGCGGCGCTCCTGGGCCGCCGGCGCATCCGCTGGACGTCACGACGGCTGCTCGGTGGGCGCGAGGCGGCCAGTGCCCGTGCCCCCCAGCGGTGCTCGCTCCACACGAAGGGGTGGCACCACGCCCGGACCTCGCCCGACCGCTCCTGACGTCTCCCTTCGCTCCCTTCGTCCGGGCAGGTGATGACCGGGGAACAGCCCATTGACCGGGAAACCTCAGGATGGCCTGCATATTTCACGGTCATGCCGCTCCATCCCGGCCCGCGGGAGACTTCGCGGCCCAGAGACCCCACGGTTAGCCCGAGCAGGACCCCGTGTCGACGGCCTCGGTCGCCCGGGTCCCCTCCTCGAGGACGGGGCGGGTCTCGTCGAGGGTGAGGACATAGCCGGTGCCGGAGCTGCTGACGGACTTGGCGAAGACCGTGCCGACCACCTGACCCGTCGTCGAGAGGAGCGGGCCGCCCGAGTTGCCCTGCTCGACCCGGGCGCTCACGGAGTAGACGTCCCGGGTGGCGCCGAGCGTGCCGTCGATGCCGGCGCCCCGGGCCTCGATCCGGTCCCGGACGCGTCCGGGCTCGACGTCGTAGGGGCCGCCGAGCGGAAATCCGGCGACGACGACCGCGTCACCGTGCTCCTGCGACTCGCCGGAGGGCAGGGCCGGTGCGTCCAGGCCGGGCACGGCGAGGACGGCGACATCCCGCTGGGGGTCGAAGGCGACCGTGGTCGCGGCGTACCGCTGCCCCTCGCCGCCGACCTGGACGCTCGGCCGGTCCACGCCGGCGACGACGTGCGCGTTGGTGACGACGCGCTGGGGTGCCGCGACCCAGCCGCTGCCCGAGGACCCGCGACCGCAATCCGCTGCCATGCCGGTCACCTTGACCACCGAGTCGGCGGCCGCCTCGACGCCCTGCCCCTCGACGACACCGGGGTCCGGCGGGTCGACCGGTCGGATGGCCTCGGGGGCGACCCCGGTGAAGACCCGCGGGAAGCCGTTGACGTCGAGGGCGTTGTAGGCATTGCTGAGGACCCGGTCCGCCTCTGCGGGCATCGCGCGGTCGATGCCCTGCAGGACGCGGGAGCTCGTCACGGCCTGCGGCGCCGGCGAAGGCAGTGTCCCGATGACCGCACCCGCGAGGAACCAGATGAGGCCAGCCCCCACGACGACGGCCGCGACGGCGCCGAGGAGCGAGTCGGCCACCTTCGCCGGCTCGAAGGTCACCCAGGACCGCCAGCGCTCGCCGAGCCTCGCCCCCAACTGCTGCCCGAGGGCGGCCGCGGCGAGGACACCGACGATGAGCGCGAGGCCGCGGACGAGCGGGTCCTCGGCGGCCAGGGACCACTCCTGCAGGAGTGCGGGCAGTCCCCACAGGGCGAGGAGGCCGCCGCCGAGGAGCCCGACGATGGACAGCGCACCTGCGACGAGTCCCGCGCGGTACATGCCGGTCGCATAGGCGCCGAGCACGAGCAGCAGGACGATGTCCAGGATGATGGCGCCGCTCATGGGCCCATCCCAGCAGTCCCGACTGGGAATCGCCCGTGCGGCCGGGGCGGGCCGAGTGGGCCCCGTGGGACTCGAACCCACAACCTACGGATTAAAAGTCCGCAGCTCTGACCGGTTGAGCTAGAGGCCCGGCGGTGCACAGGATAATCCCCGCAATGCTTTTGCCCGCCGACGTGACCTGGGGCACAGTGGGCCAAGAGGTCGCCGGAGACCCCGGGGCCCGGCCTGAGAGGACACGATGAACACCCAGACTCCCGCTCCCCGCAAGGTCGCCGTCGTCGGCGCAGGCATGGTCGGCCTCTCCACTGCGTGGTTCCTCCAGGAGCACGGCGTGGAGGTCGAGGTCTTCGACAGCGAGGGCGTCAGCGCCGGCTCCTCGTGGGGCAACGCCGGCTGGATCACGCCCGGCCTCTCCACCCCCCTTCCCGATCCTGCCGTCCTCTCCTACGGCGTCAAGGCGGTCATCTCCCCGGCCTCCCCGGTCTACGTGCCGGTGACCGGCGACCCGCGCCTGCTGCGCTTCCTCGCGACCTTCACCCGCAACAGCACGATGCGCCGCTGGTCCCGCTCGATGCGCGCCCTCGTCCCGATCAACGAGTGCGCGCTGCCCGCCTTCGACGCCCTCGCCGAAGGGGGCGTCACCTCGCCGGCCCGGGAGGCCACCTCCTTCATCGCCGGGTACCGGACGAAGGACGAGACCGACTTCCTCCTCACCGAGCTCCAGCACATCGCAGCCTCGGGTCAGGACGTCGGCTTCGAAGAGCTCACCGGCGACGAGGTCCGCGCCGCGGAGCCCACCTTCTCCGACGCCGTCGGCGCCGGCATCCGCCTCCTCGGCCAGCGCTACGTCAACCCCATCGAGTTCGTCGACGCGCTCGCCGCCTCGGTCCGAGGCCGCGGCGCCACGATCCACGAGGGCTCCCGGGTCACCGGCATCACCGACGAGACGAAGGGGGTCCGTCTCGCCATCGCGCAGGCCGGCACCGAGACCTTCGACCGGGCCGTCCTCGCCACCGGCACCTGGCTGGACGAGCTCGCCCGCCCCTTCGGCGTGCGCACGCACGTCCAGGCCGGCCGCGGTTACAGCTTCAGCGTCCCCATCGACCACACCCCCAAGGGGCCGGTCTACCTCCCTTCGCAGCGGGTGGCCTGCACGCCCCTCGGCGACCGGCTGCGCGTCGCCGGGATGATGGAGTTCCGGCCACCGGAGGCCCCGCTCGACCAGCGCCGGGTCGACGCGGTCGTCGAGGCCACCCGGCCCTTCCTCACCGGCGTCGACCTCGAGGACCGGCAGGACGAGTGGGTCGGCTCGCGGCCCTGCACGGCCGACGGGCTCCCCCTCATCGGCACCACGAGCTCCCCCCGCGTCCACATCGCGGGCGGTCACGGCATGTGGGGGATGACGCTCGGCCCGGCCACCGGTCAGCTCCTCGCGAAGGCCATGGTGACGGGCCGCCCGGCCCCCGAGCTCACCCCCTTCGACCCGCTGCGCTGAGCCCCGACGAGGGTGAGGCCGGTCACCCAACCACCCTCTGAAGATGACGGCCCGTGACCTTTTCGTTACCGTCGAGCGTCATGTCCACACCGATCGGGTCCACCCTGTCCAGTCGGGACAACGCCCTCAACGCCGTCCGGCTGATCCTCGCGGCTGCCGTGATCCTCGCCCACTCCTGGACCCTCGGTGGATACGGCTCCAGCGCGCTGAAGTGGATCGGTGACAACAGCGTCAACGGCTTCTTCGCCCTCTCCGGCTTCCTCATCGCCGGCAGCCGACTGCGCAACGGCTTCGGGTACTACCTGTGGCGTCGCGCCCAGCGGATCTTCCCCGGCTTCTGGGCCTGCCTCGTCATCATCGCCTTCGTCTTCGCCCCCCTCGGCGCCGCCATCAGCGGCCAGGGGTGGAACCCTCTGGACTCGCTCGCCTACGTCGTGGACAACGCGAGCCTCGTCATCCACACCCGCGACATCGGCGACACCCTCGCCGCCTCGCCGGAAGGGGAGAACTGGAACCGCTCCTTCTGGTCACTCATGCACGAGTTCATCGCCTACCTCCTCTGCGGGGCGGCGCTCGGCGTCGCCTGGGTGCGCCGCCACCTCGCCCTCTCGGCCGGGGTCGTCGTCGTCACCCTGCCGATCATCGGGTGGACCATCGGTGACCTCGACGGCCCGGCACACATGATCAACGACGGGCTGCGCCTCCTGCCCTTCTTCGCCGCCGGCGTCCTCGCCTACGCCCTCAAGGACCGCATCCCGACCTCGCACGCGCTCGCCGCGGGCTCCGCCGCGCTCGTCGTCGCGGCCGGCTTCACCTCGGAGATGGTCCTCAACACCTTCACGGCGATCCCGCTGACCTACCTCCTCCTCCACATCGGGTCGACGTGGCGGACCTCGATCGCGGCGTCGGAGGACGTCTCCTTCGGCCTCTACATCTACGGCTACCCGGTCCAGCAGGTCCTCGGGATGGTCGGGCTCGGCATCGCCCCGGTCTGGGTCTTCGCGTTCGTCTCGCTCGCCCTGACCTATCCCCTCGCGCTCGCCTCGTGGCGCTTCGTCGAGAAGCCCGCGATGCGGCTGCGCCTGCCCGAGCGGCCGACCGGCGACCTCTCCCCGGCGGACATCGCCGCCTCCTCGGCGACCCTCCGCCCCGGTGAGGGAACCGCCCACCAGACCATCGCGCTGAGCCGCTGACCCCGAGCCGCTGACCCCGACGGGGGTCAGGCGATGAGGACGGCGACGGAGTGGATGACGAGCCCCGCGAGCGCCCCGACGACCGTGCCGTTGATCCGGATGAACTGCAGGTCCCGACCGACGAAGAGCTCGATCCGCTCGCTCGCCTCGTCGGCGTCCCAGCGCTCGACGGTCACCGAGATGACCTCGGCGAGCTCGTCGCCGTAGGTGTTGACGAAGAAGGCGACGATCTCGCCCAGGTGCAGCTCGAGGCGCTCCTGCCAG
>DXAR01000006.1 GCA_019116945.1 Candidatus Janibacter merdipullorum | reverse complement strand
CCCCACATCCGGCAGGTCTCGTCGCGGGCGGCGACGAACTCGCGCATCGCGCCGGTGACGACGTAGCGCGGGTTGGAGGTCTCGACGAGCACCCCGGTGCGGGCGTCGATGAGGGCCCGCGAGACCTTCGTGTCGAGGTGGGTCGTCAGTCCGGCGACGACGTCGGCGGGGATGAAGCCGACGCCCGGGATGTCACAACCGCTGATCCAGGAGGGCTGGCCGCCGGGGCCGATGGTCGTGGGGACCTGCGAGGTGACGGCGTCCCCCGCCCACTCCTCGGGGATGACGTCCACCGCGTCGGCCCCCTCCCCCGTGACGAACCGTCCTTCTCTAGCGGTCGGCCCGTGGAGCTCCTGGCCGAGGGTGGAGCCGGCGCCTTCGCCCCCTTCGTAGGGGGCGAAGGCCAGCCGGGAGGCGGCCGAGGTGATGACGGGGATGCCGATGCGGATGCTCGTCGAGACGTCCACGCCGCGAAGGGCGAGGTCGGCCAGGCCGTGGGCCCGGGCCGCGTCCGCACTCATCTCGGGGTCCTCTTCGCGCAGCTGCTTGGCGACGACCTCGATGGCCTCCTTGAGGGCGAGCGCCATCTCGCTGGGGAGGGTGGCGTACATGTCGGTGGTGCCGACCGGACCGGCCGCGAAGGCCACCTTGAGCTGGTGTCGCCGGTTGCGTTCGGCCTTGCGGCGCAGCAGTTCCGGCTCCACGCGCTGGAGGATCCGACGGACCGCCTTGCGCAGCTCCCGCTCCTCGAGCTCGACGACCCGGATGGAGCCGGGGCGACCGCGAATGGGGTCCAGCAGGTGCTCGACGACGGCCGCGACGGCCGGGGCGCTCGCCTCGCGGGTCTCCTTGGCGACGATCTCCACCGCCCTGACCCGAAGGAGGCCGTCGGCGACGAGGTCGGCCAAGGGACGCAGGTCCGTGACCGCGCGTCCGGCCAGATCGCACCGGGCGCCGGCCTCCCACGGACCCGCCCTCGTCGCCAGCGCCACTGCCTCGGCGGCGAACTCGGCCGACTCCCCCTCGGCCAGGTGCACCGGGTGGTAGAGCCCGTCCGGCCCTCGCTCCTCACCCCACCGCATCGTCTGGCCGATGACCGTGAGCTCGAGTGCATCGGCCGCCCGTCTGAGGCGCTCGGTCGCCGTGAGCACCTGCGTCAGCGTGCGCTCGTCGGCCCGGCCGCCGCGCTCGTCCACCCCCTCGCGCGCCCTGCCCAGTCCCCTGAAGGACTCCTCCACCATCGCCAGCTCCTCCTCGAACATGTGTTCTAGTGTGACAGTGAGGTGTGACAACGCTCCCCGTCCAGGCCAGGGTGGATAGCAGCGAAGGGAGAGCCCGTGGAAGAAGTCGCGATGACCGACCTGCGCTTGGGCGATCGCTTCGTCTTCGACGGCCACACGCTGACGGTGGCCGAGGCTCCCAGGACATCTGGGGGTTCGTCGAGGTCGCTGTCGAGGAGTTGGACTTCCCGTTCATGGGTTCATCCACCCGTAGCACGGTCCACGTCACCCACCGCAGTGACGTCGGGTCCCCCTAAGCTCACGCTCGTGAAGAAGAGCCTCGACGTCGTAGGTGCCGTCATCGAGTCGGGAGGCACCATCCTCTGCACCAGGCGCGGCCCGGGTGGACCGCTCGCGGGGTCTTGGGAGTTCCCTGGAGGCAAGATTGAGCCAGGTGAAGGCGCCCGGGAAGCCCTCAAGCGAGAGATCGCAGAGGAGCTCAGCTGCGAGATCGACGTGGGTGACCCGGTCACCACCACGCGTCACGAGTACGACTCTGCCATCGTCACGTTGCGGACTTTTTGGTGTTCTCTCACCGGCGGCCTTCCGCAGCTGTCCGAGCACGAGGAGATGACGTGGCTGCCGGCACACGAGCTCCTCACCCTGGAATGGGCACCCGCAGACGTCCCCGCTGTCTCACTCATCTGCCAAGCTCGCCAGTGTGAGTGACGAAGATGCGCTGCCGGAAGGGCTCTACGAGTCACTGCTCACCGCGCGCCTGCAGGAGTTGTTGGATCAACACACGGCAACCGAGGTCCTCGAAGAGCCCCTGGACGATGGCGACGAGCCGCATATTCTTGCCCGCCACGTCGGCGCGGTCGTCGAACGCGCTCTGGCCACTGAGAGGAACCGAGAGCGGCGGCTCGATCTCGTCAACCGGGTCCTCGGCGACCTGGGGGATGTGCCGGACATGCTGGTGGGCCGCAGCAGTCAGCTCTTCTTCGTCCATCGTCCGCCTGGACCCGGCATTGAGTACGTGCCTCCGGAGAGACCGGCTACTCCACTGTCGGACGCCGCGCTGCTGACGAACTCGATCGGAGAGCCAAGCCTGGGCTCCGAGCTGCGAGCTGAGCTGACGACCGCCGACTCGGTGGACCTCCTCATCGCCTTCGTCAAGTGGTACGGACTACGGCTCCTCGAGCCTCAGCTGCGACGGCTTCGCGAGCGCGGCGTCCCCCTTCGCGTCATCACGACGACCTACATGGGGGCCACTGAGCGCGCAGCACTGGACCGGCTGGTCTACGACTTCGGCGCCGAGGTCCGGATCCAATACGACGCCTACCGCACCCGGTTACATGCCAAGGCATGGCTGTTCAACCGAAGGACCGGGTTCGACACCGCCTACGTGGGGTCCTCGAATCTGTCCCGGGCTGCGCTCCTCGACGGGGTCGAGTGGAACGTCCGCCTCTCGGCGATCGCGACTCCTGCGCTGATGCAGAAGTTCTCCGCGACCTTCGAGACCTATTGGAACGACACCTCGTTCGAGCCCTACGACCCCGACAAGGACCGTGACCGCCTCGATGATGCTCTCGCAGAGGCATCAGGTAAGCGGACTACAGACTCCTCGACGATCTCCATCTCGGGCCTGGATGTGCAGCCCTATCCATACCAGGCGGAGATGCTGGAGTCCCTCGACGTCGAGCGGATCGTGCACGATCGGCACCACAACCTCGTCGTCGCTGCGACCGGGACCGGGAAGACCGTCCTGGCAGCCCTGGACTATCGGCGCCTGGCAGAACGGTTGGGTCGGCGGCCACGACTGCTGTTCGTGGCGCACCGGCAGGAGATCCTCACGCAGAGCCTGCGGACCTACCGTGAGGTCCTACGGGACCAGAACTTCGGTGAGGAGTACGTCGGAGGCAAGCGTCCCGAGCGGTGGGACCACGTCTTCGCGTCGGTGCAGTCCCTTAACTCGTATGGGGTCACCGCTATCCCACCGGAGCACTTCGACATCCTGGTCGTCGATGAGTTCCACCACGCACAAGCCCGCACGTATCGCGACCTCCTGACTCACCTTCGCGCCAAGGAGCTCTTGGGCCTCACGGCCACTCCAGAGCGCACCGACGGAGTTGACGTCGCGCAGGAGTTCTTCGACGGTCGGATCGCCGCAGAGTTGCGACTGTGGGATGCGTTGGCCTCGGAGCTGCTCACCCCCTTCCACTACTTCGCCATTGCCGACGGCACTGACCTCACTGGCCTGACGTGGAAGCGGGGCACCTACGACACAGCCCAGCTGGAGAACCTGTACACCGGCAACGACGCTCGTGCTGCGCTGATCCTGCAGGCGGTCCGCGACAAGGTGGCCGACCCGCGCCGCATGCGAGCCCTCGGATTCTGCGTGTCGGTCCAGCACGCGGAGTACATGGCCCGCACGTTCACGCAGGCAGGTGTCCCCGCGGCTGCCGTCACGTCCGCCCCGGGCAGCGCCGACCGGACTCAGTCTCTACGGGACCTGCGGGAGGGCCGGCTCTCGGTGGTCTTCACGGTGGACATGTTCAACGAAGGGGTCGACCTCCCTGCCGTAGACACGGTCCTCTTCCTCCGCCCGACAGAGTCGGCGACCGTCTTCCTGCAACAGCTCGGCCGGGGCCTTCGCCGGGCGACAGGCAAGGCAGTCCTGACTGCTCTGGACTTCGTGGGTCACCAGAACAAGCACTTCCGGTTCGCCGATCGTTTCCGCGCGATGGCTGGCGGGACACGCAAAGGTCTGCGACATCAGGTCGAGAAGGGCTTCCCCTTCCTGCCCTCGGGCTGTCAGATTTTGCTCGACGAACAGTCCCAGGACATCGTCCTGGAGAACATCAAGGCGCAGACCGTCTCCACGCAGCGGGCCCTCGTGCGTGAGCTGAAGGCGCACCCGACCGGTGAGCTCAAGACCTTCCTCGAGGAGTCTGGCGCCGAGCTCTCCGATGTCCTCAAGAGCCCGCGGTCCTGGACCCAACTTCGTCGGGACGCGGACGTGCAGGTAGCCCAGTCCGGCCCCTTGGAGCCCCCACTTCTGAAGCGAGTACGCGCCTTTGTCCACGTCGACGACCCCGAACGCGCACGGGCATACCTGACGTGGCTGAGCGACGACGCTCCGGCATACGGGGACGCCAGTCCCCGGATGCAGGAGTTCGGACGCATGCTGTTCTTCTCGCTGTGGACCGACGGAGGTGGCTTCACCTCCTACGCCGCGGGCCTGCGCGCGCTACGCGACGAACACAACCTCCGGGACGATCTCCGGCAGGTCATCAACCTCTCGCTGGACCAAGCGCAGCACGTCACCCAGCCACTACTGGGTGACCTGGGTCCGCTGCCGCTCCGTGTCCACGCGCGCTATACCCGGGAGGAAGCAGTCACTGCACTGCGCTACGCCACGGTGGACGGTCGCGCGCCCAACAGCTTCAGAGAAGGTGTCCTCCACTCCCCCGCCATCCCTGCCGACGCCTTCTTCATCACCTTGAAGAAGTCCGAGGCGGACTACTCGCCCACCACGATGTACCGCGACTTCGCCATCAGCCCGACGAAATTCCACTGGGAGTCGCAGTCGAGCACGTCGGTGGCATCAGCCACCGGCCAGCGCTACATCCACCATGCGGAGCGAGGCAATCACATCCTGCTCTTCTCCCGGGAGAGCAAGGCGACCGACTTCGGTTCAGGCGCCCCATATGTCTTCCTCGGGCCGGCGACCTACGAGAGCCACAAGGGTGAGCGTCCCATCGCCTTCACCTGGCAACTGCACACACCCCTACCCCAGAGCATCTACCTCACGGCGGCCGCCGCCTCCTGATCAGATCGATGCCGACGTGCACGAGCTGAAACAAGCGCTATGACAAGCACTTAATACCCGAAGAAGGGCACGCACGACGAAGGGAGGCCAGCCGGTAACCGGCTGGCCTCCCTTCGCTACTCGTTGCAGCGGATCAGCTGCACCCGCTGGTCGAGCCGCAGCCCTCGCAGACGTAGCAGGAGCCGGCGGGACGCATCTTGGTGCCGCAGGTCATGCACATCGGGGCGTCGGCGGTCTTGCCCTGGAACTTCTCGAGG
>DXAR01000044.1 GCA_019116945.1 Candidatus Janibacter merdipullorum | reverse complement strand
ACGAGGTCGTTCGAGTCGTAGCGGACCTCGGCCTGCTCGAGGGCGGCCTCGATGGTCGACGCGGTCACGGTCTCCGTGGAGCGCTTGCCACCGACGAGGAGGGTGATGTCCTTCGGGGTGTTGACCTCGAGATCGAGGCCGTCACGACCGATGGCCTTGCTCCGCGAGGCGGAGAGCTCGGCGTCGCTCGCGCCCCGGATGCCCAACTCCTTCATCGCGTCGCCGACGGTCGTGGCGGTCGTCCAGAAGGTCCGCTCCTTGCCGTCCACGGTGAGCGTGAGCTTGCGGGCGTACCGCACGACGATCTTCTGGTCGTCCTCGACGGGCGCGTCGACGGCGGGGCTGACGACATCATGGGGACCGAGGTCGATGCCCTGCTTGTCGAGGACGTCGCCGACGGTGCCGCCGAAGGCGTGGACCGTGGAGGACTCCCCGTCGACGGACAGGGCGACGGACTTGTCCATGACGACGACGCCCGAGACGCCGAGCGCCAGGGCGCCGACGACGCCGGCCTGGGTGATGCGGCGGATCGCGGGTGAACTCACTGTGCTCCGATGATTGCTCCTCCCGGGCACCGGTGAGCTCGCACGACAGGGACCCAGAGGTGGCGGGGCCGATGTCGGCGAGCGAATCAGGGGAAACCGGCCCCGGCCAACGGCGACCTACTGTGCCGGAGACAAAACGCTCAGGTCAAGTTTTGATAACGGACGCGACGCAGGTCACCACGGTCCGTACACTCTCGCCGCGTTGTCCGAGACGGCACGGCACATCGTCGGCACGTCCACGCCGCGCGTCCGGGCCATGACCCGGACGGTGTGCGGGAGGAGGTACGGGGCGTTGGCATTGCCGCGCTCCGGGGAGGGCGTGAGGTAGGGAGCATCGGTCTCCGCGAGGACCTGGTCGAGGGGTGTGATGGCCAAGGCCTCCCGCAGGTCACCGGCACTCTTGAAGGTCACCGTCCCGGCGAAGGACAGCAGGTAGCCGCGGTCGATGCACTCCCGCGCCATGGCGGCATCGCCGCTGAAGCAGTGGAGCACGGTCGTCTCCGGAGCGCCCTCGTCGGCGAGGATCCGCAGGACGTCCTCGTGGCTGTCCCGGTCGTGGATCTGCAGGGCCTTGCCGGTGCGCTTGGCAAGATCGATGTGCCAGCGGAAGGACTCCTCCTGCGCCGCGTGCCCCTCCGGCCCGGTCCGGAAGTGGTCGAGACCGCTCTCTCCCACCGCCCGGATGCGCGGGTGCGCCGCGAGCTCCTCGATCTCTGCCCAGGCCTCCTGGAGCCGGCCGGCCTCGGCCAGGGCAGGAACCTCGTTGGGGTGCAGGGCAACTGCTCCGAGCATGGCGGGGTGACGGTCCACCTGTGCGACGGTGAAGCGCGCGCTCTCCAGGTCGCACCCGACCTGGACGACGCGGTCCACCCCCACCGCGGCGGCTGTCGCGAGCGCGGCGGCGACGTCCTCCGTCGTCCGCTCCTCGCCCCCGTCCGGCGCGATGGCATCCGGGATGTCGTCGCGGCGGATGTCGAGGTGGGTGTGGTTGTCGACGACGGCGATGGGAAGGGGGTCGGGCCGGCCGGGCACCTCTCCGCGCCCGCCCATCAGTTCCCCTCGGCCATGGCCGCGCGCTCGGTCTCGACGACGACCTCGGGGTCGAGCTTGGTGAAGACCGGCGTCGGCTTGCCGATCGAGGTACCCACGGTCACGGGGGTGCTCGCCCACGCGGGGAAGGCGTCGTAGTCACCCGTGATGATCGGGTAGCCCGGCCCGCCGTCGAGGTCCTCGGCCTCCTCGACCCGGGGCATGGGCACGAGGTCACCGCTGCCGCCGAGGACCACGTCGACGCGGTTGGCGGCGTGCGGGATGAAGGGAGCCAGCAGCAGGTTGCAGTCGCTGACGCACTGGGTGAGCGTGTGCAGCACCGTCGCCAGCCGCTCCCGCTGGTCCTCTCCCTTGAGTCGGAAGGGCTCGGTGTCGGTGACGTACTTGTTCACGTCGGCGACGACCCGCATCGCGGCGGCGAGGGCGGCCTTCTGCCGGTTGCGCGAGAGCAGCTCGCCCACCTCGTCGAAGCCCTCGGTCACGCGGGCGAGCACGGCCTCGTCGACCGGCTCGGGCGCCCCCGGCTGCGGGATCTCGCCGAAGTTCTTCGCGACCATCGAGGCGGTCCGGTTGACGAGGTTGCCCCAGCCCCCGACGAGCTCGGAGTTGTTGCGCTGGACGAAGTCCGGCCAGGTGAAGTCCGAGTCCTGGGTCTCCGGGCCCGCGGCGCAGATGTAGTACCGCAGGGCGTCGGGCCCGAAGTCCTCGAGCACGTGACGCAGGCCGATGACGTGGCCGCGGCTGGAGGAGAACTGCCTGGACTCCATCGTGAGGAACTCGCTCGCGACGACCACCGACGGGAGGTTGAGCTCGCCGAGCGGCCCGGGAGCTCCCCCCTTCGCCCCCGCGCCGGAGTACGCGAGCAGCTCCGCCGGCCAGATCTGACTGTGGAAGGTGATGTTGTCCTTGCCCATGAAGTAGTACGAGCTCGCGTCGGAGCCGTTCCACCACTCGCGCCACCGCTCCGGGTCACCGGCGCGACGGGCCCACTCGATCGACGCGGACAGGTACCCGATGACGGCGTCGAACCACACGTAGAGGCGCTTCGTCGGGTACTTCTCCCCGAGCTCTCCCGGCAGGGGGATGCCCCAGTCGATGTCACGGGTCATCGCCCGGGGGCGGATGTCGTCGAGGATGTTGAGGCTGAAGTTGATGACATTCGGACGCCAGGTGCCGGTGGCCTCGCGCTCCTGGAGGTACTCGCGCAGGGCGTCCGCCAGCGCGGGCAGGTCGAGGAAGAAGTGCTCGGTCTCGCCGAACTGCGGCGTCGCGCCGTCGATCTTGCTGCGCGGGTCCTTCAGGTCGGTCGGCTCGAGCTGGTTCCCGCAGTTGTCGCACTGGTCACCCCGGGCGTCCTCGTAGCCACACAGGGGGCAGGTGCCCTCGATGTAGCGGTCGGGAAGGGTGCGACCGGTCCGCGGGTCGAGCGCGACCTGCTGGGTCTGCTCGACGAAGTAGCCGTTCGCCAGACACTGCTCGAAGAGGTCCTGGACGACCCGGTAGTGGTTGCGCGAGGTCGTCCGCGTGTAGAGGTCGTAGGAGCACCCCAGGTCGGCGAACTCCTGCGCGATGATGCGGTGGTTGCGGTCGGCGAACTCCCGCGCGGTGATCCCCTCCTTGTCGGCCTGCACGAGGATCGGGGTGCCGTGCTCGTCGGACCCGCTGACCATGAGCACGTCGTGGCCCGCCATGCGCATGTACCGGCTGAAGACATCCGAGGGGACGTTCATCCCGGCGACGTGGCCGAGGTGACGGGGGCCGTTGGCGTACGGCCAGGCGACGGCGGAGAGAACCTTCATGGCCTCATCCTAGGATCCTGCTGCCGACGGGGCTGACGCCCGTCAATCGGTCGGCACGAAGGCGATGACGATCCGGCGTCCGATGTCACGGACATAGGCCTCACGCTCGTCGACCGGACGGGTGAGGGCGCTGTTGAGCACCCCCTCCATGGCCGCGATGATCGCCGGGGTCGCCGTCGTGACATCAGCCGCCCCCGCCACGGTGAGGATCTGCGCGACGATGCCCTCGATCCGGTCACGCGCCGGGGCGAGCGCCTCGGCGATGGCCGGCTGACGCGTCGCCTCCTGGGTGAGCTCAGCCTTGGCGAGGAGGGCGTCGGGCTCGCGCAACCACCCGGCGAAGAGGTCGAGGGCGTGCTCGATGACGACGGCCTCGGACTCCCCCGCCTCCTGCTGGCCGGCGAGCTCCTCGACGCTGTCGATGAGCCCTGCCGCGATGTACTCGGCGAGGGCGGTGACGAGGGCCAGCCGGGTGCGCAGATAGCCGGAGGTGCTCCCCTGCGGCAGCCCTGCCTCCGTGTCGACCGCCCGATGGGTGAGGCCGCGCATGCCGCCGGCGGCGACGACCCGGGTCGCGGACTCGAGGATCAGCTGCATCCTCGGCGACAGCTCCGAGGTCTCCTTCTCGCTCATTCCGCTCACGGTACGCGGTCTGCTTGACGTCATCTTTCTACGTGTGTAGATTAATAGTGTCTTCAACGGATGTAGAAAGGATTCATCATCATGAGCATCGCCTCCGTCACCGGCTTCGTCACCGCCTCCCTCGTCCTCGTCGGGCTCGTCCTCGGGCTCCTCGTCGTCTCGGTGGGTGTGGCCACCTTCCAGTTCTTCGCGGAGAACCGCCCCGTGCGCGTCGCCCGCCAGGAGCCCCTCGTGCGCTACTACCGTCAGGTCGCCTTCGGCTGAGCGAAGGGGGCGCCGCCTCCTTCGACCGCTCCCTAGGGTGGGTGCATGGCCACCGCCCCACCCCTCGCGCCCCGGACGGCACTGACCGAGACCGTCCTCGTCCTCGGTGTCTCCTTGGGGGCCTCCGCGGTGTGGTCGGCCCTCTCCCTCGTCCGCAAGCTCACCGCGGAGGAGGGCCTGTCCGGGCAGGTCACCTCGATGAACCAGTCGGTGACCCCCGACCAACCCTGGCTCGACCTCACCCACCAGCTCGTCGGGATCGCGCTCGCACTCGTGCCCGTGGCCCTCGCCCTGCACCTCCTCGCGCGCCAGCACGAACGCCCCAGCCACCTCATCGGCCTCGATCGGCGAGAACCCCTCCGCGACACCGCGATCGGGCTCGGCCTGGCAGCCGTCATCGGCATCCCCGGCCTGGGCCTCTACCTCCTCGCGCGCGCCCTCGACCTCAACACGACCATCGCGGCCTCGGACCTCTCCGCCGCGTGGTGGTCCATCCCGGTCCTCGTCCTCGCGGCCGGGCAGAATGCCCTCCTCGAGGAGGTCATCATGCTCGGCTACCTCTTCACCCGATGGCGGGAGGCCGGCTGGTCCCCGGTCGTCATCGTCGTCGCGAGCGCGCTCGTCCGGGGCTCCTACCACCTCTACCAGGGCATCGGCGGCTTCGTCGGCAATGTGGCGATGGGGCTGCTCCTCGGTGCGGTCTACCTCCGCATCCGTCGCACCGCGCCGATGGTCATCGCGCACTGGGTCATCGACATCGTCGCCTTCGTCGGCTACGCCCTGCTCGTCACCCGCGTCGGCTGGCTCTCCTGACGCCGCCCACCGCCACCGGGCTTACCCTGCCTCCTGCGGGACGATGCCCTTGACGAGGTCCTCGTTGATCGACTTGGCGCCCTTCGGCGGCGTGAGGTCGTCGTTCGTCTCGTCCCACTTCGAGAAGCGGTAGGTCGCGCGGTTCTTGTTCTTGCCGTAGGTCACCTTGAGGACCTCGGGGGCCTCCGGGTCCAGCGAGACCCACATGGTCCGTAGGACCCCTTCGTCATCGCCGGCCCCCGGGATCTGGAGACGCCCGACCCACTTGCCGTCCAGCTGGTCGGTCGACCCGGAGGTGCTGGCCACCTGGACCTGCTTGAGGGACTCGCCGAAGAAGGTGCCGTTGACGAGCTGGTTGGGATTGAGGTTCTCGAAGGGAGAGTCGTCGTAGGGGATCTTGAGCCACCGGCCGGAGTACTTGGCCAGGCGTGTCTCGTCCGTGCCGAGGCGCTCGAACCACGCGTCGTTGGCGCGGAAGTAGTGGAACCACCCCTGGGCGTGCAGCTCGAGCTTGCCGCCGTTGTCCGTGGTCAGGGTCGTCGTCGAGGCACCCGCGTGCTTGCCCTGGGAGCTCCCGCCACCCATGGACCCTGCGGAGTGCAGCTTCATCGGGATGCTCGACTTCCCATCCCGCTGCATCGCGAGGGTTCCGTCGATCGTCACTGTGCTCATGACCGACATCCGCTCCTTGGCGCGGGTGAGGAGGTCGGCACCGTCCGGGGGGTCGGGCCGGGGCTCCCCCGACGGCGTGCTCGAGGAGGACGGGGGCGGCTCGGTCGTCGACGTCGTCTTCACCGGCTCGTAGTCCGGGCTGCTGCTCGCCTCGTCGTCCGGGTCCGTGGGCCCGCACGCGGCGAGGGAGAGCGCGACGGCGCCGACCGCCGCGAGGGCGGTGCGGCGCCGTGCGCTGCTGGTGATGTGCTCGTGCATGACAGGTCCCCCGAGGTGTCAGGCCTGGACTCAGCCGCCGCGTGCCGCCTTGCGCAGGTCGGCGTTGAGCGTGCTGATGACGTCCAGCGGGATCTCCTTGGGGCAGGCGGCCGAGCACTCCCCGATGTTCGTGCAGCCACCGAAGCCCGCGAGGTCGTGCTCGTCGAGCATCTTGACGACGCGCGCGCCGCGCTCCGGCTGGCCCTGCGGCAGCTCACCGAGGTGGGTCACCTTGGCGCCGAGGAAGAGCATCCCGGAGGCATTGGGGCAGGCCGCCACGCAGGCGCCACAGCCGATGCACTTGGCCGAGTCGAAGGCGCGGTCGGCCTTCTCCTTGGGCACCGGCACCGCGTGCGCCTCGGGAGCCGCACCGGTGTTGACCGAGACGTAGCCGCCGGCCTGGATGATCCGGTCGAAGGCACTGCGATCCACGACGAGGTCGCGGACGACGGGGAAGGCATTGGCCCGCCACGGCTCGATGGTGATCGTCTCGCCGCTGCGGAAGGACCGCATGTGCAACTGGCAGGTCGTCGTCCGCTCGGGCCCGTGCGCCTCGCCGGAGATCATGAGGCCGCACATGCCGCAGATGCCCTCGCGGCAGTCGCTGTCGAAGGCGATCGGCTCGGTGCCCTCGCTGGTGAGGCGCTCGTTGAGGACGTCGAGCATCTCGAGGAAGGACATGTCCGGGGAGATGTCCTTGACCTCGTAGGTGACGAGTTCGCCCTTCGCCGTGGGTCCGGCCTGGCGCCAGATCTTGAGGGTCAGTTCCATGCTCACTTGTAGCTCCGCTGCTTCAGCTCGATGAACTTGTAGTTCAGGTCTTCCTTGTGCAGGACGGGCGCACCCTCGCCGCCGAACTCCCAGGCGGCGACATAGGCGAACTCGTCGTCGTGGCGCAGTGCCTCGCCGTCGTCGGTGACCGACTCGGCCCGGAAGTGGCCGCCGCAGGACTCGCGGCGGTGGAGTGCGTCGATGCACATGAGTTCACCCAGCTCGAGGAAGTCGGCCACGCGGCCGGCCTTCTCGAGGCTCTGGTTGAGGGTGTCGGCCGCGCCGAGGACGCGGACATTGCGCCAGAACTCCTCCTTGAGCGACCGGATGAGGTCGATCGCCTTGCGCAGGCCCTCGTCCGTGCGCTCCATGCCGCAGTACTCCCACATGATGTGGCCGAGCTCGCGGTGGAAGGAGTCGACGGTGCGCTCACCGTTGATCGACAGCAGGCGCTCGATGCGGTCGGTGACCGCGGTCTTGGCCTCGACGACGGCCGGGTGGTCCTCGGAGATCTTCTCGAAGGGGCCCTTGGCCAGGTAGTCGCGGATCGTGTTGGGCAGGACGAAGTAGCCGTCCGCGAGGCACTGCATGAGCGAGGACGCGCCGAGGCGGTTGGCCCCGTGGTCGGAGAAGTTGGACTCACCGATCGAGTACAGGCCGGTGACGCTCGTCTGGAGGTCGTAGTCGACCCACAGGCCACCCATCGTGTAGTGCACGGCCGGGTAGATCCGCATGGGGACCTGGTAGGGGTCCTCGCCGGTGATCCGGGCGTACATGTCGAAGAGGTTGCCGTACTTCTCCCGGACCGCATCGATCCCGAGCCGGTCGATCGCCGAGGCGAAGTCGAGGTAGACGCCACGACGGAAGTCGCCGACCTTGGGGCCGACGCCACGACCCTCGTCGCACATGTTCTTCGCCTGGCGCGAGGCGATGTCGCGGGGCACGAGGTTGCCGAAGGCGGGGTAGATCCGCTCCAGGTAGTAGTCGCGGTCCTCCTCCGGGATCTCGCGCGGGTCCTTCTCGCAGTCCTCGACGCGCTTGGGGACCCAGATGCGGCCGTCGTTGCGGAGGGACTCCGACATGAGCGTGAGCTTGGACTGGTGCTCACCGCTCACGGGGATGCACGTCGGGTGGATCTGCGTGTAGCAGGGGTTAGCGAAGTACGCCCCCTTGCGGTGCGCCCGCCACGCGGCGGTGACATTGCAGCCCATCGCATTGGTGGAGAGGAAGAAGACGTTGCCGTAGCCGCCGGTGGCGAGAACGACGACGTCGGCGAGGTGGGTCTCGATCTCACCGGTGACCATGTCGCGCGCGATGATGCCGCGGGCGACACCGTCGACGATGATGACCTCGAGCATCTCGTGGCGGCTGTACTCGGTCACCGTGCCCTTGGCCACCTGGCGCTCCATGGCCTGGTAGGCGCCGATGAGCAGCTGCTGGCCGGTCTGGCCCGCGGCGTAGAAGGTGCGGGCCACCTGGACACCACCGAAGGACCGATTGTCGAGGAGACCGCCGTACTCCCGGGCGAAGGGGACGCCCTGCGCCACGCACTGGTCGATGATATTGGCGCTGACCTCGGCCAGGCGGTAGACGTTGGTCTCCCGGCTGCGGTAGTCGCCGCCCTTCACCGTGTCGTAGAAGAGCCGGTAGGTGGAGTCACCGTCGTCGTTGTAGTTCTTCGCGGCGTTGATCCCGCCCTGCGCGGCGATGGAGTGCGCGCGGCGGGCGCTGTCCTGGTAGAAGAAGCTCTTGACGTTGTATCCCGCCTCTCCCATGGTCGCGGCGGCCGAGGCCCCGGCGAGCCCGGTGCCGACGATGATGACGTCGAGCTTGCGCCGGTTGGCCGGGTTGACCAGCGCGCTGTCGAACTGGTGCTGCGTCCACATCTGGTCGATGGGCATGTCGGGCGCACGGGTGTCGGCGACGGGCTCCCCCTCGGAGAAGTACTCCCGGAGCGTGTCGTCGTTGAGCGTGTCAGTCATGTGTCAGTGCTCCTGGTCAGACGAGGTCGAAGAACAGCGCGAGCGGCGGGATGAGGAATCCGACGACGACCACCGCGGCGATGACGCCGCCGAGGGCCCGGGCACGGCCACGGGCCACGGCGCTCCGGTTGAGTCCCATGGTCTGCGCCGCGCTGTAGACGCCGTGGTAGAGGTGCATGCCGAGCGCCACCATCGCGAGGACGTAGATGAGGACGACCCACCACAGCTCGAAGCTGGCGCTGATCATGACGAAGGGGGATTCCTTCACCTGGGCCGCGTCGGCGGAGCTGTTGAAGTTGGGCTTGACGATCGTGAAGTGGATGAGGTGGAAGATCACGAAGAGCAGCAGCGCCAGACCGCCCCAGCGCATCGTGCGCGAGGCGAGGGTGGAGCTGATGTTCTTCTTCACCTGGTACTTCACGGGGCGGGCACCGTGGTTGCGCGAGATGAGCTTGAGGGCGGCGTAGACGTGGCCGACGATCGCGAGGATCAGGACGATCCGCACTCCCCAGAGCAGACCGCTGTAGGGCAGCATCGGCTCGCCGAAGGTCCGCAGGTGGTGCGCGTACTCGTCGAAGGCCTCCTGGCCGGCGAGCGCCTTGAGGTTGCCGTACATGTGCAACAGGACGTACAGGATGAAGATGACGCCGGTCACAGCCATGAGGTACTTCAACCCGATGGAGGACGACGCCACCCCCTTCTTCTTCGCGGGGAGGGTCGTAGTAGCCACGGCCTCAAGGTACTCCTTCGTGACGGGGCGCACCCTACTGCCCCTCCCCTTCCAGCGTGTGACATATGCCCGGTTACCGTTACGTAATACACAACACATCCGTCGCTGAAATCCGCGCCAGCACAGGGAGACCCGCCATGGACCACCCGCCCGAGACCATCGCCGCCGCGTCCACACCCCGGGGTGAGATCGCGCTGCGCGAGCGGACCGACGAGGACGGCACGGTCGTCCACGAGCTCATCGTCGCCGGCGTCTTCGCGATGGACACCGTCGACACCTCGCCCGAGGCGGAGCTCGCGATCCGCGCACTCGCCGGTGTCGAGGACCCCGGCCGCGTGCTCGTGGGGGGTCTCGGGCTCGGCTTCACCGCATGGCAGGTCCTCAAGGACAGCCGGGTGCGGCAGGTCGACGTCGTCGAGGTCGAGGAGGACCTCGTCCAGTGGGCACGACTGGGCCTCACGCCGACGCTGGCCGTCCTCGCCCGGCATCCCCGCGTCACCCTCCACGCCCAGGACATCGCGGCCGTCCTCCGCGGGGACGAGGCGGAGGCACCCGGACCCTGGGACCTCGTGCTCGTCGACGTCGACAACGGTCCGAGCTTCCTCGTGCATGAGGACAACGACCGGCTCTACTCCGCGTCGGTGCTCGGCGCCGCCCTTCGTCAGGTGGCGCCGGGCGGGACCCTCGCGATCTGGGCGGCCCAGCGGGAGCCGGCGCTGCTCACCACCCTCAGCGACCTCGCCCCCACCGAGGAGGTCATCCTCGCCGTCGAGCGCGAGGGGCGCTCCCTCGAGTACGCCCTCTACCTCGCCCGCCCCTAGACCCGCTGCCGGGCGGACCGGCCGCCGGGGCCGCGCCGACCGGGGGCTGGGTCGCCTCCCTACCTACGGGTACGGGTATCACTTCAGACGGAGCTTCATGCGGAACCCTTGCTTCTTCGGGCATCTCGATCTCGCCCGCGTGGGAAGTGGTTGCCGTACCCGCAGGTAGCAACGGGCCACGCTCGTCGCCGGACCCGCGGAGGGCGGGGTCAGGGGACGTCCGGGCGGTCGGTCAGAGGGCCCGCGGCGTCGCCGCGGCGACCTTGGCCGCCGCGGGGAGCGCCTCGAGCACGGTGTCCACGGCGGCGTCGTCGAGGGCGTCGGAGACGAACCACACCTCGAAGGCGCTCGGGGGCAGGTGCACGCCTGCCTCGAGCATCGAGTGGAAGAAGCGGCCGTAGGCCCCGGTGTCCTGGGCCTGCGCGTCGGTGAAGCTGCGGACCTCCCCTTCGCGGAAGAAGATCGAGAACATCGATCCGGCCCACTGGACCCGGTGCGCGACGCCCTCCGCGGACAGCGCCGCCGACGCGGCATCGGCGATCCGGGTCGCCACGGCGTCGAGGCGCGGGTAGAGCTCGGGCGTGCACAGGCGCAGCGTCGCGAGGCCGGCGGCGGTCGCGACGGGGTTCCCCGCGAGGGTGCCGGCCTGGTAGACGGGCCCCTCCGGGGCGAGATGGGCCATGAGGTCGGCGCGTCCGCCGAAGGCCGCCGCGGGGAACCCGCCACCCATGACCTTGCCGAAGGTGAAGAGGTCCGGCGCTCCCCCTTCGTACCCGCCGGGGTGGGCGCCGGTCGGTCCGGTCTCGTACCCGTACCAGCCCGAGCGGCTGGCGCGGAACCCGGTCATGACCTCGTCGCTGATGAGCAGCGCGCCGTGCGCGGCGGTGACGCGACGCAGCCCCTCGGTGAAGCCGGGGGCGGGCGGGACGACGCCCATGTTGCCGGGGGCGGCCTCGGTGATGACGGCCGCGATCTCGTCACCGCGAGCGGCGAAGAGCTCCTCGACGGCGGCGAGGTCGTTGTAGGGCAGCACGACGGTCTCCCCCGCGGCGGAGGCGGGCACCCCGGCGGAGTCCGGCAGCGCGAAGGTCGCGACGCCCGAGCCCGCCTGGGCGAGAAGGGCGTCCACGTGACCGTGGTAGCAGCCGGCGAACTTCACGATGACCGACCGGCCCGTGACGCCACGCGCCAGGCGAAGGGCGGACATCGTCGCCTCGGTCCCGGAGGAGACGAGGCGCACCTGCTCCAGGGGCTCGACCCGGTCGACGATCTCGGCGGCGAGGGCCACCTCGTTCTCGCTCGGAGTGCCGAAGGAGAAGCCCTTGCTCGCCGCCTCGGTCACCGCGGACAGCACCTCGGGGTGGGCGTGGCCGAGGATCATCGGCCCCCACGAGCAGATGAGGTCGACGTAGCGGTTGCCGTCGACGTCGGTGAGCCAAGGGCCCTGGGCACGGTCGATGAAGCGCGGGGCCCCACCGACCCCGCCGAAGGCGCGGACCGGGGAGTTCACCCCGCCGGGGGTCACCCGGCGCGCGGTGTCGAAGAGGGCCTCGGATCGGGTCGTCGAGAGCGTCATGCGCCCAGTCTCCCAAACGGGTCCGGTCCACCGGCGCCCACGGGTGACGACCGGCGGGAGCGGGCCGCCGAGCTAGTCGTCGATCCCGATCTCGTGGTGCTCCGGAGCGAGGCGGTCGCGGATAGCGGCCATCGCGTCACCGAGGGCCTCGTACTGCTCGGGGGTGAGGGTGTCGAGGAGATTGGTCCGCACGGACTCCACGTGGAGCCCCGCGATCTCGTCCAGGGCCTCGCGACCGGCCTCGGTGAGGCAGATCTCCACACCGCGGCCGTCGTCACTGGCGCGGACCCGCTCGACCCAGCCCCGCTTCTCGAGGCGGGCGGCGGTGTGCGTCACGCGCGAGCGCGACTGGACGATGTCATCGGCCAGCTTGGACATGCGGGTACGTTGCCCCGGCGACTCGGAGAGCATCGAGAGGAGCTCGTACTCGGTGAGCTGGATCTTGTGCGGGGCGAGGTCGTCGACGAGCGCCCGCTCCAGCAGTCGGGTTCCGCGCAGGTAGGCACGCCAGTGCGCCTGCTCGGTCTGGCTCAGCCACCGGGTCCCGCTCACAGTCGTCCCGCCACCTCGAGTGCGAAGTACGTGAGGATCATCGTCGCCCCCGCGCGCTTGATGTGCAGCAGCGACTCGTCGACCGCCGCGTCCCGATCGATCCAGCCCCGCTCCGCGGCGGCGACGATCTGGGCGAACTCCCCCGAGATCTGATAGGCCGCGACCGGCACGGTCGAGACCTCGGCCGTCGCCGCGATGATGTCGAGGTGGGTCTGGGCGGGCTTGACCATGACGATGTCCGCGCCCTCGGCCAGGTCCAGCTCGACCTCGCGCAGCGCCTCCACCGCATTGGCCGGGTCCTGCTGGTAGGTGGCCCGATCCCCCTGCAGCGAGGACTGGACCGCCTCGCGGAAGGGGCCGTAGAGCGCGGAGGTGTACTTGGCGGCGTAGGCGAGGACGAGGGTGTCGGTGTGCCCGGCGGCATCGAGCGCGGCGCGCACGTGCGCGACCTGCCCGTCCATCATCCCCGAGAGCCCGAGCACGTGGGCGCCGGACCGGGCCTGCGCGAGGGCCATGTCGGCGTACCGCTCGAGGGTCGCGTCGTTGTCGACGACGATCCTCCCCGCGGCATCCGTCGTGAGCACGCCGCAGTGGCCGTGGTCGGTGAACTCGTCGAGGCACAGGTCGGTCATGACGACGAGCGCGTCGCCGACCGCGTCGACGACGGCGCGCGTGGCGACGTTGAGGATCCCCTGCGGGTCATCGGCGCCGGACCCACGGGCGTCCTTGGTCTCGGGCACGCCGAAGAGCATGATGCCGCCGATGCCGGCCGCGACGCACGCGCGGGCCTCCTCGACGAGGGTGTCGAGGGTGTGCTGGACGACGCCGGGCATCGAGGAGATCTCGACCGGTGCCGAGATGCCCTCCCGGACGAAGACCGGGAGGACGAGCTCGGCCGGGTGCAGCCGCGTCTGCGCGACGAGACGACGAAGGGGGGCGCTCCCCCGCAGCCGGCGCGGCCGCACAAGGGGCCCGGCGGCCGTCGACCCCGGGCGGGTCACCCCTTCGCCTTGCGTCGTGCGGTCGCCTTCTTGCGGCGGGCGCTCGGACGGGTCGGCTGCTCACCGGCCTCGACGGCCGCCGCGGCCAGCTCGCGCCCGTGGTCGGCCAGGGCCTCGATGAGGCTGGCACCGGTCGCCTCGGACGCCATGACGTCCACGCGGAGCCCCGCCTCCTCGGCGGTCTTGACCGTCGCCGGACCGATGCAAGCGATGACCGTCGACGGGTGCGGCTTGCCGGCGATGCCGACGAGGTTGCGCACGGTCGAGGAGGAGGTGAAGACGACCGCGTCGAAGGCGCCCTGCTTGATGGCATCGCGCACCGGCGCCGGCGGCGGTGTCGCCCGGACCGTCCGGTATGCGGTGACGTCGTCGACCTGCCAGCCCATGTCCTGGAGGCCGGCCACGAGGGTGTCGGTCGCGATGTCGGCCCGGGGCAGGAAGACCCGGTCGATCGGGTCGAGGACCTCGTCGTAGGGAGGCCACTCCTCGAGGAGACCGCGGGCGGACATCTCACCGCTCGGAACGAGGTCCGGCTCGATCCCCCAGTCCCGCAGCGCGTCGGCGGTGACGCCGCCGACGGCGGCGATCTTCAGCCCGGAGAAGGCGCGGGCGTCGAGCCCGAACTCCTCGAACTTCTCCCGGATGGCCTTGACGGCATTGACCGAGGTGAAGCCGATCCACTGGTAGCGGCCGGTGACGAGTCCGCGGACGGCCCGCTCGACGGCCTGCGGGGTGCGCGGCGGCTCGACGCTGATCGTCGGGACGACCGTGCTCGTCGCGCCGTGGCCGAGGAGCTGCTTGGTCATCGGCCCGGACTGGTCCTTGGTGCGCGGGATGAGCACGTCCCAGCCGTAGAGCGGCTTGGTCTCGAACCACGAGAGCGTGCTGCGCAGCCCCACCGTGGGTCCGACGATCGCCAGGGTCGGGACCTCGAGCCCCTGGACGGCGTCGGCGGCCTCGGCGAGGGTCGTCTCGCGGGTCACCTGGTCGGTGGTCGTCCCACCCTGGGTCAGCGCGACCGGCGTCCCACCGTCCCGGCCCGCGGCGAGCAGGTCGGCGAAGGCGGGCACGAGGTGCTCGGGCAGTCCGAGGAGGACGACCGTGACGTCGTCCCCGACGGAGGCGGAGAGGTCGGCCCGCTTGGAGCCGTTGACGCTGATGACGTGCAGGGCTCCGGTCGACCGGTTGGTCAGGGGCACCCCGGCGTAGGAGGGCACCGCGCTCACGGCGGAGACGCCCGGGACGACGTCGAAGTCGATCCCGGCCTTGGACAGCGCAGCGGCCTCCTCGGCGAGACCGTTGAAGGTCGCCGGGTCGCCGTCCATGAGTCGGACGACGAGACCGCCCTTGTGCGCCTTGGCGGTCTTGACGACGAGCTTGGCGCGCGAGGCGTGCGTGAGCTGCTGGCCGTGCTCCCCGTGGCTGGCGTCGACGATCTCGGCGTCGGGCCCCGTCATGGAGCTGACGACCGACTCGGTGGTCAGCTGGTCGGTGATGACGGCGTCGGCACGTGACAGCAGGTCGACCGAGGCGACGGTCATGAGGGACGCGTCACCCGGTCCGGCGCCGACGAAGGCGACGCGGGCCGGCCGGCGGGAGGTCGTGGCGGATGTGGTCGAGCGCTGGGCGGTCACTGGGCATGCTCCGAAGCGGTCGTGGGGTGGGTGGCTGACAGGTCGGCGAGCGCGGGCGCGCCGTCGGCGATGAGGGTCTGGGCGAGACGGCGACCGAGGTCCTCCGCCTCCCCGAGGGGGCCGGTGATCGAGCGGCGGAGCTCCCCTGAGCCGTCGGTCGCGGCGACGACGGCACGAAGGGAGAGGATCGGGCCGTCGTCGTCCTCGACGACCTCGGCGAGGGCCCCGACGGGTGCCGCGCACCCGGCCTCGAGCTCGGCGAGGACCCCGCGCTCGGCCGAGGTGGCCGCGCGGGTGTCGGGGTCGTCGAGGGGACGAAGGGCGGCGAGGACGACCTCGTCGTCCTCCCGGCACTCGACGGCGAGGGCGCCCTGGCCGGGCGCGGGCAGCATCTGGATCGGCTCGAGGAACTCGGTGGCCTTGTCCCGCAGGCCGACTCGGGTGAGGCCGGCGCTGGCCAGGACGATGGCGTCGAGCTGGTCCTCGCCGGGGCCGACCATGCTCAGACGGGTCTCGACGTTGCCGCGGATGTCGCGGAACTCCAGACCCAGGCCGAGGCAGGCCAGCTGGGCGCGACGCCGGGGCGAGCCGGTCCCGATGACTGCTCCCTCGCCGAGCTCGCCGAGAGTGAGGCCGTCACGGGCGCAGAGCGCGTCGCGCGGGTCGACCCGCTCGGGGGTGGCCGCGATGACGAGCCCGGGCTCCGGGGTCGTCGGCAGGTCCTTGAGCGAGTGGACCGCGAGGTCGATCTCGCCGGCGAGCAGGGCCTCGCGCAGAGCACTGGCGAAGACGCCGGTGCCGCCGAGGCTCGCGAGCGAGGCGCGGTTGGTGTCGCCCTCCGTGACGACCTCGACGAGCTCGACGTCGTGGCCGGCGGCACGCAGGGCATCCGCGACGTGACCGGACTGGGTCGTCGCGAGGGTCGATCGGCGGGTGCCGAGACGGAGATGGGTCACAGCTGGCTCCCTTCGGCGTGGAGGTCGAAGAGCTGGCGCAGCGCGTCCTCGTACTCGCCGAAGCGACCGTCGACGGCCAGCTCCTTGGCGCGGACGGTGGGCTGGTGCAGCAGCTTGTCGACGATGCGGTGGACGGCGCGGCCGACCTCCTCGCGGTCCTCCGGCGACATCTCGGGCGTGCGCTGGTCCAGGCGCGCGAGCTCGCTCTCGACGACCTGCTGGGCGGCGCTGCGCAGGGCGCGGACCGTGGGCGCGGCGATGCTCGCGGCCCGCTCCCCGAGGTGCCGGGTCACGGCGGCACCGACGATGTCCCTGGCCTGCTCGACCTCCGGGAGCACGCCTTGGGGGCCGAGGACACGGCCGAGCTCCTCGAGCCCGATGCGCGTGACGCCGGTGAGGTCGTCGACCTCGTGGGCGATGTCGTGGGGCAGCGCGAGGTCGAGGTAGACCTGCTCGCGACCGACGCGGGAGACCTGGGCGTCCGCGACGTCGGCCAGACCGATCGCCAGGCCGGAGGAGCCGGTGCACGAGATGACGACGTCGGCGTCGGCAAGGGCCTTCCCGAGCTCCTCGAGCGGGCGGGCACCCCCACCGACCCGCTCCGCGAGCGCGACGCCGCGCTCGTGGGTGCGGTTGACGACGGTGAGGCGGGAGACACCTCGTCGCTGGGCGGTCGTCGCAGCCAGGGCGCTCATCGAGCCGGCGCCGACGACGAGGACGTGGGCCTGCTCCAGCGGGCCGACATGCTCACCGGCGCGGTCCAGGCCCGCGGAGACGAGGGAGCGCGAGACCTCGTCGATGGCGGTCTCGGCGTGCACCTGCTTGCCCGTCCGCAGCGCCTGCTGGACGAGGGAGTTGAGGTGGCTGCCCACGTGCCCCTCGGCCTGGGCCCGGGCCAGCGCGGCCCGCAGCTGCCCGAGGATCTGGGACTCCCCGACGGCCATCGAGTCCAGGCCGGCGGCGACGTTGAAGACGTGCCCCACCGCGGCGTCGCCGTAGTGCAGGTCGACGTGCTCCTTGAGGTCCTCGTGGGTGATCCCCGTGCTCGACGTGAGGGCCTCCGTGAGATCGGCGACGGCGCCGTGGAAGGCACTGACCTCGGCATAGATCTCGGTGCGGTTGCACGTGGCGATGACGAGGTGCTCGGAGATGTCCTGACTCGCCTCGGCCGTCGCGACGACGGCGGCGAGGCTGGACTCGTCGAGGGCCGCCCGCTCGAGGACGGAGATGGGGGTCCGGCGGTGGTTGAAGCCGAAGCTCAGCAGGCTCATCGGCCCACCCCCTCGAGGAGATCGTCCTGCCCGCCGACGCGTTGCTGCTCGTGGAAGGCGAGGATCTGCAGCTCGGTGGACAGGTCGACCTTGCGCATGTGCACCTCTTCGGGAACCTGGATGACGGTGGCCGCGAAGTTGAGGATCGAGCTGACCCCGGCCTCGACGAGGCGGTCGGCGACGTCCTGGGCGGAGGACGCCGGGGTCGCGATGACGCCGATGCAGGCCTCACCGGGGGTCACGAGAGCCTCGAGGGCCGCCATCGGCTGGACGGCGAGGTCGTCGACCTGCTGGCCGACGACGGCCGGGTCACGGTCGAGCAGGGCGACGACCTGGAAGCCCTTGGTGGCGAACCCGCCGTAGGAGGCCAGGGCCCGGCCGAGGTTGCCCATCCCGACGATGACGACCGGCCAGTCGTGCGTCAGGCCGAGGGCTCGGGAGATCTGGTAGGCGAGGTGGGCGACGTCGTAGCCGACGCCGCGGACGCCGTAGGAGCCGAGGTGGCTGAGGTCCTTGCGCAGCTTGGCCGAGCTCACCCCGGCGCTGTGGGCCAGCTCCTCCGAGGACACCGACAGCACGTCACCGGCGGCCAGCTGTCCGAGGGCCCTCAGGTAGCCGGGGAGCCGCGCAACCGTCGCGTCAGGGATTTCCCGCTTGACGGTTTCGTCGACGGACACGATGACCTTCGGCTCCTCTCCCGGTCGCAGCGCGGGCGGCGCCGAACAACCGAACACCCCCCGAGATTACGCTCTTGTGAACAAATGCACAAAGTCGTCCACCGGGCGGTCCACGAGGGCGAGGGGCGGCCTCGGCTCACGCGCGAAGGGCGGCGCGCAGACGCCCTTCGTCGACCCTCCAGTAGTCGTGCTGGCGGCCGTCGACGAAGGTCACCGGGATTTCCTCGGCATAGCGGGCGAGGTCCGGGTCGGAGTCGAGGGCGACCTCGGCGAAGCTGTCGCCGGTCTCGGCGACGACCCGCTCGATGACCGCGCGGGCGTCGTCGCAGAGGTGGCACCCGGGCTTGCCGATCATGACGACGCGGGACGAAGGGAGATCCATGCCGCCTCCTAGAAGAAGACCGAGCGTCGGGTGACGAGGACCGAGTACAGCGTCTGCTGGATCGTCTCGCGCACCTGGTCGGTGAGCTCGAAGACGAGCATCGGGTCGTCCGCCGCGGAGGCACCCAGCGACGCGGTGTCGACGGGCTCGCCGAACTCGATGATCCACTTGCTCGGCAGGGGGATGAGGCCGAGCGGCCCGAGCAGCGGGAAGAAGGGGGTGATCGGCGCGTACGGCGCGCCGATGAGGCGGGCCACCGTCTTCATGTTGCCGATCATCGGGTAGGTCTCCTCGGCCCCGACGACGGAGCACGGGATGATCGGCACCTCGGACTGGATCGCCGCCGAGACGAAGCCGCCCCGGCCGAACCGCTGGAGCTTGTAGCGCTCGCGGAAGGGCTTGCCCACGCCCTTGAAGCCCTCCGGCCAGACGCCGACGAGCTCGCCACCCCGCAGGAGGCGCTCGGCGTCCGCGTTCGAGGCGAGGGTCGCCCCCGTCTTGCGGGCGACGTCACCGACGACCGGCAGCTGGAAGACGAGGTCCGCCCCGAGCATCCGGAGGAAGCGACCCCTCGGGTGCGCGTCGTGGATCGCGAGCTGGGTGATGACCGAGTCGATGGCCACCGTGCCGGAGTGGTTGGAGACGAGGAGCGCGCCGCCCTCGTCGGGGATGTTCTCGATCCCCCGCACCTCGACGCGGAACCACTTGTCCTTGAGCAGCCGGAGGACGGGGAAGACCGTGTGCCGTGTGAAGTCCTCGTCGAAGCCGAAGTCGTCGACGGAGTAGTCGCCACGGAGCCGACGCTGGAGGAACTCGATCGTCTCGGCGAAGCGCCGCTCCCACTCCTCCCCCGCTGCCGCTCCGGCGGCCTGACCGAGGGTCCGGGAGGTCAGCTGACCGGCGGACATGAGCACGGACATGAGCTCGTTGAGGCCGGGGACGACGGCCTGGCTCGAGTCCGGGGCGCTCGGCTCGCCCGTCGACGGGGCCACCGTGACCGGGGCCCTCTCCGGCCGGGCCTTCGCCGGGGTCGCCTTCCTGGCCGAGGCCGTGCGCGTCGCCGGCTGGGTCCGGGTCACCGCCGGCGGGGCGCCGTCCGGGCTGGGGACGACGCGCAGCGCGGGCGTGCGAGGAGAGGTGCCGCGGGAGGCTGTGGAGCGGGACCGGCGGGTGCCCCCCTTCGCCGTCGTGGACCCGCCGGGAACGGTGGCCGAGGGGCCGGTGAGCAGGGGCGTGCTGCGCCGCTTGGCGCGCTCGCCGCCGGCTCGATCGGCCGCTGCCGCAACGCTGCTCGTGCGCTTCACGGGCGCCTTCTTCGCGGGCGCCTTCTTCGCCGTCTTCTTCGCGGGAGCCTTCTTCGCGGGAGTCGTCGCCCCCGCCTTCCGCGCAGTGGACTTCGTCGTGGCGGTCTTCTTCGCGGCCGTCTTCTTGGCGGTGCTCTCGGCCATCACTTCTCACTCTCGCTCGGGTGGGTCACGACGCGCATCGCGGCCTCGGCCGCCTGCACCGCGGACCAGCCGGGCTGGGCGAAGGGCAGGCGGTCCATGACCCTCCCCTTCGTCGCCCGGGCGAAGTCCTCGTAGGCGGCCCGCGTCGAGTACGCCGGCTGGAAGCCGAGGTGCTCGCGCATCCGGGTCGTGTCCAGGCCCCGACCGAAGGCAAGCATGTCGAGCTGGTCGGAGCCGATGTCGACGAGGCCGAAGCGCTTCGCCAGGTCCGCGATCGTCCCCGTGGACGCCTTGGGGATGAGGACGTGGGGACGCCCGGCGAGGGAGGCCGCCTGGGAGGCGGTGATGACGCCGTCACCGGCGATGTTGACCGGACCCAGGCCGGGAGCGTGGACGGCGTGCGTCATCGCGGCGACGCAGTCGTCCTCGTGGATGAACTG
>DXAR01000043.1 GCA_019116945.1 Candidatus Janibacter merdipullorum | reverse complement strand
GTCGTCGTCATCGTCCCAGTCGTCGTCGTAGGGCACCTGCGTCCTGGAGCTCCACTCCGGCGTGGGCGTCCACGTGGGGCGCTGGGTGGTCCGCGGCGTGGTGGCGGGCGGCGGTGTCGTCGTGGACGGGGCCGGCGTGCTCGTCGGGGACGAAGGAGGCGTGCTCGAGGAGGTCGAGGTGCTCGTCGACCTGCTCGACGAGGAGCTGGTGCTCGACGAGGACGTCGAGGAGCTCCTCGACGTCCTCGAGGAGGAGGGCTCGTCATCGGTCGTGCTCAGCTCCACCGGGCGCTCCTCCACAGGCGGCGGGTCCGCGGGGGCCGCCGCCACCCGGAAGCCGACGAAGACGAGGAGGGGGACGCAGAGCATGACCGCGAGGAGGAGTCCGTCGCGACCGGTCCGTCGACGGTTCATGGCTGCCTCCAGGCTCGGCACTCAGGGCTGATCATGTCCCTGACCGTACGAGTCGGGCATGAGTCGAGCGTGAGCGCCGGATGAAGGGGTCTTCATCCGCTGCGTGGGGTCGGCTCGTCGAGGGGGCGCAGCGGGTCGGGGACCGCTCCGGTCACGAGGTTGACCGCGCGCATGAGGTGGAAGCCGAGGAGGGCGGCGGCCGTGCCCAGGGCGATCCCGGCGAACTGGAGGTCCCCGAGGGTCCACGTGTAGTCGGCGATGCCGACGATGAGGGCGACCGCGCCCGTCATGAGGTTGATCGGGTTGCCGAGGTCGACCCGCGCCTCGATCCAGATCTTCGCCCCGAGGAGCCCGATCATCCCGTAGAGGACGGTGCCGGCACCGCCGAGGACTCCCTGGGGGACGGTGGCGATCGCCTCGCCGAACTTCGGCGAGAAGGACAGGAGGAGGGCGACGACCGCGGCCACCCAGTAGGCGGCGGTGGAGTAGACCCGGGTGGCGGCCATGACGCCGATGTTCTCCGCATAGGTCGTCGTGCCGGACCCGCCACCCGCTCCGGCGATGGTCGTCGCGAGCCCGTCGGCGATGAGGGCCCGCCCGGTGACGGGGTCGAGGTCCTCCCCCGTCATCGAGGCGACCGAGCGGACGTGGCCGACGTTCTCCGCGACGAGGACGAGGACGACGGGCACGAAGAGACCGGCGACCGCGAGGTCGAGGTGCGGGGCGGTGAAGGTCGGCAGCCCGACCCAGCCGGCGGCCTCCACCTTCGCGAAGTCGACCTCGCCGCGGACGACTGCGGTGAGGTAGCCGGCGGAGACACCGACGAGGATCGCGATGCGCGAGAAGAGGGTCCGCGTCGCGACCGTGACGAGGAGGATCGCCACGACGGTGACGAGGCCGGTGACGGGCGAGGCCATGAAGTTGTCCTTGGCACTCGGGGCGAGGTTGAGCCCGATGAGCGCGACGATCGCTCCCGTGACCGTGGGCGGCATCACGGCCCGGAGCCAGCGGTCACCCGCGACCTGGACGAGCACGCCGAGGAGCGCGAGGGTCAGCCCCGCCATGACGACACCACCGAGGGCCGTCGGCAGGTCGTGGCTCTCCGTGGCCGCCGTGAGCGGCGCGATGAAGGCGAAGGAGCTGCCGAGATAGCTCGGGACCCGCCCTGCGGTGACGACGAGGAAGAGCATCGTCCCGATGCCGCTGAAGAAGAGGGTCGTCGCCGGCGGCAGGCCGGTGAGGAGGGGGACGAGGAAGGTCGCGCCGAACATCGCGACCACGTGCTGGGCACCGAGGCCGATCGTCCGCGGCCAGGCCAGGCGCTCCCCCGGCAGGACGACCTCACCGGGCCGGACCGTCCGACCGTCCCCGTGGAGCCGCCACCCGAGTCCGAAGGGGGGTCTGGTCGCGCGGTCCTCGTCGGTCTCGGTCATGCGGGGCATGCTAGGTCAGCGTCCGGTGAGCCGGGACCACAGCCCACGCTGCCGCAGCGGGAGGGGAGGCAGGGGCTCGGGCAGCGGTGACCCGGCGTCGTCCCCGGCGAAGAGGAACGCCGGCCCCGGAGCGGGACCGGAGAGGGACATCGGGTCGACGCTCCAGGCCGCAGCGACCGCCAGGACCACCTCCTCGTCCACGGCGCGGACCACCTCGGAGGCCACGTCGTCGCCGTCGATCGTCGCCGTGGCCGGCAGCCCCAGCGCGACCTCCTGCGCGGTCGGCTCCCCCGACCACGCCTCCAGCTCACCGCTCTCGCCGAGGACCTGGAGATGCCGACGCAGCACCCCGTCCTCGGCGGCGAGCCACCGGTGCGCCTCGACGACCCGGTGGGTCGCGAAGGCGTGCACCGAGGTCCCGAGCATCGCGGACAGGGTCGCGAGACGGGTCGGGGAGATGTCGGCGAGATCGCCGCTCACCGCGAGGGTCCAGTGGCCCCCGACGCCGGGCAGCGGCGGCAGGACACCCGTGTCGACGTCGGCCTCCACCGCCTCGGCCACCGTGACCGGCCGCCCACCGCTGACGCCCAGTGCCTCGGCCACGTCGGCGGCCGACCGGTCGAGGACGGCGACCCACGCCGTCTTCGGACCGAAGGGAGCGAGATCGCTCACAGGGACCGCGCCATGATGACACTGTCGCGGTCATCGCCCGGGGCCACCCGGATGGCGCCGGGCACGCGACCGACCTCGGTGTACCCGTGGCGTCGGTAGAACTCGCCGAGCCCGGTACCGCCCCGGTAGTCGAGGGTGACGAGCTCGGTGCCCCGCTCGCGGGCCGCGCGGTGCAGCCCCGCCATGAGGAGGGCGCCGAAGTTCCTCCCGCGCCGGGCCGGGTCGGTCATGACCCGCTCGAGCGTGGCGCTGTGCCCGATGAGCGCACCGGCCGCCGCGACGACGAAGCCGAAGCCGATGAGCTCCCCCTCCGGGGAGTTCAGCGCGACGCCCACGGTGTGCCCGGCCTCGAGCCCGTCGACGTAGCCGTCGAGGACCGGTGCGATGTCCTCGGTCGTCGCGCCGGAGACGAAGCCCACGGCCCCGCCCGTGTCGTTGACCCGGGCCCACATCTCGAGCATCGCCGTGCGGGCACGGGGCGGGATCCGGTCCACGATGCGGATGTAGGGCAGCTCGAGGACCAGCCACTCGTCCTCGCCCACGACGTGGTCCAGCTCGCTCACGTGCTCCATGCCCGCGGACTCGACGACCTCGCGGGTGGCCTGGTCCTCCGGGGCGAGGCGGATCCGCAGCGGCAGGTCGGGCAGGTACTCGATGACGTACGCCGCGACGAGCCGCAGGGCCTCCGCGGCGAGGACGGCGCCCCCGTCGACCTCGATGAAACGCAGGGTGAGCCGGATGAAGTCGGCATTGGTCCGCAGGCCCACGAAGCCCACCCGGGAGCCGCTCCCGTCGCGGACGATCCACGTGCCGTAGCCGTGGGTCTCCCAGTGCTCGCGCCACGTCTCGATGATCTCGGCGGGCCGCTCCGCGTCGGCGGGGACGCCCATGAGGTCGGCGACGAGCCCGACGTCCTCGGGCTCGGGAGGGGCGAGGGTCAGGGTCGGTGTGCTCATCGTCCGGGGAAGATCGCTCACGGAGGCCATGGTGCACCACGGGGCGTGACGCTGGGACGATGGGCGCACGATGACCTCCTCCACCACCGCCTCCCCCGCCCCGGCCACTCCCCTCTCGATCCCCGTCGGCACCGACCCCGACGCGGTCTTCGAGCGCTTCGCCCAGTGGTCGGGCGATCGCGGGCTGAGCCTCTACCCGCACCAGGAGGAGGCCGTCATGGCCCTCCTCGGTGACGACCACGTCGTCCTCGCCACGCCCACGGGCTCGGGCAAGTCCCTCGTCGCCACCGGCGCCATCGCGCACGCGATGGCCAAGGACGAGGTCGCCTTCTACACCGCGCCGATCAAGGCGCTCGTGAGCGAGAAGTTCTTCGACCTGTGCGCGATCTTCGGCGCGGAGAACGTCGGCATGCTCACCGGCGACGCCTCGGTCAACGCCGACGCACCGGTCATCGTGTGCACCGCCGAGGTCCTCGCCAACCTCGCCCTGCGCGAAGGGAGGGACGCGGACGTCGGTCTCGTCGTCATGGACGAGTTCCACTACTACGCCGAGCCGGAGCGGGGCTGGGCCTGGCAGGTGCCCCTGCTCGAGCTGCCGCAGGCGCAGATGCTCCTCATGTCCGCGACCCTCGGCGACACCCGCGCCATCGAGGAGGACCTCGCCGAGCGCACCGGGCGCGAAGTCGTCGTCGTCGACGACGCCGAGCGACCGGTCCCGCTGACCTTCTCGTGGGCGCTCACCCCGATCCAGGAGACGATCGAGGAGATCCTCGAGTGGCGCCGCGCGCCGGTCTACGTCGTCCACCAGACCCAGGCGAAGGCCTCCGAGCACGCCCGCCTGCTCCAGACCCTGAAGCTCCTCTCGCCCGAGGAGAAGCAGGCCATCGCCGACCGGCTCGCCGGGTTCCGCTTCTCGGCCGGCTTCGGCCGGGTGCTCTCGGCGATGCTCCGCCGAGGTGTCGGCGTCCACCACGCGGGGATGCTCCCCCGCTACCGGCGGCTCGTCGAGCAGCTGGCCCAGGCGGGCCTGCTCAAGGTCATCTGCGGCACCGACACGCTCGGCGTCGGCATCAACGTCCCGATCCGCACGGTGCTCTTCACCTCGCTGACGAAGTTCGACGGGTCCCGCCACCGGGTCCTGCGGGTGCGCGAGTTCCTCCAGATCGCCGGCCGGGCCGGGCGCGCCGGGTACGACACCGAGGGCTATGTCGTCGTCCAGGCACCCGAGCACGTCATCGACAACCACCGCGCCCTGCTCAAGGCGGGCGACGACGAGAAGAAGCGCAAGAAGCTCCAGCGCAAGAAGCCTCCCGAGGGCTTCGTCGTGTGGACCGAGGAGACCTTCACCAAGCTGACGACCGCCGCACCAGAGACCCTCCGCTCGCGGATGAAGGTCGACAACTCGATGATCCTCAACGTCGTTGCCCGGCCGGGTGATGCGGTCACCGCCCTCTCCCGGCTCACGAGGGACAACCACGAGGACGCGAAGGGCAGGGCCCGCCTCGCCCGGCGCGCCATCCGTCTGGGGCGCAGCCTCCTCGACTCCGGTGTGCTGGAACGCCTCCCGGAGCCGGACGCCACCGGTCGGACGGTCGACCTCACCGTCGACCTGCCGCGGGACTTCGCGCTCAACCAGCCCCTGGCCCCCTTCGCGCTGGCCGCCCTCGACCTGCTCGACCCGGAGGATCCCGGACATGCCCTCGACGTCGTCTCGACGATCGAGGCCGTCCTCGAGTCGCCGCGGGCCGTCCTCATGGCCCAGCAGCACGCCGCCCGCGGTGACGCGATCGGCGAGATGAAGGCGGACGGGATCGAGTACGAGGAGCGGATGCGGCTCCTCGAGGAGATCACCTGGCCGCAGCCGCTGGCGGAGGAGCTGGCCACGGCCTTCGAGACCTACCGGCAGACCCACCCGTGGCTGCCGGAGGAGGCGCTCGTCCCGAAGTCGATCGTGCGGCTCATGTGGGAGGAGGGGATGTCCTTCGCGGACTTCGTCCGGCGCTTCCAGCTCGGACCGCGGGAGGGGCTCGTCCTGCGCTACCTCACCGATGCCTACCGCACCCTCACCCGCACCGTGCCGGAGGCGCACTCCTCCCCCGCCCTCGAGGAGATCCTCGACTGGCTCGGCGAGACCGTGCGCCAGACCGACTCCTCGCTCCTCGACGAGTGGGAGGCCCTCGCCGACCCCGACTCCGCGGTCGAGCTGCTCGAGTCGCGGGAGGCGGCACCGCCGCCGCGCCCGCTCACGGCGCGCACCGGCCCCTTCCGCGCGATGGTGCGGGGCGCGCTGTGGCAGCGCGTCGACCGTGCCTCGCGTGACGACCTGTCCGCGCTGGCCGGCATCGAGACCGCTGCGGCGGAGCTCGCCGACGACGGGCGTGCTCCCGTCATGCGCTACGAGGACTGGGACGTCGCCCTCGGCGACTACTGGGAGGAGCACGACCGGATCGGCACCGACCAGGATGCCCGCGGGCCGCACCACCTCCACATCGAGGAGGCGACCGGCCCGGCGCCCGGGGTCGACGACGGCCCGGACGTCCGGCTGTGGCTCGTCCGCCAGACCCTCGCCGATCCCGCCGGCGACCACGACTGGGTCATCGACGCGACCGTCGACCTCGACGCGTCCGACCGCGTCGGCGAGGCCGTCGTGCTCGCCACGGCCCTCCGGAGGATGTGAGACCGAAGACCTGTTGCGGGGTGTCGGCACCTGTGGTTGCGTGCGGGTGATCTGTCCTGGAGCCGGAAGGATGCCGTGGAACCGAGCCTGCTGTCGCTGCTCCCGCCGCTGGCGGCCATCGCGCTGGCGCTGACGACGAAGAGCGTCGTCCCCGCGCTCTTCCTGGGCGTCTGGCTCGGAGCGACGATGATCGCCGACTGGAACCCCTTCGTCGGGATCTACGCCACCTTCAACGACTACGTCATCCCGAGCGTGGGCGACCCCGGCAACGCGACGATCCTCATCTACTGCGCCTTCTTCGGCGGCCTCATCTCCATCCTCCAACGCTCGGGTGGCGCCCACGCCGTCGCCGAGGCGCTCTCCTCGAAGGTGCGGTCGGCCCGGGGCGCCCAGACCTCGACCATGGGCTTCGGCCTGCTCATCTTCTTCGAGGACTACTTCAACGCCCTCACCGTCGGCAACGTCATGCGGCCCCTGACGGACCGGTACCGGATCTCCCGGGAAAAGCTCGCGTACATCGTGGACTCCACCTCCGCGCCGGTGTGCCTCCTCGGCCCCGTCTCCACCTGGGTGGTCTTCGTCATGGGGCTCATCGGCTCGCAGTACTCCGAGCTGGGGATCTCCGGGTCCACCTACGTGGCCTACCTGAGCACCATCCCCTTCAACTTCTACGCGATCGCGGCGATCCTCCTCGTCGGGATCGTCGCGACGACCCGGATCGAGTACGGCCCGATGCGCGCGGCCGAGCACCGCGCCCGCACCACCGGAGAGGTGCTGGGGCCCCGGGCCAACCCGCCCTCGGCGTCCGAGATCACCGCTGCCGAGCCGGACGAGGGCGTCGTCCCCCGGATCCGGAACATCGTCGTCCCGATCCTCGTGCTCGTCGTCGTCGCGCCGGTCCTCTTCCTCGCCACCGGCGGGTACCCGGACACCAGCCTGCTCACCGCGATCAGCGAGTCCGAGGGCGGCCTGTCCATCCTCATTGCCGCCTTCGCCGCCGGGGTGGTCGCGCTGGGCATGGGGATCGCCGACCGGACCTTCACCTTCGACGGCGCGATGTCCGCCTACATCGACGGCGTCAAGGGCATGTCCCTCGTCTACATCATCCTCACGCTCGCCTGGTCCATCGGCAGCGTCACCGAGGCCGTGGGGGCCGCGGAGTACGTCGTCGGCGTGGTGGAGTCGGCCGACGTCGTCCAGTTCGTCTTCCTCCTCGTCTTCCTCGTCTCGGCCTTTGTCGCCTTCACCACCGGGACCTCCTACGGCACCTTCGCCATCATGCTGCCGATCGCCATCCCCCTCGCGGCGTCCCTGGACCTGTCGCTGGCAGCGGCGACGGCGGCCGTCTTCAGCGGCGGGATCTTCGGGGACCACTGCTCACCGATCTCCGACACGACGGTGCTCTCGTCCGCGGGGTCCTCCTGCGACCACATCGACCACGTGAACTCCCAGCTCCCCTACGCGGTCACCGGGGCCGTGGCTGCCGGACTGGCCTTCCTCGTCCTCGGCTTCACCGAGTCGGTATGGGTGGCGGCCCCGGTCGGGGTGCTGGCGCTCGCTGCGACCACGGTGGCGGCCCACCGCTGGTGGCCGGGGGAGGCCCCGGGCATATCCTGAGCCTCCCATGATCAGGCTCCCCCGGCGTCTCGCCCACCTCGTCCTCGCCGTGGCCCTCGCCTTCGGTCCGGCACTCCTCGGTGCACCGGCACAGGCGGCGGAACGCGCCCCCGCGCAGCACTCGATCTCGACCGACGGGCAGGAACCCGACGGCCGGGTCCCGGATCCGCTCCGGGTCGGCACCGAAGGGGTGTACGCCCCCTTCTCGGTCAAGGAGGGCGACGAGTTCACCGGCTTCGACATCGAGGTGATGAATGCCGTCGGCGAGCGGCTCGGTGTCGAGGTCGAGTACGTCGCGACGCCGTGGGACTCGATGTTCGCCGCCCTCGGCTCCAACCGCTTCGACGTCGTCGCCAACCAGGTGACGTACAACGAGGAGCGCGAGCAGCTCTACGACCTCTCCGACCCCTATGTCGACACCGGCGGTGTCCTCGTCGTCGCCGAGGACAACCCGGAGGACATCCAGACCCTCGAGGACCTCAAGGGCAAGCGGGCTGCGGAGAACATCACGAGCAGCTGGGCGGAGATCGCCGAGGAGTACGACGCGGAGATCGTCGGCGTCGACGGGATGAACGAGGCGATGGCCAGCCTCAAGGAGGGGCGCGTCGACGCGATCGTCAACGACAAGCTGGCCGTCCGCAACTACATCGCGACGAGCCCGGACCCCGGGGTGAAGATCATCGACGAGACGGACGAGCAGTCCCAGTCGGTCTTCGCCGCGAGGAAGGGATCCGGCTACATGCCCGAGATCAACAAGGCCCTCGCGGACATGGAGGAGGACGGCACCACCGAGCAGATCTACGACTCGTACTTCTCCGCCGACGCCGAGGCACCCCGCGCGTGGGACCTCGTCAAGGACAATGCCTGGCCGATGGCGTGGAAGGCCATCTCGGTGACGATCCCGCTCACCGCGATCTCCTTCGCCATCGGCCTCGTGCTCGCGCTCGTCACCGCGGTCGGGCGGATGTCGGCGTCGGCGGTGCCACGGGGGATCGCCCGTGCCTACATCTCAATCATCCGCGGGACACCGCTGCTCGTGCAGCTCTTCCTCATCTTCTACGCCCTGCCGGAGGTCGGCGTCGACCTCCCGCCCTTCGTCGCGGCGGTCATCGCCCTCTCGCTCAACGTCGGTGGCTATGCGGCCGAGGTCATCCGGTCCGCGATCGAGTCGATCCCCAAGGGGCAGTGGGAGGCCGCGCGGACGATCGGCATGAGTCCGCGGACGGCCCTGCGGCGGATCATCCTCCCCCAGGCCGCACGCACGGCGATCCCGCCGCTGTCCAACACCCTGGTCTCGCTCCTCAAGGACACCTCGCTGACGTCGATCATCCTCGTCGTCGAGCTGACCCAGGCGGCGAGGTTCGCCGCCGCACCGACCTTCCAGTACATGCCGATGTTCGGGCTCGCCGCCCTCTACTACTGGATCATCTGCACGATCCTGTCCTACGTCCAGGACCGCGCCGAGGAGAGGTTCAGCCGCTATGTCGCAGCCTGACGACCGGGCCCCGGTGGTCTCCGCCCGCAATCTCCGCAAGAGCTTCGGCGACAAGGAGGTCCTGCGGGACATCTCCTTCGAGGTCCCCACGGGCGGGGTGAGCGTCGTCCTCGGGCCCTCCGGCTCGGGCAAGACGACCCTGCTCCGGGCGCTCGGCGGTCTCGAGCAGCCCGATGCGGGGGTCATCACCGTCGGTGGGGCGAGCGTCGACTTCGCCGAGCTCACGCCCACCCGGCGCGGTCGCCTCCCCCGCGAGCAGCAGGAGCGGGTCGACGCCCTCGGCGCGCAGAGCGGCTTCGTCTTCCAGGGCCACAACCTCTTCGCGCACAAGAGCACGATCGACAACCTCACCGAGGGGCCGGTCGTCGTCCAGGGCGAGGACCCCGAGTCCGCCCGGGAGCGGGCGAAGGTCCTCCTCGAGCAGGTCGGCCTCTCGGAGCACGCCGACAAGTACCCCTTCCAGCTCTCCGGCGGTCAGCAGCAGCGGGTCGGCATCGCGCGGGCCCTCGCCCTGCGGCCGGCGGTCGTCCTCTTCGACGAGCCGACCTCGGCCCTCGACCCGGAGACCGTCGGCGAGGTGCTCACGGTCATGCGTGACCTCGCGCGGGAGCACTGGACGATGGTCGTCGTCACCCACGAGATCCGCTTCGCCCGCGAGGTCGCCGACGACGTCCTCTTCATCGACGGCGGCGTCGTCGTCGAGCGCGGCGCCCCGGAGCAGGTCATCCTCGAGCCGCGCGAGGCCCGCACCCGGGCCTTCCTCAAGCGGATCCTCGACCCCCTCTGACCCGATGATCCTCGTCGACCCGCCCACGTGGCCCGGCTGGGGCCGGACCTGGAGCCACCTCGTCTCGGACACCTCCCTCGCGGAGCTGCACACCTTCGCCGAGGGCATCGGCCTGCCCCGCAAGCTCTTCGACGAGGACCACTACGACGTGCCGGTCGAGCGGTACGACGAGGTGGTCGCTGCCGGAGCCAGCGAGGTCAGCGGGTCCGATCTCATCCGCCGGCTCATCGCGAGCGGGCTGCGGGTCACCCAGGCAGAGCGGCGCTGAGGCGGTCGATCTCCCGCGCGAGGTTGGTCCGGGCCCGTGCGGTCCACCGATCGTGCGCGTGGTCGGTGAGGTAGAGCCGCTCCCGGGCGGCGAAGGGGGCGAGCACCGCCGTCCTCCCCCGCGCGAAGTCGGCGGCCGGCACCTGCCGGTACTCCAGCCGGACCTGGTGGCAGTAGGCGTCGAAGCGCTCGGTCGGTGAGGCGAGGATCCACAGGTCCGCGTCGTGGAAGGCCCGGGAGACGGCGTCGGTGGAGCGCATCTCGTGGGTCGCGCTGTCGCGGATGAGCGCCGCGATGTGCGCGACCTCGTCGGGGGCGAGCCCGATCGCCCCGAGCCGCTCCTCGGCGAGCCGGGCCGAGGCCTCCTCGTTGTCACCCGGCGACGCCCCGGCGTCGTAGACGGCGTCGTGGTACCACGCGACGAGCCCCGCGAGGTGACGGTCCCGCTCGGGGAGGTCGCCCCCTTCGTGCAGCTCGTCGAGGGCGGCGAGCACCTCGGCCAGGTGGACGGCGTCGTGGTAGGCGCGGTGGTCCTCGAGCCAGCGGTCGAGCAGGTCGGTGCCCTCGGCCGCCACCGCGTCCCGGGGCGCGGTGGAGCACAAGGCCGTCACATCGGCGTGCCATCGACTCCTCAGGGTGTCCACGTGTGCAATTCTGCCCGAATGACCGCTGACTCCTCGGGGGGCGACACCCTCGACTCCGTCCGTCGCGCCGGCGTCGAGACGACCGGCATCGAGATCATCGACGAGGCGGACCGGACCGCGAGACCCTCCGACCTCTTCTGGCCGTGGTTCGCGGCGAATGTCTCGGTCTTCGGCATCTCCTACGGCAGCTTCGTCCTCGACTTCGGCATCTCCTTCGGCCAGGCGCTCCTCGTCTCGGTCGTCGGCATCGTCATCTCCTTCCTCCTCTGCGGGCTCGTGGCCGTCGCGGGCAAGAAGGGGTCGGCGCCGACGATGGTCATCTCCCGGGCCGCCTTCGGCGTCCGCGGGCAGAAGCTCCCCGGCGTCGTCTCGTGGATCGTCTCCATCGGGTGGGAGACCTTCCTCGCGATCATGGCGACGCTCGCCACGGCGACCGTCATGCGCGAGCTCGGCTGGGGCGGAGGGACCCCGACGAAGGTCGTCGCGATGCTCGTCGTCGCCGCGCTCATCGTCACGGCCTCGGTCGCCGGCTACCACCTCATCATGCGCCTGCAGTCGGTGCTCACCTGGCTCACCGGCCTCGCGACGATCGTCTACGTCGCGCTCACCATCGGTGACATCGACTGGGCCTCGGTGGCGGCGCTCGAAGGGGGCAGCCCCCAGCAGGTGCTCGGTGCCCTCGTCATGGTCATGACGGGCTTCGGCCTCGGTTGGATCAACATCGCGGCGGACTGGTCTCGCTACCAGAGCCGCGAGGCCAGCTCCGGCGCGATCGTCGCGTGGAACACCCTGGGCGGCGCCCTCGCCCCCGCCCTCCTCGTCGCCTACGGGATCGGCCTCGCGGGCTCCGACGAGGCCCTCCGCGGTGGCATCGCCGCCGACCCGGTCGGGACGCTCGCGACGATCCTGCCCACGTGGTACCTCGTGGTCTTCGGGGTGGCCGCGGTGCTCGCCCTCGTCTCGGGGGCCGTCCTCGGCATCTACTCCTCGGGTCTGACCCTGCTGAGTCTCGGCGTGCGCATCCCCCGCCCCGCCGCGGCCGGGCTCGACGGCCTCCTGCTCACCCTCGGCGCGATCTGGGTGGTCTTCTTCGCCGAGGACTTCCTCGGTCCCTTCCAGTCCTTCCTCATCACCCTCGGTGTGCCCCTCGCGGCGTGGGCCGGCATCTTCCTCTCCGACCTCGCGCTCCGCCGCCGCGACTACGACGAGGCGGCCCTCTTCGACCCGCGGGGCCGCTACGGCTCCGTCGACTGGATCTCCGTCGGGACGATGGTCCTCACCTCGGTGATCGGCTGGGGCCTCGTCACCAATGCCATGCCGGACTCGACGTGGAACAACTGGCAGGGCTACCTGCTCAAGGCCTTCATGGGTACCGAGCTCGTCGAGGACCCGGCCGGCAACTACTGGGCCGGTAACTGGTCCTATGCCAACCTCGGCGTCATCGTCGCTCTCGTCCTCGCCTTCGTCCTCACCTACGTCACGCGGCGACCCCTCGTGCGCCGGCAGGAGGACGTCCGTGGCTGAGCTCCCCGACCTCGAGGACGCCTGGCTCGTCATCATCGACGCCCAGCGGATCTTCGCCGACGCCTCCTCGGAGTGGGGGTCACCGATGTTCGACGCCGCACTCCCCCAGATGAAGTCGCTGCGCTCGGGCTTCGGCGCCGACCGGACGATCCTCACCCGGTGGCTCCCCGGCACCGACCGCGAGGGGTCGTGGGGCGCCTACTTCGAGCGGTGGCCCTTCGCCGACCGGCCGACGACCGACCCCCTCTTCGACCTCGTCGGCCCGGCCGCCGGCTGGAGCACCCGCGGCACCGTGGACCGCACGACCTTCGGCAAGTGGGGTGAGACGCTCACCCGGGTCACCGGGGACCGCCCCACCCTCGTCCTCGCTGGTGTCTCCACCGACTGCTGCGTCATCTCGACCGCGCTGCCCGCCGTGGACGCGGGCGCGACGGTCGTCGTCGCCGCCGATGCCTGCGCCGGCTCGAGCGAGGACGACCACGCGGCGGCCCTGCGCGTCATGGGGCTCTACGCGCCGCAGATCGTCGTCGCCGACTCGGCCGAGGTGCTCGCGGCCCGCTGAGTCGCCTCAGCGCCGCACCGGGCGCAACCCACGCGCCGCCTCGTGGACCGCCGAGGTGAGCCGCTCGATCCGCGAGGTCTGGAGGGTCCACACCTGCCAGTACAGCGGGACGTCGCGGTGCCCGCGCTGTCGCAGCAGCACCAACCGACCGGTGTCCAGGTCGTCGCCGAGCTGGGCCTCGGGAACCATCGCCCACCCGAGGCCCGCCCGGGCAGCGGCGACGAATCCCTCCGACGACGGCACCTGCGAGGGTCGCGGCATCCGCTCGACGCCGAGGTCCCGCAGCACCCCCTCCTGGAGTCCGTCCTTGGCGTCGAACGTGAGGACCGGCATCGCCTCCCAGTCGTACCCGCGGCCGCGGCGGTGGCGCTCGGCCAGCCAGGGCGCCGCGACGGGCAGGTAGCGGATCGCGCCGAGCGGGTGGGTGCGACAGCCCGCGACGGGGACCGGGTCCGCGGTGACCGCGCCCACGACGCCACCGCGCCGGAGGTGGTCGGCGCTGTAGTCCTCGTCCTCGACGGCCAGCTGGAGCCGGGTGTCCTCCCAGGCCGCTGCCGCGTCGAGGACGGGGACGAACCACGTCGCCAGCGAGTCGGCGTTGACGGCGACGGGCAGGTCGGCGGCGGGGCCACCCCCTTCGCCGAGGGCCTGGAGGACGTCCTCCTCGAGGGCGACCATCTGCCGGGCCGCCCGCACGAGGGTCTCCCCCGGTGCGGTGGCACGGCAGGGTGTGGCCCGCTCCACGAGGACTCTCCCGGTGGCCCGCTCGAGGCCCTTGATCCGCTGGCTCACCGCGGACGGGGTGATGTGGAGCGCGCCGGCGGCGGCGTCGAAGGTGCCGTGGTCGACGACGGCGAGAAGGGCCCGCAGCTGGTCGAGGTGCATGAAGCAACTCTAATGGCCCTGAAGAATCCTTCGCTGGCCTTCATATCGGCGGGTGCCTAACGTCGTCCGGGTGCTCCTCACCGCCCTCGCCGGGATGCTCACCGGCCTCACCCTGATCATCGCCATCGGCGCGCAGAACGCCTTCGTCCTGCGGCAGGGCATCCGGCGCGAGCACCTGCTGCCCGTCGTGGCGATCTGCATCGCCGCCGATGCCGCGCTCATCGGGCTGGGGACGGCAGGGGTGGGCGCGGTCGTCGACTCCCACCCCGGCCTCGTGCGGGTCGTGACCTGGGCCGGCGCCGCCTACCTCGTCGGGTACGGGCTCCTCGCGCTGCGGCGCGCCGCTCGGCCGGAGGGCCTCGAGGCGACGACCGCCGCCTCCCGGGGGTCGGTGGTGCTCACGACGCTGGCCATCACCTTCCTCAACCCGCACGTCTACCTCGACACGGTGCTCATGCTCGGATCGATCGCGAATGGCTTCGGCGAGGACCGCTGGACCTTCGCCGTCGGGGCGATGGGCGGCAGCGTCCTCTGGTTCACCGGTCTCGCCCTAGGGGCGCGCGCGCTGGCGGCCCCCCTCGCCCGTCCGGGCACCTGGCGGATCCTCGACGGCCTCATCGGCGCGACGATGATCGCGTTGGCGGTCCGCCTCGTGGCGGCGTGAGTCAGGCCGAGGTCGTGACGAAGGGGGCCAGCTCGGCCGCGAGGTCACCGTGCACCCTGGCGGCGAAGCGGGTGCCCTCGGCGACGTGCTCCTCGGTGAGGATCTCCGCCTCGTCGTGGAGGCGGCTGACGAGGTCACCCCGGACGTAGGGCACGAGCACCTCGACGTCGATGTCCGGCTTGGGCAGCTCGTCCGAGATGAGGGTGAGCAGCTCGGCGACACCGGCGCCCGTGCGGGCGGAGACGGCGATCGCGTACTTCTCGTGCCGGAGGACGCGGTCGACGACCTCGGGGTCGGCGGCGTCGGCCTTGTTGACG
>DXAR01000042.1 GCA_019116945.1 Candidatus Janibacter merdipullorum | reverse complement strand
GAGTCCCTCGCCCATGGCGCGTGCCGCGACCGACGGATCCGAGGAGAGGTGCACGGCCGAAGTGCCGGTGAGCGCATGCGCGACGAGCAGCGAGCCGTCCGCGTGGCCCTCGAAATCCGCGGGGGCCGGGGCCGGGAATCTGCCTGAGAGCCAAGAGAGGCGCTCCGCCTCGTCGAGCAGGTCTTCGGGGCTCCACTTGGCGTACAGGCTCGGGTGGTCGTCGCGGAGGAGGCGGGCGGTGATCCCGCCCAACTCATTGCGCCAGACGAGCTCGTCGACCGTGTAGTGGTGGGCGGAAGCCCAGCGAGCGATGGGTTCGGGCGTCGGGGTCCCCTCAGCGGGGGCAGATGCGAGAGCCATGACGCCCAAGGCTACCCGGGCGCCCACGTCGACGGACTGCGGTCCGCGGCGGTTTGGGAGACCCGTGCCACACTGTGTGCGTGCGAAATGTTGTCCTTCTTGGGTCCACGGGGTCGATCGGGACCCAGACGCTCGACGTGATCTCGACGCGTCGCGATCAGTTCGACGTTGTAGGCCTCTCCGCGTCCGGCAGCGACGTCGAGCTGCTGGCGCGGCAGATCGTCGAATTTCGTCCAAAGCAGGTCGCGCTGGCGCAGGCCGAACGAGCGGACGAGCTCGTCGCCGCGATCCACGCCGCGGCCGAGCCTTCCGATTCGGAGATCGAGCTGCCGCAGCTGCTGCTCGGCTCTGATGCGTCGACGAAGCTCGCCTCGGCTGGCTGCGACGTCGTCGTGAATGCCATCACCGGGGCGGCTGGCCTCACGCCGACGCTGGCGGCGCTCGAAGCGGGGCATCAACTGGCGCTCGCGAACAAGGAATCCCTCGTCATCGGCGGACGTCTCGTCACGGGCGCCGCAGCCCCCGGACAGATCGTCGCCGTCGACTCTGAGCACTCGGCCTTCGCGCAGGCGCTCCGGGCCGGCCGTCGCGAGGAGGTTCGCCGCCTCATCCTCACCGCATCCGGGGGGCCGTTTCGCGGTCGATCCCGCGCAGATCTCGCCGACGTCACCCCCGAGATGGCGATGGCGCACCCCACCTGGGACATGGGCAGGGTCATCACCATCAACTCCGCCACGCTCGTCAACAAGGGGCTCGAACTGCTCGAAGCGGCGCTGCTCTACGACGTGGACCTCGACGACATCGTCGTGACCGTGCATGCGCAATCCATCGTGCATTCGATGGTCGAATTCCACGACGGCTCAACCATCGCGCAGGCCTCGCCGCCGGACATGCGCATGCCCATCGGACTCGCGCTCACCTGGCCTGAACGACTCGCGGACGTTGCGAGCCCCTGTGACTGGACCCAGGCTGCCACCTGGACCTTCGAGCCGCTCGACGACGCGACGTTCCCCGCCGTCGAGCTCGCTCGCAAGGCTGGCAAGGCCTCCGGCACCGCCCCGGCCGTGTTCAACGCCGCCAACGAGTCCTGCGTCGACGCGTTCTGCGCCGGCGAGCTGTCCTTCCTCGGCATCAGTGACGTCATCGCGCGCTGCCTTCAGGAACACATCGACGAAGCCCTCGTTCCCGACGATGCACTCACGGTCGACGCGGTGCTCAACGCGGATCGCTGGGGCCGTGAGCGCGCCGCCGAACTCGTCGCGGAGCACGCATGGAAGTAGTGCTGATCATCGGCTTCGCGCTGCTGTTCTTCGCGCTCGTGATGGCCTCCATCGCCCTCCACGAGATCGGCCACCTCGTGCCCGCGAAGCTGTTCGGCGTCAAGGTCACGGAGTACTTCGTCGGCTTCGGCAAGAAGATGTGGTCGACGCGGCGAGGCGAGACAGAATACGGCATCAAGTGGCTACCGTTCGGCGGCTACGTCCGCCTCGTCGGCATGTATCCGCCAGCCAAGGACGACGGAAAGAAGCGCAGCTGGCTGACGCGGCTCGCCGACGACGCGCGCGCCTACGAATGGGACGAGATTCGGCCGGAAGACGACGGGCGCCTGCTCTACCAGCAGAAGACCTGGAAGAAGATCGTCGTCATGCTCGGCGGGCCGATGATGAACATCCTGCTCGCGTTCGCGATCTTCCTCGGCATCAACCTGCTGCACGGCACCTACCAGCCGAACCTGGTCGTCGCACACGTCAGCGAATGCGTTATCCGAGCCGACCGCGAGGATCGCACCTGCTCTGCCGACGATCCGCCGACACCAGCCGTCGAGGCGGGCATCCAGGTGGGCGACGAGATCCTGAGCTTCAACGGGACCGAGCTGCACTCCTGGGACCAGATGAGCGCCCTCATCCGCGACAACCGCGATGGTGAAGCCAGCGTCATCGTGCTGCGCGACGGGGAACGCGTCGAACTGCCGACGGTCTACACCCGTCTCAACTACGTTGCCGACAACCTCGACCCCACCCGCTTCGTCGAGGCCGGATTCTTCGGCGTCTCCCCGACGCAGGAGCTCGTCAAGGCCGGGCCCGTCGGCACCGCGCAGCAGATGTGGCAGATGACGAAACAGTCCGTCGTCGCCCTATCGAGCTTCCCGGTGCGCATCTACAACGTCGCCGAGGACCTGGTGCTCGGCAACCCGCGCGACCTCAACAGCCCCATCTCCATCGTCGGCGCCAGCCGGGTGGCCGGCGAGATCGGAGTGACGGACCAGCTCGAAGTGCCTGAACGGGTCGCGTCCTGGTTCTCGCTGCTGGGATCGGTGAACCTGTTCGTGGCGCTCCTGAACCTGGTGCCGCTGCTGCCGCTCGACGGCGGTCACATTGCCGGCGCCGTCTATGAGTGGTTCAAGCGTCGGATCTTCCGCCTGTTCGGCCGCCCAGACCCCGGCCACGTCGATACCGCGAAGGGTCTGCCGGTGGTCTATGTCGTCGGCGGGTTCCTGCTGCTCGGCGGCCTCGTGCTGATCATCGCCGACGTGGTGGCGCCGATTAGTTTGCTCTAGCGCTGAGAGGACTAGAATCGGTGACATGTCCGTGAGCCTTGGTATGCCCGCCTCCGTCCCCCCGGTCCTGTCGCCTCGACGCAAGTCACGAAAGATCCAGGTTGGGAAGGTCGCCGTCGGAGGCGACGCCCCGGTCTCAGTGCAGTCGATGACCACGACGAAGACCACGGACATCAACGCCACCCTGCAGCAGATCGCCGAGCTCACCGCCGCCGGCTGCGACATCGTCCGGGTCGCCTGCCCGACCCAGGACGATGCCGACGCGCTGCCCGCCATCGCACAGAAGGCGCAGATCCCCGTCATCGCCGACATCCACTTCCAGCCGAAGTACGTCTACGCGGCGATCGAGGCCGGCTGCGCGGCGGTGCGGGTCAACCCCGGCAACATCCGCAAGTTCGACGACCAGGTGAAAGAAATCGCGAGAGCCGCGTCTGATCACGGCACGTCGATCCGGATCGGCGTCAACGCGGGCAGCCTCGACAAGCGGCTCCTCGAGAAGCACGGCCGGGCCACCCCCGAGGCGCTCGTCGAGTCCGCCGTGTGGGAGGCCAGCCTCTTCGAGGAGCACGACTTCCACGACTTCAAGATCTCGGTCAAGCACAACGACCCCGTGACGATGGTCCGCGCCTACGAGCTGCTCGCCGAGGCGGGGGACTGGCCGCTCCACCTCGGTGTCACCGAGGCCGGACCGGCCTTCCAGGGGACGATCAAGTCCGCGACGGCCTTCGGCGCCCTGCTCTCCCGGGGGATCGGCGACACGATCCGAGTCTCGCTCTCCGCGCCTCCGGTCGAGGAGATCAAGGTCGGTACGCAGATCCTCCAGAGTCTGGGCCTGCGTCCGCGCAAGCTCGAGATCGTCTCCTGCCCGAGCTGCGGCCGTGCCCAGGTCGACGTCTACGAGCTCGCCGACAAGGTGACCGCCGGTCTCGAGGGGATGACCGTCCCCCTGCGCGTCGCCGTCATGGGGTGCGTCGTCAACGGCCCGGGCGAGGCCCGCGAGGCCGACCTCGGGGTCGCCTCCGGCAACGGCAAGGGCCAGATCTTCGTCAAGGGCGAGGTCATCAAGACCGTCCCCGAGAGCCAGATCGTCGAGACCCTCATCGAGGAGGCCATGCGCATCGCCGAGGAGATGGGCGAGGCGGAGGACGAGGACGCCGGCGAGGGCGCGACCGTCACCGTCGGCTGACCCCCTTCGCCCCGATGGCCGCGTCTCCTCACTAGGCTGAGGGGGTGCTGCGGACCCGCCATCAACCCACCCGGCTCCTGGGTGTCGACGACGTCGATGACGCCCTGGACCTGTGTGCGCGGGACCCGGCGGCGAATGTCTACGTCGCCAGCCGCATCCTCGACGGGGGCCTCGGGCTCGGGTCGACCGCCGCCCAGGGGGTCTTCGACGACGGGCGTCTCCAGGCCTTCGTCTGGACCATCGCCAATGTCATCCCCGTCGGGACGAGCGCCGCGAGCTGGGGACCGCTCGGCACCCAGGTGCGCAAGGTCCGGCGCCGGTGCGCCTCCTTCCTCGGGCCGCGCGAGGAGGTCCTCGGCCTGTGGGATGAGACCCGGACCGCCTTCCAGCGTCCCCGAGCGGTGCGGCCCGACCAGCCGCTCATGGCCACCCGCACGCCGCCGTCGCAGCTCGGCTTCGCCGTCGACGAGCGGGTGCGGCAGGCGACCCTCGACGAGGTGGACCTCGTCCTGCCCGCCGCCGAGCACATGTTCACCCACGAGATCGGCTACCCGCCCTACACCGGGAGCCCGTCCTTCTACCGCGACTCCATCTGGCGCCTCATCCGGCAGGGCCGGACCTATGTCGTCGTCGAGGACGGCCGGGTGGTCTTCAAGGCGGACATCGGGTCGGTCGCCTTCGACACCTGCCAGGTGCAGGGCGTCTGGCTCACCCCGGAGCAGCGGGGCCGCGGTCTCGCCGCCGGCTACATGGCCTCCGTCCTCGAGCAGGCGATGGCCGACCACGCGCCCTTCGTCACCCTCTACGTCAACGACTTCAACGCGCCCGCGCTCGCGACCTACGAGCGCATCGGGATGGAACGGATCGGCACCTTCGCGACGATCCTCTTCTGATCAGAGGGTGAAGACGATCTTGCCGACGAGCTCCCCGCTGTCCATCGCGGCGAAGCCCTCCTTGGCCTGAGCCAGGGGCAGCGTCCGGTCGACGAGCGGCTTCGTCCCCGACGACTCGAGGAAGCGGACGAGGTCCGCGAGCTCGTCCCGGGTGCCCATCGTCGAGCCGATGATGCTCAGCTGGAGGAAGAAGATCCGGGTCAGCTGCGCGTCGTCGGGCTGGGCGCCGGAGGTGTGGCCGCAGATGACGAGGCGACCGCCGGGACGAAGGGAGCGGATCGAGTGGTCCCACGTGGCGCGCCCGACCGTCTCCATGACGGCGTCGACCTTCTCCGGGAGGCGCTCGCCGGAGGCGAAGACGGCGTGCGCGCCGAGCTCGAGGGCACGGGCGCGCTTGCTCTCCGAGCGGGACGTCGCGAGGACCCGCACGCCGGCCGCCCGGGCCAGGGTGATGAGGGCCGTGGCGACGCCGCCGCCGACGCCCTGGACGAGGACCGTCTCGCCCGGCCGCACGCCGCCGCGGACGAAGAGCATGCGGTAGGCGGTGAGCCAGGCGGTGGGCAGGCAGGCGGCCTCCGCCATCGTCAGGCCCGGCGGCTTGGGGAGGACATTGCGGCGGGGCACGACGACGGTCTCGGCGAAGGTGCCCTGGTGGCGCTCGGAGAGGAGGGAGCGCTTGGGGTCGGTCGTCTCGTCGCTGCCGGTGAACCCCGGGTCGGAGATCACCGAGTGGACGATGACCTCGGTGCCGTCCTCGTCCACGCCGGCGGCATCGCAGCCGAGGATCATCGGGAGGGCCTCCTCGCGGAGCCCGACCCCCTTGAGCGACCACAGGTCGTGGTGGTTGAGCGCGGCGGCCTTGACGCTGACCCGCGTCCAGCCGTCGGGCACCTCCGGGACCGGACGGTCACCGACGACGAGGCCGGCCAGGGGGTCCTCGGTGGAAAAGCTCTCGGCGTACACGGCGCGCATGGTCGCGCTCCTCTCGGTCGGTGCCAGTCCCTGCCACCCTGCCAGCAGGAGAGGGATAGCGTGGAGGTCACCCGCCATCGAGGACAGGAGTCCACGTGAGCACCATCGCCGACACCGTCATCGCCACCCTCCGGGCCAATGGCGTCACGCGCGCCTACGGCGTACCGGGTGACTCCCTCAACGGCTTCACCGAGGCCATGCGCCGGGACGGGAGCTTCGAGTGGCGCCTCGTGCGGCACGAGGAGGCCGGCGCCTTCGCCGCGGCGGCCGACGCGGAGCTCACCGGCGAGCTCGCCCTCGTCCTCGGCAGCTGCGGCCCCGGCAACCTCCACCTCATCAACGGCCTCTTCGACGCCCAGCGCAGCCGCGTTCCCGTGCTGGCCATCGCCGCGCAGATCCCCAGCGGGGAGATCGGCAGCGGGTACTTCCAGGAGACCCACCCGCAGAACCTCTTCCAGGAGTGCAGCGTCTACTGCGAGATGGTCTCCGACCCCGAGCAGATGCCCCGCATGCTCGAGACGGCCATGCGGGCGGCGATCCAGCAGCGGGGGGTCGCGGTGCTCGTCGTGCCCGGCGACGTCGCCCAGGCCGAGGCGGTCAACGAGCAGGTCACCGTCATCGAGCGTGCCCGGGCACGGGTCGTGCCGAGCGACGACCAGCTCCGCGCGGCGGCCGACCTCCTCAACGGCTCGCGGCGCACGACCCTGCTCGTCGGGGTCGGCGCCGAGGGGGCCAAGGACGACGTCCTCGCGCTCGCCGACACCCTCGCCGCCCCCGTCGTCCACACCCTGCGCAGCAAGCAGCACATCGAGGGGGACAACCCCTTCGACGTCGGCCTGACCGGCCTCCTCGGCTTCGCCTCCGGCTACCGGGCCATGGACGAGGCCGAGACGATCCTCATGCTCGGCACCGACTTCCCCTACCGGCAGTTCTACCCGGAGCACGCGAAGGTCATCCAGGTCGACCTGCGGGGGGAGCAGCTCGGCAAGCGGGTGCCCCTCGAGCTGGGGCTCGTCGGCGACGTCGGTGACACCATCCGCGAGCTGCTGCCCCTCCTGCGTCGGACGAAGAACCGCAGCCACCTTGAGGACGCCGTCAAGCACTACGGCCGGACCCGGGCCAAGCTCGACGAGCTCGCCGTCCCGACGAAGAAGCGCCGGCTCCGCGGGCAGGACCCCATCCACCCCCAGTACCTCGCCCAACTCGTCGACGAGCTCGCCGACGACGACGCGATCTTCGTGCCCGACGTGGGGTCGCCGGTCGTCTACGCGGCGCGGTACCTCCAGTGCCACGGTGACCGGCGCGTCATCGGCTCCTTCATCCACGGGTCGATGGCCAACGCGGTGCCGCACGCCGTCGGTGCCCAGCTCGCCTTCCCCAAGCGCCAGGTCATCACCCTCAGCGGTGACGGTGGTCTGGCGATGCTCATGGGCGAGCTGCTCACCGTGACGCAGCACGACCTGCCGATCAAGATCGTCGTGCTCAACAACTCCTCGCTGAACTTCGTCGAGCTGGAGATGAAGGCCGCCGGGCTGCCCGACTTCGGGACCGGGCTGGACAACCCGGACTTCTCGAAGGTCGCCGAGGCGGTCGGCATCCGCGGCTTCCGGGTGACCGACTCCGGCGAGCTCGAGTCGACCCTGCGCGAGGCCTTCGCCCACGACGGACCGGCCCTCGTCGACGTCGTCACCGACCGCCAGGAGTTGACGATCCCGCCGGCCATCTCCGCCGAGCAGGTCAAGGGCTTCACGCTCTACGCCCTCCGCACGGTGATGTCCGGACGGGGCGACGAGCTGCTCGACCTCTCCCGTGCCAACCTCCGCCAGATCTTCTGAGGCCAGATGACCCGACCCGACCTGCCCACGACCGCCCTCGCCGGGATCTTCCTCACCTCGGGGGCGATCCACCTCGTCCGGCCGGAGGTCTTCGAGCCGATCATCCCGGCCCCACTCCGGGAGCACGACCGGCTCCTCGTGCATGCCTCCGGTGTCCTCGAGCTCATCTGTGCCGCAGGCCTCCTCGTCCCCGCGACCCGGCCTGCGGCGGGGTGGGCGAGCGCCGCCCTTCTCGTCGGCGTGCTCCCGGCCAACGTCCAGATGAGCCTCGACCACGGTCGGCGGGCGAGACGCAAGGGCACCGGGCAGGCGTGGGGAGTTTTCGCGGGGACGGTGGTCAGGCTCCCGCTCCAGTGGCCCCTCTTCCGGGTGGCGCTGCGCGCCGCCGGCCGCGGCTGAGGCCGGGTCGTGAGCCAGCTCGAGTGGTCGGCGACGACCGAGGCGGACGTCGAGGCGCTCGTCCGTCTCGGCGCGGCCTGCCTCGAGCGTGACGGTGGGCTGCCTGACATCGCCGACCCGGAGCACCTGCGGGCCACCTTCGTCACCGACACCGCGATCAGCGGTCGGGACGAGCTCGGGGACGTCGTCGCGGCCGCCGCGGTCGGGCTGGCGGCCGGGGGCGGACGCACGGCGACCGGACTCGTCGACCCGGCGGTCATGGGGCAGGGCATCGGTCTCGAGCTCGCCGACTGGGTGACCCGTCAGGGGGACGGACCGGTCCAGTTCGTCCTCGACTCGGTCAGCCCGGAGGCAGAGTCGCTCTTCGCCGAGCTGGGGATGCACCGCATCTTCGCCGAGACGGTCATGCGGCACTCCTTGCGGAGCATCCCCTTCGTCCGGCTCTCGCCCGACATCGTCACCCTTCCCTTCACCGACGACACGTCCGAGGCCTTCCACCACGCCTACGCCGCATCCTTCGCCGACCAGCCCGGCTACGAGGAGGGCAATGTGCGAGCCTGGGGGCGGCGGTTGCGCGAGCAGCGCAGCTTCCAGCCCGAGGACTCCCGGGTCGCCCTCGACGCCTCCGGGCACGTCGCGGGCTTCGTCACCGTCTCCGAGGGGTGGATCGAGGAGGTCGGGGTCGTCCCGGAGTGGCGCGGCCACCGGGTCGGCGCGCACCTCGTCGCCCGGACGCTCACCGCGATGGCCAAGCGGGGCCACGA
>DXAR01000041.1 GCA_019116945.1 Candidatus Janibacter merdipullorum | reverse complement strand
CGTCCGATGCAGGCGCGCTCGCCGGTCCCGAAGGGCTTGTAGGCGTGGGCCGGCCGGGCCCTGACGTGCTCCGAGAGGAAGCGGTCGGGGTCGAAGCGGTCCGGCTCCGGCCAGATCTCCGGGTCGCGGTGCAGGAGCGGGATGAAGACGAGCGCCGAGTCCTCCGGGGTCATCCGCAAGCCGCCCGGCACGCCGGCCGACCCCCCTTCGCCGATCGTCGTCGTCTCCCGCGGCGAGCGAGCGAAACCGGGGGCGGTCGGCCAGAGGCGCAGCGTCTCGTCGACGACCCGCCGGAGGTAGCGGAGCTTGGGCACCTGCTCGAAGGTCGGCACGGCGGTGGGGTCGGTGCCGAGGATCTCGTCGAGCTCGGCTCGCACCCGCGCCATGACGTCGGGCTCCCGGGTGAGGTGGAAGAGCGCGAAGGAGAGCGCCCCCGACGTCGTCTCGTGCCCCGCGACGAGGAGGGTGAGGATCTGGTGGCGGACATTGCGCGTCTCCAGCAGGGCGCCCGAGTCGTCCACCGGCAGGTGCATCATCCGGCCGAGGAGGTCGTCGTGCTCCTCGCCGCTCTGCTCGCGCTCGGTGACGATCCTGCGGAGGAGCTCGTCGATGGTGCGGTGTCGCTCGAGGGCCTGCCGGTCCTTGCGTCGCGTGAGCCACGGCCCGATGACGGGGAGGGAGGCGACGTTCGAGCGGCCGGCAGCATGAGACATCGAGGCGACGAAGGTCCTGACGAAGGGATCGACCTCCGCGCTCTCGAAGGACCGGAAGGTGTGGCTGAAGGCGGAGCGGCTGATCGTCTCGAGGGTGAGCTTCGTCAGCCACGGGGAGACGTCGACGGTGCGCCCCTCGCCGGCAGCGCGGTCCCAGACCTCGACGAGCTCGTGCGTTGCCTCGATCATGACGTCGTGGTAGCGGCGCATCGCGGGCTTGGCGAAGGCGGGCATGAGGAGGTCGTGGGCGAGGCGCCAGTTGGGCTCGTCGGTGTAGGCGGTGAAGAGCCCGTCCTCGACGAACATCCGCAGGTCCTGGACGCCCGGTGCCAGCGCCTTGGCGAAGCGGCGGTCGTCGCACAGCTCCCCGGCGAGGTCGACGCCGGCGACGAAGACGAACTTGCGCCCCAGGGCGAGCATCTCGAAGATCGGGCCGAGGTCGCGCCCGGCCGCGAGCATGTTCTGTACCGGCGTGAGGGGGTTCGTGCCCTTGCCGAAGGCGTCGCCGAGCCACCGGCGGCGTCCCGGAGGGTGGGGGAGGGTGTGCTCCGCCCAGCCCATTCCCGGACTCGGGGGAGTGGTCGTGGCCACGCTCATCGGGGCCGCCTTTCGTCAGGTGTAGTGACCTCGCTCACGGTAGGCCGGATGGCTGTCGGCGTTCACGGCTCGGTCCCTGTCCGCGCGGAGAGGCGGCATGGGATGATGTGCGCCATGAGCAAGCACCCTCCTCGCCTTTCCCACCCGCCGAAGGGTCCGCACGCAGTCGAGGACCTCGGGCACGCGCAGAACCCCGCCTGGTGGACCGTCATGACCCTGGGGATCATCACGGGCGCCGTCGGCACGTGGGCCGTCGTCGCGCTCAGCCCGGTCCTCGGTGTCGTGGCCGTGGTCCTCGGCGTGCTGACGATCGTCGCCGGCGTCGTCATGTCGAAGATGGGCCTGGGCAGCTACACCTACGGCCGGGGCGACACCGCCTCCGACAGCCCCTCCGTCGGCATCAAGTAGGCGCTGGCGGGCGCTCGTGCACCAGGGGTTCAGCGCCTTTCCCCTCACCCCGGTCACGGATGACGGGGTCGACGAGGAGGCCTTCGCGGGTATCGTCGACCGGCTTGTGACCGCCGGCGTCGACTCGCTCGGGGTCCTCGGGTCGACGGGAAGCTATGCCTACCTCGACCGGGACGAGCGGGCCCGCGTCATCGAGGTGGCCGTGGCCCACTCCGGGGATGTCCCTGTCGTCGTCGGGGTCGGCGCCCCAGGCACCCGACAGGTCCTCCGCCACGTCGAGGACGCGACACGATGGGGCGCCGACGCCGTGCTGCTCCCGCCGGTCACCTACCAGCCGATCACCGACGACGAGGTCTACGGTCTCTACGCCGACGTGACTGCCGCGAGCGAGCTGCCGGTCGTCGTCTACGACAACCCCGGGACGACGCACGTCACCTTTGGTGATGAGCTGCACGCGCGCATCGCGGCCTTGCCCGGGATCGCCTCGATCAAGATCCCGCCCGTCGATCCCGACCTCGCCGCGGCCCGTCTCCGGGTCGAGCGGCTGCGGGCCCTGCTGCCCGACGACGTCTCAGTGGGCATCAGTGGCGACGCGGTCGGCGCCGTCGGCCTGCTGGCCGGGTGCGACACCTGGTACTCCTCGCTCGGCGGGACGATCCCCGGCCCGCTCCTGGCGATCACCCGCGCCGCCCAGCGCGACGATGCCGAAGGGGCCCTCGCCGCCTCTGCGGCCCTCGACCCCCTCTGGAGGGCCGTGGGCCACCACGGCAGCTATCGCACGGCCGCGGTCATCGCCGAGCACCTCGGGCTCGCCGAGGCACCCTGCCTGCCGCGCCCCCTTCGCCCGCTGCCCGAGGCTGATCGCGAGGCGATCATCGCCGCGCTCCCGACCGACCTCGTCTGAGGCCTCACCCGGCCGGGACGTGGTCCTCGATGTCGGCGAGCCAGCGCGCGGCGCCGACATCGCTCGGCATCCGCCAGTCGCCGCGCGGTGACATCGTGCCGCTCGGGAGCACCTTGGGGCCGTTGGGTAGCGCCGAGCGCTTGAACTGGTTGG
>DXAR01000040.1 GCA_019116945.1 Candidatus Janibacter merdipullorum | reverse complement strand
TCGTCGGTGACGACGTAGAGGATGGCGCCGCCGACCTCGGTCGTGAAGTGCGGGTCGTCGGGCTTGGCGCTGTGCACCATGACCCGTCCCCCTTCGGGCCAGATCATCTCGCTGTGCTGCACGATCCCGTCACTCTCGACGAGGATGCCCTCCTCGAAGCCGAGGCGCGCGAGCCAGGTCCGCAGGGCGATGGGGTCGTCGGCGGTGAGCCCGCTCCAGATGTTGTGGTCGGTGCGGCCGGTGCCTGGTGTCGTGGTCATGGGGTCGATCTTGCACCCGGAGCCGAGGTCTCGTCTTGGACGAATGCGAGCTCGTCGTCGCGCTGCCACCGGGTCGGGGATGTGCCGGACAGGTCGAGCCAGTCGCGGTTGAGGTGGGACTGGTCGCTGTAGCCGGCGAGGAGAGCCACCTCGGCCAGGGGCACCCGCCGGGCGATGAGTCGCTGGCTCTCCTGGAAGCGCAGCACCCGCGCGGTCGTCTTCGGCGGGTGCCCGTACTCGCGTCGGAACGATTCGCCGAGGTGCCGCGCCGACCAGCCGACCTCGTCGGCGATGTCCCGGACCGGCCGACGGCCGCGGCTGCGGCAGAGCAGCCACCACGCGTGCTGCACCTCGGCCCGCGGCTCCCATCGAGTCTCACGTCCGGCGAAGAGCGCGTCGGCCACGAGGGCGAAGCGCTCCTGCCACCCGGGGGTCTCGGACAGGCGCTCGTGGAGGCGACGGGCGCCCAGCCCGACGAGATCTCCCAGATCGACCGAGGTCCCGGACACGTCGCCCGCCGGACCACCGACGAGGAGGGAGGCGCCCGCAGGAGTGAGGTCCAGCTGGATGCCGTGCTGGGTCCCGTCGTGCCGGATCAGCGCCGGCCGTGCGTGCAGTCCTGCGAGCACGACGTCGAAGCGGCCGGCTTGTCCGTCGGCACCGACGAGGTCGAGCGGTGCGTCGAAGGAGAGGACCAGCGTGAGGCGACCGGAGGGCATCCCGATGTGCGTCCCCGGTGCCGCACCGCTGATCCGGTACCCGACCATCGACTCGACGTAGGGGCGCAGACCACGGGGGACGCTCGCCTCGACGACCTCCGCCATGCGTCGACGGTAGCGCCGATGGCTACTTCTTCGCCTTCTCCACGGCATTGTCGTCGGAGGACAGTGCCGCGATGAAGGCCTCCTGCGGCACCTCGACGGTGCCGATGTTCTTCATCCGCTTCTTGCCCTCCTTCTGCTTCTCGAGCAGCTTGCGCTTGCGGGAGATGTCACCGCCGTAGCACTTGGCGAGGACGTCCTTGCGGATGGCGCGGATGGTCTCGCGGGCGATGATCCGCGAGCCGATGGCGGCCTGGATCGGCACCTCGAACTGCTGGCGAGGGATGAGCTCCCGGAGCTTGGTGGCCATCATCGTCCCGTAGGCGTAGGCCTTGTCCCGGTGGACGACGGCGCTGAAGGCGTCGACGCCCTCGCCCTGCAGGAGGATGTCCACCTTGACGAGGTCGGCGTCCTGCTCGCCCGCCTCCTGGTACTCCAGGGATGCGTAACCGCGGGTCTTCGACTTCAGCTGGTCGAAGAAGTCGAAGACGATCTCCGCGAGCGGCAGCGTGTAGCGCATCTCGACCCGGTCCTCGGAGAGGTAGTCCATCCCGCCGAGCTGCCCGCGCTTGCTCTGGCACAGCTCCATGACGGCGCCGATGAACTCGCTCGGGAGCAGCAGCGTGGCCTTGACGATCGGCTCGCGCACCGACGCGACCTTCCCGTAGGGGAACTCGCTCGGGTTCGTCACCTCGACCTCGGTGCCGTCGTCCATCGTCACCTCGTAGACGACGTTGGGCTGCGTCGAGATGAGGTCGAGGTCGAACTCGCGCTCGAGCCGTTCCCGGACGATCTCGAGGTGCAGCAGCCCGAGGAAGCCGCAACGGAAGCCGAAGCCGAGGGCCGCGGAGGTCTCCGGCTCGTAGGCGAGCGCGGCGTCGTTGAGCTTGAGCTTGTCGAGGGCGTCGCGCAGCGTCGGGTAGTCGCTGCCGTCCATCGGGTAGAGCCCCGAGAAGACCATCGGCCGGGGGTCCTTGTAGCCGCCGATCGCCTCGGTGGCCGGCGTGGCCAACGAGGTCACCGTGTCACCGACCTTGGACTGGCGCACGTCCTTGACCCCGGTGATGAGGTAGCCGACCTCGCCGACGCCCAGTCCCTTGCTCGGGATCATCTCCGGTGAGATGACGCCGATCTCCAGCAGCTCGTGCGTCGCCTTGGTCGACATCATCGCGATCTTCTCGCGGGGGTTGAGGTCGCCGTCGACGACGCGGACGTAGGTGACGACGCCGCGGTAGTTGTCGTAGACGGAGTCGAAGATCATCGCCCGGGCCGGGGCGTCGGGGTCCCCCTCGGGCGGCGGCAGCTGGGTGACGATCTCGTCGAGCAGCTCCTCGACCCCTTCGCCCGTCTTGCCGCTGACCCGGTGCACGTCCTCGGGCTCGCAGCCGATGAGCCCGGCGATCTCCTCGGCGTACTTGTCGGGCTGGGCCGCCGGCAGGTCGATCTTGTTGAGCACGGGGATGATCGTCAGGTCGTTCTCCATGGCCAGGTAGAGGTTGGCCAGGGTCTGCGCCTCGATGCCCTGGGCGGCGTCCACGAGGAGGATCGCGCCCTCGCAGGCGGCGAGCGAGCGGGACACCTCGTAAGTGAAGTCCACGTGCCCCGGGGTGTCGATCATGTTGAGGCAGAAGCTCTCGTCGAGGACCTCCCACGGCATCCGCACGGCCTGCGACTTGATGGTGATGCCGCGCTCGCGCTCGATGTCCATCCGGTCGAGGAACTGGGCACGCATCTGCCGGGGCTCGACGACGCCGGTGATCTGCAGCATCCGGTCGGCCAGCGTCGACTTGCCGTGGTCGATGTGGGCGATGATGCAGAAGTTGCGGATCTGCGCCGGCGGGGTCGCGTTCGGCGGGAGGGCCTCACGGGCCTGGGGTGACACGGGTGGCGAACCTCGGGAGTGATCGGAACGGATGGACGTCGGGACATCCTCCCATGACCGGCGAAGGGGGTGTGCCCGGTCGGGCACACCCCCTTCGCTCGTGCGGGGCAGATCTCACCCGGTCAGAGACGGGCGCACTGCCCTTCCTTGTCACCCGAGACGCGGTTGCTCCAGCCCTTGGGGGCCGGCGTGTTGCTCTTGCACTGGAGGTTGCCGTAGACGCGGTTCTCGTAGACGTGCTTCGTGCCCTTCCGGTTCGAGAAGAGCTGGATGTCGCCGTCGGTCCGGGACTTGATGACGTTCTGCGCGAACCCGCGGTTGCCCTCGAGCTGGATGTTGCCGTCGACGAAGGCATTGCGCAGGTGGTGGGTCAGGCCGTCCTCGAGCTGGATGTCCCCGTCGACCCAGCCGTAGGTGTAGCGCACGTACTTGTGCCCCTCCGCCTGGATGTTGCCCTCGACGGTCGAGTGGTAGCTCCGCAGGGTGGCACCCTTGCGGACCTTGATGTTGCCCTTGACCTTGAGGCTGTTGACGCGGCAGGTCTTGCCCGCCGGGACGACGAGGTCGCCGTCGATGGTGCGCTTGGACATGATGCCGGTGCAGGTGCGGCCGTCGGCATGAGCGGGTGCCGCAGTGGCGATGGCACCCGTGCCCGCGAGGGCGAGGACGGCGGTGACGGTGGCGAGGCGCTTCATGGCTGTTCTCCCTGACAGGGGCCCGGGCCGGGTGCTCCGGGCGACGGGCATCACGCTAGGCAGCGACCATGAGGCCATCGTGAGGTGATGATGAGGGCTCCCTCATCCACCGGCCACCCGCCGTTCAGAGACGGCTCCGGCCGTCGTACCCGCCGGGCAGACTCGGCAGGCCGAGGAGTGCCCCCACCGTCGGCGCGACGTCCGTCGTGTGGGCGACGGCCGTGCGCGCCCCCGGCCGCAGGCGTGCGCTCCCGCCGGCGATGACGAAGGGGATGGGAGCCGTGACGGGGTGCCCGTGGTTGCCGGGGATCGGGTTGTTGAAGATCGTCGGGTCGGAGAAGCGCCAGCCCGCCTTGCAGTAGGCGACGAGGTCCCCGGCCCGGTCGCCGAGCCTCAGCTCCTCGGGGGTGTGCACGGAGAGGACACCCCGCTGCTCGAGGACGACCTCACGCAGTCGGGCCAGCCCCGCGGCCTTCTCCGACGCCGGCCCCGTCCAGTAGAGGCAGTCCGCCCCACCGTTCTGCGCGATCTCGACCTTGTCCCGGAGGAGCCGGTCGAACCAGATCGGCGCTCCGAGCGAGATGACCCGGTGCCCGAAGGACCAGTCCATCGAGTGGTCGGCGAGGAGGATGATCGTCGACTGCTCCCACGTCCCCTTCGCCTTGAGGTGGTCGACGAAGTCCCCGATGAGCCGGTCGGTGTTGGCGAGGGCCGCGTACCGCATCGCCGGCAGGTTGATCGTGCCGCCGAGGTCGGAGTGACCGACCCGGTCGATGTCGCCAAAGTTGACGAAGACGAGGTTCGGGTCGGCCTCGTCGACCATCTTCACGAGCGCGTCGTAGGTGTAGCCGTCCGGCGCGTGGTCGGTGATCGGCATGAGCGGCTTGGGCTCCCAGCGGTAGGTCGCCCGGTCGCCGAAGATGCCGTAGAGGTAGTCCTTGGACAGGACGGTGCCCGTCGTCAGGCCGGCGTCGTTTGCCCGCTCGATGATCGTCGGGACGGTGATGTCGCTCGGCCGGTCCATGTCCCGGACCTCACCGGCCGCGGGGTCGTAGATCTTGTTCGCCGGCACCCCGCTGCGGTCCGGACGCACCCCGGTCATCATCATCACGTGGTTGGGCAGGGTCTCCATGAGCGGCAGCGACCGGGCATTGGGGTACCAGGTCCCCTTGTCGCGCAGCGCGTGGAGGGTGGGTGTGCAGTCGGCGGAGATCTCGTCCGGACGCAGGCCGTCGGTGACGAGGACGTAGACCCGCTGGGCCTTCCGCGGGGCGGCGCCGGCCCACGGAGCGCCGGTGGCCCCGGAGATGGCGACCGTCGCTCCACCGGCGGCGGCGAATCGCAGGAGGGTCCGGCGGGAGGTCGTGGCGGTCGAGGTGCGCGTGGCATCGGTCATGGATCGGTCCTCCGGGTCAGCTGGCGGGGTACCAGACGCGACGCGTCCGGTTCGTCCCGGGCGTGGTCTGGAATCCGGCGCTCCACCGGGCGGCGGAGTCGCGGTCGGTGCGGTCGGCGAGGGTGTACCAGTCCATCTGGGCCTTCGCCGGCGTGAGGGTGAGCACGGAGTAGCCGTGCCGGTCGAAGTCGAGGTAGCGCACGTGGGGGTTCGCTGTGCGGATGACGCCCTCGACGGTGAGCGAGACCGTCCGCGGGGCGACCTTGAGGATGTCGTCGAGGTTGTCGGAGGTCACCGAGCTGCCGACGAACTCCACGGCGACGCTCTTGCTCAGGGGGTAGGTGCCGACATTCTTCGGCACGTCGCAGGCCCAGGCGGAGTGGATGTCGCCGGTGATGAAGAGGGTGTTGTCGATGGCGTGGTCGCCGAGGTGGTCGATGATCTCGCGCCGGTCGGCCGTGTACCCGTCCCACTGGTCGACGTTGTAGGGGATCCCCTCGGGCGGGATGAGACCACCCATCTCGTGCAGGGCCTGGCCGGTGTCGACGTCGACGGCGGCGAAGGTCACGGGGGAGATCATCACGGAGTTGCCGACGAGCTTCCACGTGGCGGCCGAGGTGCTCAGCGAGTTCTTGAGCCAGTCCATCTGGGGCCGCCCGGTCATCGTGCGGTCGGCGTCGCCCACCTCGCCGAGGGCGGCGTAGGAGGCCTGCTCGCTGCGGTGGGTCCGCAGATCGAGCATCCGCAGGTCGGCGAGCGTGCCGAAGCGGAGATGGCGGTAGATCCTCGTGCCGTCCCCGAGGGCGGCGGACCCGGAGAGGCGGATCGGCATCCACTCGTCGTACGCGCGGCGGGCCGCGGCCGCGCGCGCCTTCCACGTGCCCTCGGTCGCGGGGTCGTGGTTCTCCGCGCCGCCGGACCAGGCGTCGTTGGCGCTCTCGTGGTCGTCCCACGTCGTGATCCACGGAGCGACGGCGTGCAGCTGCTGCAGGTCGGGGTCGGTCTTGTAGTGACCGTGGCGGATCCGGTAGTCGGCGAGCGAGATGATCTCGTGCTCCGGCAGCGAGGTGCGCACGACCTCGCCCCGCGCCGCGTACTCCCCCGCCGGGTACTCGTAGATGTAGTCGCCCATGTGCACGACGGCGTCGAGGTCGGTGCGCTGGGCGAGGTGGCGGTAGGCAGCGAAGTGGCCGGCCTCCCAGTTCGAGCAGGAGACGACCCCCAGACGCAGCTGCTCGGGGGTCGAGGAGGGCCGTGGCGCGGTCTTCGTCCACCCGACGGGAGAGGTGGCCCCACCCGTGCGGAAGCGGTAGGCGTAGCGGGTGCCCGGGGTGAGCCGGGTCGCGTCGACCTTGACGGTGTGGTCGCGCTCCGTGCCGGTCCGCAGGCTGCCGCGGCGGACGATGTCGTCGAAGGTCTCGTCGGTGGCGACCTCCCAGTGGACCGTCACGCGGGCCCCCTTCCCCGAGCCCGGCGTGGCCTCCGGCGTCGGGGTGACGCGGGTCCAGAGGACGACGGCGGTGGGCAGCGGGTCACCGGAGGCGACGCCGTGGAGGAAGGGCGTCCGGGAGGCGGCATCGGCCGGCGTGGCGACGGGAGCGGCGCCGGCCGAGAGGACGGCCGCACCGGCGGCGGCACCGACGACGACCTCACGGCGGGCGGGTCCGGGCAGGGGTGGTCGAGGTGTGCCGTCAGGGGTCATGACCAGAACGCTAGCGGCGACTCATGGACTGGTGGTGACCAGCGGGTAACAACTGGCGACGCCGTCTCCGTGAGGATGGTCACGACGGTGGCTGACGAACGACTCGGGGCACGACGAAGGGCCTGGTCACCGCATGGTGACCAGGCCCTTCGTCGGTCGCGGCGCTCGACGGGCGCCGCTCAGGACTCGATCAGAGCGAGTTGACCCGCTTGGCCAGCGCGGACTTCTTGTTCGCGGCCTGGTTGGCGTGGATGACACCCTTGCTCACGGCCTTGTCGAGCTTCCTGCTCGCGGTGCCGAGAGCGGCCTTGGCGCCCTCGGCGTCGCCGGCGTCGACCGCGGTGCGGACCTTGCGGATCCACGTGCGCAGCTCCGACTTGTAGGCACGGTTGCGCTCGGTGCGCTCGTTGTTGGTCTTGACGCGCTTGATCTGGGACTTGATGTTTGCCACAGGAGGTACTTTCTTGGTCGTCCGATGTTTGCCGTAGAGGGCGGCAAGGCGACTCGGGACCGGCGTGGGGACACCGTGGGAGAGACGCCCTGGATGCTGCTGCGGTGCGCGCACGACCCTGCGCGCACGCGAAGGGCAAATCTACCAGCGGCCGTGACCAGTCACAAACCGCGGTCGGTGCCCTCGCCGTTGCGCTCGCGGGTGATCGTCAGGACCGCCTTCTCCACGGCGTAGACGGGATCGCGCCCGCCCCCCTTGACCTCGACGTCCGCGGCCGCGACGGCCCTGATGCTCCGACCGAGGGCATCGCCGTTCCACCCCTGGAGGGCCCGGCGGGCCTTGTCGACCTGCCAGGGAGCCATCCCGAGGTCACGCGCGAGATCGGCGCTGCGGCCGCGTCCCGCTCCCCCGACCTTGGCCAGCTGGCGCAGCTGCTGGGCGAGCACGGCGACGATGGGCACGGGGTCCACACCGACGTTGACCGCGTGCCGGAGGAGCCGCAGCGCCTCCCCCGTCCGGCCGGCCACCGCCGCATCCGCGACCTTGAAGCCGGTCGCCTCGACCCGGCCGCCGTGGTAGCGCTCGACGACGGTGTCGTCGATGGTCCCGGTCGTGTCGTCGACGAGCTGCTGGCAGGCGGAAGCGAGCTCTCGCACGTCCTTGCCGACCGCCTCGACGAGGGCCTGGACCGCCTCGGGGGTCGCCTTGCGGCGGGCTCGGCGGAACTCGTGGGTGACGAAGTCCGCCTTGTCCCGGTCGCTCTTGATCGCCGGCGCCTCGATGACCCGGGCCTTCGCCTTCTTCAGGGTGTCGAGGACCTTCTTGCCCTTGTTGCCCGAGGCGTGGGTCACGACGAGGGTCACGCTGTCCTCGGGGTCGGCGAGGTAGCCAAGCAGGTCGACCTGCAGCACGTCGGGAGCCTGGTGGAGGTCACGGACGACGATGAGCTTGTCCTCCCCGAAGAGCGAGGGGCTGGCGTGGACCGACAGCTCACCCTCCTCGTAGCCCTCCGCCCGCAGGGTCACGACCTCCAGATCGGGGCTCGTGACGCGGACGTCGTCGATGACCTGGTCGACGGCCCGCTCGGCGAGGACCGCCTCCGGCCCGGAGACGAGGACGAAGGGCGGCGTGCCGCTCAAAAGAGCGCCACCCGGGGCGCGGCCGGGAAGATCTCCTCGAGCGCCGCCTCGTCTTCAGGGGTCGGGGTCCAGTCCGCGGCCGCGGCGTTGGCGCGGACCTGCTCCGGCCGGGTGGCTCCGGCGATGACGCTGCTGACGCTGGGGCGGGTGGCCAGCCAGGAGAAGGCGACCTCGAGCTCGGTGAGTCCCCGCTCCCGTGCGAAGGCACCGAAGGAGCGCAGCTGCTCGAGGTCGGCCTCCGCGAGGACGTGCTGGCGCGAGTGGGTGAGGCGACTCCCCTCCGGGGCGACCCCGGAGGAGTACTTGCCAGTGAGGAGACCGCTGGCCAGCGGGAAGTACGGGAGGACGCCCAGGCCATATGCCTCGGCGGCGGGGGTCACCTCGAGCTCGGCCCGGCGGTCGAGGAGGTTGTAGTGGCTCTGGCTAGAGATGAAGCGGGCGCCGCCCCGGTCCCGCGCGACGAACTCCGCCTCGGCGATCTGCCACCCGGCGCGGTTGGAGTGCCCGATGTAGCGCACCTTGCCCTGGCGCACGAGGTCGTCGAGGGCATCGAGGGTCTCCTCGATCGGGGTCCGCGGGTCGGGTGTGTGGAACTGGTAGAGGTCGATGTGGTCGGTGCCGAGCCGCCGGAGGGAGGCCTCGACGGCGGTCATGATGTAACGCCGGGACCCCCGGGCGTCGAAGTCGGGGCCATTGGCCCCGCGGAGGTCCATGCCGAACTTCGTCGCGAGGACGACCTCGTCACGGCGCCGGCCGAGGGCGGCGCCGAGCATCCGCTCGGAGAGGCCGGGCTCGGCCCCGTAGGTGTCGGCGGTGTCGAAGAGGGTGATGCCCGCGTCGAGCGCGGCGTGGACGACGGCGTCGGCGCCCTCCTGCGTCTCGGTGGCGGCACCACGACGGCCGAGGTTGTTGCACCCCAGCCCGACGACGGAGACGGTGAGACCGGAGCGACCGAGGCGACGAAGCTGCATGACGACATGCTATCCGCGGGTGGGGACCGCGAGCCCGAGGGCGGCGGCCCGGGCCGTCACCGCGGACTCCTCGCGGTCGAGGGAGGCGGCGAGCTCCTCGAGCGGTAGCCCGAGGTCGACCCCGTCGCGCAGCTCGTCGTCGTCCTGGGTCGACCAGCCGTCCCCTTGGACCACGGCGGTGCGCACGCCGCCCGCCGGCCCCGGGTCGGCCGGCGTCGTCCCGGTGAGACCCCGCCGCACCGGCTCCGCGACGGGCTGGACCTCGGGGGCGATCTCGTCCAGCCGGCGCAGGGCGCCGAGGACGAGCTCGCGGTCGGTCGTCGGCCAGAAGGGAGGGAGCGACCGCTGGAGGAAGCCGGCGTAACGCGCCTTGATCATCCGGTGGTCGAGGAAGGCGACGACCCCGCGGTCGTCCCCGCGACGGATGAGCCGTCCGGCGCCCTGCGCGAGTCGCAGCGCCGCGTGCGTGGCCGAGACCGCCATGAAGCCGTTGCCACCGCGGCGGGCGATCTCCTGGGTGCGGGCCGACGACAGCGGGTCGTCGGGCCGCGGGAAGGGGATGCGGTCGATGAGCACGAGCTGACAGCTGGAGCCGGGCACGTCGACGCCCTGCCACAGGGTGAGCGTGCCGAAGAGGATCGTCCGCGGGTCGCGGGCGAAGTCCCGCACGAGCGTCCCGATCATGTCCTCGCCCTGGCAGAGGACGGTGAACTCGTCGTCGAGGCGCTCGCGCATCGCCTCGCTCGCCTCGCGGGCCGCGCGCATCGAGGAGAAGAGCCCGAGGGTGCGACCACCCGCGGCGCGCACGAGCGCCTCGATCTCGTCGAGGGTCTGCGGCGCGAGGCCGTCACGACCGGGGGCGGGCAGGTGCTCGGCGACATAGGCGATGCCCTGCTGGGCGTAGTCGAAGGGCGAGCCCACGTCGAGGCCCGTCCACTCCGGTGACCCCGGCCCGCGGAGCCCGAGTGTCCCGGCCACGGCGTCGAAGGTGCCCCCGAGCTCGAGGGTGGCGGAGGTGAGGACGACGGTGCGGTCGCGCACCCCTTCGTCCTCGTCGGTGGCGCCGGTGCCGAAGATCCGCTCCCGCATGCGCATCGCCACGCTCATCGGGGCGACCCGCAGGAGCGGGCCGCGACGGAGGTCGCGGCTGACCCAGATGACGTCGAGCTCGTGCTCTTCGAGCATCCGGACCGCCGTGTCGTGGACCTCCTCGACGGCGACGAGGGCCACCTGGCGCTTGCCGTCGACCTGCTCCCCCTTCGGCGGCTTCATCTCGGTGAGCAGGCCGCGGGAGACATCACGGCAGCGGCCGAGGACCAGCGCGAGGGCATCGGGGATCCCCGTGGCCAGGCGCCCCTCCGGGGCCTCCTCGAGCACCGACTCGAGGTCGGCGGCGAGGTCGTCGAGCGGGTCGGTGGACTCGGCGAAGGTCCGCCCCCGCTTGGCGGCGGCGCGGATCGCGCCGGGTGTCAGCTCGTCCGTGACCGTCGAGGTGACCCGGTCGACGAGCTCGTGGGCCTCGTCGATGACGAGGACGTCGTGGTCGGGCAGCATCGGCCGCCCCTCGAAGGCGTCGATGGCCATGAAGGAGTGGTTGGTGACGATGACGTCGACGTCCTGCGCGGCTTCGCGGGACCGCTCGACGAAGCACTCCGCGACCATGGGGCACTTCGAGCCGAGGCACTCCTGGGCCGAGACCGAGACCTGACGCCACGCCTTCTCCGAGACGCCCGGGACGAGCTCGTCACGGTCACCGGACTCCGTCTCCTCTGCCCACTCGCGGACACGGACGACCTCCTTGCCGAGCCAGCCGGCCTGCGCGTCGGCTTCGCCGACGTCGAAGAGCCCGTCCTCGTCGTCGGGGAAGCCGCCCTCGACCTTGTGCTTGCAGACGTAGTTGCGCCGGCCCTTGACGATCGCGTAGGTCGGGCGTCGCCTCAGGTGCGGGGTGAGCGCGTCGGCCAGGCGGGGCATGTCGCGGTCGACGATCTGCCCCTGCAGCGCCAGGGTCGCCGTCGCCACCACCGCGGGCTTGCCGACCCGCTGGGCGTGCTCGACCGCCGGGACGAGGTAGGCGAGGGACTTGCCGGTGCCGGTGCCGGCCTGGACGAGGAGGTGCTCCTCGGTGTCGATGGCCCGGGCGACGGCCTGTGCCATCTCGACCTGCCCCGGACGGGTCGACCCACCCACTCCCCCGACGGCAGCGGCGAGCAGGGACTCCACGGACGAGGACACCGCCCCACCCTAGGATGCCCCGCCGACAACGCGGTCATCCCGTCCACACCCTTGCCACCCTCGGACGTCGGCACCTATGGTGGTGAACCATAGGTTCACTACATGGGTCCGACCATCAGGGGGAACCATGAGCACGACAACACCAGCCACCCCGGCAGCCCGGCTCTCGGCGGCGACGGGACACCTGCCGAGCTATGCGGCCGCCCTCACCGCGGTCATCGCCATCGCGTACGCCACCTTCCTCTTCTGGATCGGCCGCGACCTGGGGCGGGTGCGCTTCGGCAAGGTCGCCGCCCATGCCGTGACCTTCGCCGCGGTCAACGGCGGCTTCCTCCTCCACTTCTTCGTCCTCGCCGCCATCGACTCGCCCGCGATCGCGGGCCCGGGCGGCGCAGGATTCGTCATGGATCCGGGCTGGTTCGGCGCGGCCGTCGCCATGCCCGCCTTCTGGTCGCTCGGCCTGGCCGCGCACGTCATGGGCGCCACGCTCGGGCGAGGATTCGAGGCCGCCCGGTGACCTCCCCTTCGTCCGAGGTCACCGAGTGGGTCGACGAGCTCGTCTCGGGCTGGGTCGAGGTGCACAAGAAGTCGATGACCACCGTCGTCCTCCTGCGCATCGTCGACGCCCACGGTCCCGTCCCGGCGGCGACGATCGGCTCCGAGTTCTCCGCACGCACCGGCTGGAGCATCAACGAGCGAGGCCTCTACCGCACTCTGAAGCGGCTCGCGACGAGCGACCTCCTCGCCGTCGAGAGCGTGCCCGTGGAGCGAACCGGACTGCCGCGCAAGGACTATCGCCTGACTGATCTCGGCGAGATCTACCTCGCTCGGCTCGAGGGCGTGCTCCGCACCGTCGGGTGACCGTCCCCCCTCCATCAAAAGGTTGACCGCCGGACCAACCTCTGGCGCGATGTGCCGGACCCCCTCCGAGCGATGAGGTGGATGGCATGACGACATCCCTGCGCCCGCGCCCTCCCGAGACCCGACCAGAGCACGCACGACCGACCCTCGCCCACCGGCTCACCGGCCGCCGAGCGGCCGTCGCCGTCCTCGCCCTCGCCCTCCTCCTCGTGGGCCTGGTGAGCACCACCCTCGGCTCCGCCGAGGCACCCGAGCGCGGCGACGCCTACCCGGCGACCGCCGAGTCCGCGGTCGTCGCCGAAGAGCTCGAGACCTTTCCCGGCAGCGACCAGGCACCGGTCCTCCTCGTCGCGACGAAGGGCGGCGCCCAGCTGACCGACCAGGACACCTCCGCCCTCGACGCGATGGCGCAACGCCTCGGCTCCCCCGATGACCCGTCGCCCGCCCGGGTGAGCGCGGACGGCGAGGCCGCCACGCTCACGCTGCCGGTGGAGGTCGCCGGGGACAGCGATGCACATGTCGCGATGATCGACGACCTGCGCGCCGACGTCGCCGATCACGCCCCTGACGGGGTGACGGTCGACGTCACGGGGGGCCCCGCCTTCGGCGCGGACATCTCCTCCTCCTTCGACGGCGCGGACTTCACCCTCCTCGCCGTGACCATCGGTGTCGTCGCGGTCCTCCTCCTGCTCACCTACCGCTCCCCCGTCCTCTGGCTCGTCCCACTCGCCGTTGTCGGCATCGCCGACCAGGTCGCCGGCACGGTCACGGCCGCGGTCGGTGAGGCGAGCGGCCTCCCCTTCGACGCGGGGATCGTCTCCGTCCTCGTCTTCGGTGCCGGTGCGAACTACGCCCTCCTCCTCATCTCCCGCTACCGCGAGGAGCTGCACGAGCACGCGGACCACCGCAGCGCACTCGCCACCGCCTGGCGCGCGACCCTCCCGGCGATCCTCGCAAGCAATGCCACGGTCGTCCTCGCCCTGGCCACCCTGCTCCTCGCGGTCGTCCCCGGCACCCGCGGGCTGGGCCTGGCCTCCGCCGTTGGTCTGGTCATCGCGCTGCTCGCGATCGTCCTCGTCCTGCCGGCGGCGCTGGCCCTCGTCGGCCGTCGGGTCTTCTGGCCCTTCATCCCGCGCGCCGGTGAGCCGCTGAGCCACGACGGCATCTGGGGTCGGATCTCCCGCGCCGTCGTCGCCCGCCCGGTGGCGTGCCTGGGCTCCGGCCTCGCGCTGCTCGCCCTCCTGGCGTCCGGCCTCGTCGGGGCGAGCATCGGCCTGAGCCAGGCCGACTCCTTCCGCCCCGAGTCGGAGTCCGCGGACGGCCTCGTCACCGTCGGGGAGCACTTCCCGGCAGGTGCGGCGGCCCCCTTCTCCGTCACGACGGACGAAGGGAGCGTCCCCGCCACGATCTCCGCCCTCGAGTCCGTCGACGGCGTGACGCGCGTGGCCCCGACCGGCGCCTCCGCGGACGGGCGGGCCTCGCTCACCGTCATTGGCGAACCGTCACCGGGCACACCGGAGAGCCTTGACCTCGCGAGCGACCTGCGTGCCGCCGCGCACGACGTCACCGGGGCCGACGCGCTCGTCGGCGGTGGCTCCGCAGAGCTGCTCGACGCCCGCACGGCCGCGGAGGACGACCTGCGGACCGTCGTCCCGCTCGTCCTCCTCGTGAGCGTCACGGTCCTCGTCCTCCTGCTGCGCGCCGTCGTCGGTCCGCTCGTCCTGCTCGCGCTCAACGCGGCCAGCGCTCTCGCGGCGATCGGCCTCGGCGCCTGGCTCGACGAGCACCTCCTCGGCCACCCCGCCCTCGATGTCCAGGTCCCGCTCGTCGCCTTCCTCTTCCTCGTGGCCCTGGGGATCGACTACACGATCTTCCTCATGCACCGGGCACGCGCGGAGGCGACCGAGCACGGCACGCGGGAGGGCGTGGCCCGCGCCGTGGCCCGCACGGGAGCGGTCATCACGAGCGCCGGCGTCGTGCTCGCCGCGGTCTTCGCCGCGCTGGGGGTGCTGCCGCTCGTCGTCCTCGGGCAGCTCGGGCTCATCGTCGGGCTCGGTGTCCTCCTCGACACCCTCCTCGTGCGCACCGTCATCGTCCCGGCGGCGACCGCCCTCCTCGGCGACCGCTTCTGGTGGCCGGGGCGGGTAGCGTCCCGCTCGTGAGCACGACGACACGGTGGCTCCGCCTGGGGCAGCACGCGCTCCTGGCCGTCTTGGCCCTCGTCTGCCTGACCCGGGCCGTCGCCGCCGGGACCCACCCGGCCGCGGAGAT
>DXAR01000039.1 GCA_019116945.1 Candidatus Janibacter merdipullorum | reverse complement strand
CCGGGTGGCGGAACCACCGCGACGAACATCCGTTGTCCCACGCCTCCCCCTTCGCTCAGGCCCGCAGGAGGGTCTCGATCCGCCGGCTCGTCGCCCAGATGCCGACGACGCCGAGCACGACGAGGTACCCGACGTGCCAGAGCAGACCCCACCCGACCTCGCCGAGCATGAGACCGCGTTCGAGCGCCACCCCGTGGTAGAGCGGCGTGGCCTGGACGATCGGCTGCGCCCACCCCGGGTAGGTGCCGAGGGGGAAGAAGGTCGCCGAGAGGAGGAAGAGCGGCTGGATGACGAGCATGATCCAGTCGAAGTCGACCCAGGTGCGCATGAAGGTCGTGGCGAACATGCCCACGGCGGAGAAGGCCAGGCCGATGAAGACCGCCGCCGGCACCGCGAGCACGGACCACCACGACTCGACGACACCGACCGCGAGCGCCACGAGGTAGAAGACGAGCGCGTAGACGCCGCCACGGATCAGGGACCACACGACCTCGCCGACGGCGATGTCCCGCGGGGCGAGCGGTGTCGCGAGCATCGCGTCGTAGATCTTCGCGTAGCGCAGCTTGAAGAAGACGTTGAAGGTCGAGTCCATGACGGCGCCGTTCATCGCCGAGGCCGCGAGCATGGCCGGCGCGACGAAGGCCGCGTACGTGACCTCGTCCCCTCCGTCCGTCGTGACGAAGGGGACGAGGGAGCCCACCCCGATGCCGAGGGAGAAGAGGTAGAAGACCGGCTCGGCGAAGCCGGTGACGAAGGCCGCCCACTGCCGCCGGAAGCTCACGACATTGCGCTCGACGACCGTGCGCCACATCGCCAACCCGGGCGTGAGGACCCCGTGGATGCTCATGAGACGAGCCGCCGGGTCATGCCGGTGCGCGCGTAGACCCACCCGGCGCCGATGAAGAGGAGCAGCACCGCCAGGTGCACGAGGTCGAAGGCGCCGAAGGCCCCCTGGCCCGCCGAGCGCGTCAGCTCGACGCCGTGCCACAGCGGGGTGATCCACGCGAGCACCTCGAGGACGAGCGGCAGCCGGTCCACGGGGAAGAAGACGCCGGAGAAGAGCATGAGCGGGGTGATGACGAGCCGGTAGACGACGTTGAAGGAGGAGTCCCCCTTCGCCCGCGCCGTGAAGCCGAAGAGCGGCACCGCGAAGGCGAGCGTCACGAGCACCCCGACCGGGAGCGCGAGGAGGACCCACCACGAGGAGAAGCCGCCGAAGAGGGCGGCCACGAGGACGAAGGCGGCCGTGGCGATCCCGCCCTGCGCCGCGATGACGGCGAGGTGGCCGAGGAGGAGGTCGCTCACGGTGAGGGGCGTGGCGAGCATCGAGTGGTACATCCGGTTCCACGTGAAGAGCCCGTAGACCGGGTACGTCGTCTCGCTCACCGCCGTCATCATCGCCTGCACCGCCATCATCCCCGGGGCGACGAAGGCGAGGTACGGCACCCCGTCGACCCCACCCGAGGCACCGTCGACGAGGGACCCGAGCCCGAGCCCCATCGCGAGGAGGAAGAGGAGCGGGGACACGAATCGGCTGAAGAGCGAGCCCTTCCAGGTCCGGGAGTAGACGACGAGGAAGTAGCTCGCGACGGCACGCACCCGCTCGAGGGGACGAAGGGGGGACCGCTCACCGTGGAGGTGACGGACCCCCTTCTCCCCCAGCGGTGTCGGGACGGCCATCAGTCCACCAGGGTCCGGCCGGTGAGGTGGAGGAAGACGTCCTCGAGGGTCGACCGGCGCACGATCGAGCTGATCGGCTCGAGGCCGTGGGCGTGGACGGACTCGAGGGCGGCGTCGCCGTCGTCGGTGTAGAGGAGGAGCCGGTCCGGGAGGGCCTCGACCCGGTCGCCGATGACCTCGACGAGATGGGCCGCGTCGGTGTGGTCGGCCTCCGCCTCGAGGGGCAGGCGCAGCTCGAGCACCTCACGCGTGGAGTGCTGCTCGATGAGCGAGCGCGGCGAGCCCTCGGCGACGATGCGCCCGCGGTCCATGACGACGAGGCGGTCGCACAGCTGCTCGGCCTCGTCCATGTAGTGGGTCGTGATGATGAGCGTGACGCCCTGCCGCTTGAGGCGGAAGAGCCGGTCCCAGAGGACGTGCCGCGCCTGCGGGTCGAGGCCCGTCGTCGGCTCGTCGAGGAGGAGGATCTCGGGGTTGTTGATGAGCGAGCGGGCGATCGTCAGGCGACGCTTCATACCGCCGGAGAGCGGCTCGACCGTGTCCTTGCGGCGCTCGGTGAGCTGGGCGAAGTCGAGGAGCTCGTCGGTGCGCTCGCGGATGACCGAGCGCGACAGCCCGAAGTAGCGGCCGTAGACGTAGAGGTTCTCCTCTACGGTGATCTCGGCGTCGAGGTTGTCCTGCTGCGGGCAGTTGCCGAGACGGGCCCGGACGGCGGCCCCGTCCGTCACCGGGTCGAGGCCGAAGATCCGCAGCTCTCCCCCGGTCGGCGGCGAGGTGGCCGCGACCATCTTCATCGTCGAGGACTTGCCGGCGCCGTTGGGGCCGAGGAAGCCGAAGGACTCCCCCTTCGTCACCTCGACGTCGATCGCGTCGACGGCGGTGAAGTCACCGAAGGTCTTCGTCAGGCCGCGGGCACTGAGCAGCACGCTCACTCGGGCACCTCGTTCGCGATCTCGGGCGGGACCTCCATCGGCTCCCGGTCGACACCGAGGCGCCGGTGCTCGGGCACGCCGAGGTCCTCGCAGAGGGCCTCCCACACGCGGCGGGGGGACTCCCCTTCGTCGAGCGCCGTGGTCACCGTGCGGTCGCCGAGCGCCTGGACGACGTGGCCGCGGGCGAGCGTGTGGGCATACCCCTCCCCGAACTCGTCCTCCATGAGGGTCCAGAATCGGCTGACGCGCACCGGGACAGGCTAGTTCCTCCGCCGTGGGGACGGGCACGGCATACTGCAGCCACGACGACGAAGGAGGTCGCCCGTGGTGGGCGAGACGACCCGGTGGCAGATGCCCGCCGAGTGGGCGCCGCACGAGCGGACGTGGATGGCGTGGCCGAGCACCGGCTACACCCTCGGCGACACCGAGGAGGAGGCAGACCTCGCCCGGCGGACGTGGGCCGAGGTGGCCCGGGCCGTCGCCCGCTTCGAGCCGGTGACGGTCGTCGTCGAGCCGCGGGACATCCACTCCTGCAGGGACTTCCTCGGCAACGACACGGTCCACCCCATCGACATCGTCATCAGCGAGCTCGACGACGCGTGGATGCGCGACATCGGCCCGACCTTCGTCCTCGACCCCGACGGCGGCCTCGGGGCCGTGGACTGGATCTTCAACGGCTGGGGGGCCCAGTCCTGGGCCACGTGGGACCGCGACGCCGAGGTGGCCGAGCGGGTCGCCGATGCCGCTGGTGCGCACCACATCCCGTCCACCATCGTCGGCGAAGGGGGTGGCCTCCACGTCGACGGCGAGGGCACCGTCCTCCTCACCGAGACCGTCCAGCTCGACCCGGGGCGCAACCCCGGCGCGATGAAGGGGGACATCGAGACCGAGATGGGCCCGCTGCTCGGGGTGGACACCTTCATCTGGTTGCCGCGCGGTCTGACGCGTGACTACGACGAGTTCGGCACCCGCGGGCACGTCGACATCGTCGCCACCTTCACCGAGCCCGGCCGCGTGCTGCTGCACTGGCAGGAGGACCCGGCCCACCCCGACCACGCGGTCTGCCGCGAGGTCGAAGCGGTCCTCCTCGCCGAGAAGGACTCTGCGGGAAGGGCGCTCGAGGTCACCCGCATCCCGGCACCGCAGACGCTCACCGACGACGAGGGGCCGGTCGACTGGTCCTACGTCAACCACCTCGTGTGCAACGACGGCGTCGTCGCCTGCGTCTTCGAGGACCCGCACGACGCCCGCGCCCTCGAGGTGCTGCGCGAGGTCTACCCCGGCCGCGAGGTCGTCGGGGTGGACGCGCGCCCCCTCTTCGACCGCGGTGGAGGCATCCACTGCATCACCCAGCAGCAACCGGAGTCCGCATGAGCCTCTCGTCCCTCGTCCGCCGCCGCGCCGACCTGCTCGCCTACATCCCGCTCTCGGTGGCGACGACCGTGGCCGACGTCCTGGGGCGCGACCGCACCCATGCCGCGACCAAGGTCCTCCTCGCCCCGGCCCTCGCCGGCGGCGTGCTCGCAACGCGGGAGGATCGCTGCCCCAAGCGCAACGGCACGCTCCTCGTCGCCCTCACCGGGTCGGTGGTCGGCGACTGGTACATGTACCGCGCGAGCCGCTCCGAGGGTGATGTCTCCCGGGGGTTCATGCGTCGGGGGGCCAGCGCCTTCGGCGTCCAGCAGGCCGGACTCATCGGCCTGCTCGCCCACGACGGCGCCCGCCCTCGACCCGCGCCGTCGGCCGCCGTGGCGACGACGCTCGCCGGCCTGGCGGTCCTCGACTCCGACGGCGGCGGCCCGCCCGACCCGGTCCTCACCGGGTACGGACTGCTCCTCGGGACGATGTCCGCCCTGGCCATGGGCGACGGGGGCAACCCGAGGACGCGACCGTCCGTCGCCCTCGGCGGAGCCCTCTTCCTCGTCTCGGACGCGGCGATCATCGTCGGTCA
>DXAR01000038.1 GCA_019116945.1 Candidatus Janibacter merdipullorum | reverse complement strand
GTGTGCGTCCACCCGCCGGCGTTGATGACCACCCCGGCCGCGGAGCGGCGCACCTCGTGGATCGCGTCGATGAGGACGCCCTCGTGGTTGGTCTGCCGGAAGTCGAGGTCGTGCCCCAGCTCGTCGGCCCGCTGCCGGCACAGTGCCTCCACGTCGGCGAGCGTCTCGTGGCCGTAGACCTCGGGCTCGCGCTCACCGAGCAGGTTGAGGTTGGGCCCGTTGAGGACCACGACGACCGGTCGTCCACCCATGCGGAGGGCGTGGGATTCGAACCCACGATGACGTTGCCGCCATAGCGGTTTTCAAGACCGCCGCACTAGGCCACTATGCGAGCCCTCCACGCCGCCGGATCACCGGCGAGCAGCACCACGGTATGGCATCCCTCCGCGGGTAGTGTCGACGGTGCAGCCGACCCGGCCCCTTCCTTTCGAAAGGTCTCCACCATGGCGAAGCTCTCCTTCCTCCTCGGCGCCGCGGCGGGTTACGTGCTCGGCGCGCGCGCCGGCCGCCAGCGCTACGAGCAGATCCGGTCCGGCGCGAGCCGGGCCTGGCAGTCCCAGCCCGTCCAGAAGCAGGTCTCCACCGCCAAGCACGCCGCGAAGACGAAGGCGGTGCCCGCCGCGCGTGACGCCGTGAGCACCGCCACCGCCGCCACCGGCAACAAGCTGCGCGAGGGCGCCGACAAGGTCACCGGCGACCAACCGCGCGGCACCGCGAATGGGGTCTCCGCCCCGTCGCAGGGTCCGTCGACCTTCCCGCTCGGCGAGGGGCCGGACCAGCCGGCCTGAGCCACGAGCTCCCTGACACGACGAAGGGGGTGACCCACCGATCATCGGTGGGTCACCCCCTTCGCGGCTCTTGTGCTGCGCTAGATGAAGAGTGCCGGGTCCGCGTAGAGGCGCTCCTCCGGTGTCATCACCGGGGTGTCCTCGATCTGCGGGTACCGGTAGCGGGCCGGGATACCGGTCGCGACGGCGCCGGTCGGGACGTCCTTCACGACGACCGAGTTGGCGCCGACCTTGACGTTGCTGCCGACGTGGATGTCACCGAGGATCTTCGCGCCCGCGCCGACCATGACCTTGTCGCCGAGCGTCGGGTGACGCTTGACGCGCTTGCCGGAGGTCCCGCCCAGGGTCACCCCGTGGAAGATCATGACGTCGTCGCCGATGACCGAGGTCTCGCCGATGACGACCCCCATCCCGTGGTCGATGAAGAAGCGACGGCCGATGTGGGCACCGGGATGGATCTCGACGCCGGTGACCGAGCGGGAGACGTACGCCAGGAGGCGAGCCGGCCACTTCAGTACCGCGTGCTGCCACCAGCGGTGGGCGATCCGGTGCAACCAGATCGCGTGCAATCCGGCAGAGGTGAGGAGCACGACCCACCGCGAGGTCGCGGCGGGGTCGTGCTCCATGGCCGCGGCCAGGTCCTCGCGGACCGTTGCGCGGATCGGCAGGTGGGAGTCCACGGTCAGTCGACGAGCCCTTCGAAGAGCGGGGTCGACAGGTAGCGCTCACCGAAGTCGGGGAGGACGACGACGATGGTCTTACCGGCGTTCTCCGGGCGCTTCGCGAGCTGGTCGGCGGCCGCGAGGGCGGCCCCGGAGGAGATGCCGACGAGCAGACCCTCGTCGGTGGCGGACTTGCGCGCCCACTCGATGGAGGTCGGGGCGTCGATGTCGATGACCTCGTCGTAGAGGTCGGTGTCGAGGATCTCCGGGACGAAGTTGGCGCCGAGGCCCTGGATCTTGTGGGGGCCCGGCTCGCCACCGTTGAGGATGGCCGACTCCGCGGGCTCGACGGCGACGAGGGTGACGTCGGGCTTCTGGGAGCGCAGGTAACGACCGGCGCCGGTGATGGTGCCACCGGTCCCGATGCCGGAGACGAGGATGTCGACCTTGCCGTCGGTGTCCTCCCAGATCTCCGGGCCGGTGGTCTTCTCGTGGATGGCCGGGTTCGCGGCGTTGGCGAACTGCTTGGCCTGGACGGCGCCACGCTCGGCAGCGATCTCGTCCGCCTTCTCGACGGCACCCTTCATGCCCTTCGGCCCCTCGGTGAGGACGAGCTCGGCACCGAAGGCGCGCAGGAGCGCGCGGCGCTCCTTGGACATCGTCTCCGGCATCGCGAGCACGACCTTGTAGCCGCGTGCAGCGCCCACCATCGCGAGCGCGATGCCCGTGTTGCCCGAGGTCGCCTCGACGATCGTGCCGCCGGGCTTGAGCTCGCCGGAGGCCTCGGCGGCGTCGATGATCGCGGCGCCGATGCGGTCCTTGACGGAGTTGGCCGGGTTGTAGAACTCGAGCTTCGCGGCCACCGTGGCCTCGGAGTCGATGATGCGGTTGATCCGCACGAGCGGGGTCCGGCCGACGAGCTTCGTGGCGTCTTCGTAGATGGGCAACGCGGGTCCTTCCATCGAGGGTTGTCAGGTGCCGCGCGACCGCGGCCGTCTCGGTCGCCACAACGAACGAGACGTTATGGATATTCCAACACTGCGTTATCCAGCGTCGCAAGGGGGTCTCACCCGCTCGAGGACGGCCCTCCCGGCCCTCGACGAGGGGGCCGTCGCACCCCTGACTAAGGCTTGCCTCGGTGACGAGTGACGCATCACCTCAGGGTCGCTCGACGCCTGTAGAGATCTAGACTCCCCTCCATGTCTGCCCTCCAGATCGTCGCGATCGTCCTCGGGCTCGGGATCACCATCGTCGGATGGGGTCTGCTCGCCCGGGCCGTCAAGCACTTCGTCACCCTCTTCCAGCTCGGCAAGTCCACCCCGAAGGGGGAACGGACGGCCCAGGCCGGCGCCCGCACGGCCACCCTGCTGCGCGAGTTCCTCGGGCACACGAGGATGTCGCGCCTCCCGGTCGTCGCCATCGCGCACTGGGTCACGATGATCTCCTTCGGGGTCCTCTTCCTCACCTTGGTGCAGGCGACCTTCCAGCTCTTCGACCCCCACTTCGTGCTGCCGCTCATCGGCACCTTCTTCCTCTACGAGTGGATCACCGAGCTCTTCGCGATGACGGGCATCATCACGATCGTCATGCTCATGGCGATCCGTCAGAAGAACCACCCGCGCTCCGCGACGGGCGAGGAGGGCCGCAAGTCCCGCTTCTTCGGGTCGACCTTCTGGCAGGCCTACTACGTCGAGTTCACGATCCTCGGCGTCGGCCTCTGCATCGCGCTCCTGCGCGGCTTCGAGCGGGCGCTGCTCCTCAACACCGGCGAGACCGACCACGCCTCGCTGCTGCACTTCCCCCTCACCGGGTGGCTCGGTTCGCTCTTCGAGGGCATGTCCGTCGGTGCGCTCGAGGCCGCGATCGTCGTCGTGGCCCTCATCAAGCTCGTCATCTCCTACGCGTGGATGATCACCATCTCGCTCACCCCGACGATGGGTGTCGCCTGGCACCGCTTCCTCGCCTTCTTCAACATCTACTTCAAGCGCCACGCCGACGGGCGGACCTCGCTCGGTGAGCTGCAGCCGATGCTCGTCGACGGCAAGCCCTTCTCCATGGAGGTCATGGAGGAGATGGACGAGGACTCGACCCTCGGCGTCGGCAAGGTCGAGGACTTCACGTGGAAGGGCCTCCTCGACTTCTCTACCTGCACGGAGTGCGGCCGCTGCCAGAGCCAGTGCCCGGCGTGGAACACGGAGAAGCCCCTCTCCCCCAAGATGATGATCATGGCGCTGCGCGACCACGCGCACAGCAAGGCGCCGTACCTCGCCGCCGCGAACGACGTCTCCGGCACCTTCGCCACCTCCAGCGGCATCCGCGGGCAGACCGCTTCCGGTGCGGTGGCCCTCGCCGACGGAGCGAAGGGGGGCGAGGCCGAGGGCTCCGTCGCCACGGCCGAGCCGGACGCGATCAACTGGGGCGAGATGTCCCTCGTCGGCCAGACCGGCTACGACGCGGACCACCCGCTGTCCGCGTACAACCCGCACGGCCCCGACGCCGTCATCGACGAGGACGTCCTGTGGTCCTGCACCACCTGCGGCGCCTGCGTCGAGCAGTGCCCCGTGGACATCGAGCACGTCGACCACATCGTCGACATGCGCCGGTACCAGAACCTCATCGAGTCGGCCTTCCCGAGCGAGCTCGGTGGCCTCTTCAAGAAGCTCGAGTCGAAGGGCAACCCCTGGGGCATGGGCGCGAAGGCGCGCATGGACTGGGCGAAGGACCTCCCCTTCACCGTCAAGGTCCTCGGTGAGGACGTCGAGTCCGCCGACGACGTCGACTACCTCTTCTGGGTCGGCTGCGCCGGCGCCTACGAGGACCGTGCCAAGAAGACGACGCGCGCCGTCGCCGAACTCTTCGACCACGCCGGTGTGGACTTCGCGGTCCTCGGCAACGGCGAGACCTGCACCGGCGACTCCGCTCGCCGCGCGGGCAACGAGGTGCTCTTCCAGATGCTCGCGGAGCAGAACGTCGAGACCCTCAACGAGGTCGGCGCGACGAAGATCGTCGTCACCTGCGCGCACTGCTTCAACACGATCAAGAACGAGTACCCGCAGCTCGGTGGGCAGTACGAGGTGCTCCACCACACGCAGCTGCTCAACCGTCTCGTCCGCGAGAAGAAGATCACCCCGGTCAACCGTCCCGAGGGCCCGCGCAAGTCGAGCCTCAAGGACGTCGCGTCCTCCGCGCCGTCGGTGACCTACCACGACCCGTGCTACCTGGGTCGGCACAACAACGTGTACGCGCCGCCGCGGGAGCTCATCTCGGCCCTGCCGGGTGTCGAGCTCAAGGAGATGGAGCGGACCAAGGAGAAGTCCTTCTGCTGTGGCGCCGGTGGCGCCCGCATGTGGATGGAGGAGCAGCTCGGGTCGCGGATCAACCTCAACCGCACCGAGGAGGCCATCGAAACCGGGGCCGACCGCATCGCCGTCGGCTGCCCCTTCTGCCGCGTCATGCTCAGCGACGGTCTGACCGCGAAGCAGTCCGAGGGCGCCTCCGAGGACATCGAGGTCGTCGATGTCGCCCAGATGCTGCTCGCGTCTATCAAGGAGGCAGCGCCCGCCCCGGCGAAGGGCGGCACGACCGAGGCCGAGGAGCAGGCTGAGGCCGAGCCCAAGACCGCGGTCGCCGCTCCGGCCGAGTCGGCCCAGCCCGAGGCCAAGCAGGCCCCCGCAGAGACGAAGAGGGACGAGGCCCCGGCCGAGTCCGCCGCTGAGAAGAACGCCGCGCCCTCCTGGGAAACCGGCGCCGCCGTCGGTGGTGCCGCCGCCGCAGGTGCCGGCGCTGCCGCTGCCGCCTCGGCTGCGGACAAGAACGCGGCTCCTTCGTGGGAGACCGGCTCCGCTGCCGAGAAGAACGCCGCTCCCTCGTGGGAGTCCGGTGCTGCGGCCCCGGCCGCCGAGGAGCCGAAGGCCGAGGCCCCCGCCGCCGAGACCACCGCCGCGGACAAGAACGCGGCTCCCTCCTGGGAGACGGCTTCGGCTGCTGAGAAGAACGCCGCGCCGTCGTGGGAGACCGGTTCGGCTGCAGAGAAGAACGCCGCCCCGTCGTGGGAGACGGGCGCTGCCACGCCGGCCACCGAGGAGCCCAAGGCCGAGGAGGCGAAGGCTGAGGCGCCCGCCGAGGCCACCGCTGCCGAGAGGAACGCGGCCCCCTCGTGGGAGACCGGGTCGGTCGCCGCGAAGAACGCCGCTCCCTCCTGGGAGACCGGTGCCGCCGCGCCGGCCGCCGAGGAGCCCAAGGCCGAGGCGCCCGCGGCTGCGGCTGCCAACGACTCGGTCGCCGCGAAGAACGCCGCTCCCTCCTGGGAGACCGGCGCTGCTGCAACCCCGGCTGCGGCGCCCGCCGAGTCGGCCACGGAGTCTGCCTCCGAGGAGGCACCGGCTGCCGAGACCGCCGAGGTCACGCAGGAGACCGCTGCGGACTCCGCACCGGCTGCCGAGGCCGCTGCTCCCGCCGCCGCCCCGGCGGCGACCGGTGACAGCGACCTCGCGGCCAAGAACGCCGCTCCCTCGTGGGAGACCGGCGCCGCGGCTGCCGCCCCGGCTGCTGCTGCCACCCCCGCGGCGGAGGCTCCGGCCACCACCGAGGCACCTGCCGAGGCCGCGGCACCCACCACCACCGAGGCACCCGCCGCGGTCGAGGCCACGCCTGCTGCCGAGGAGTGGGAGGCACCCGCCGCCGAGGCGGCCCCGGTCGCCGAGGACACCGCTCCCGCCGCCCCGGCGGCGACCGGTGACAGCGACCTCGCGGCCAAGAACGCCGCTCCCTCGTGGGAGACGGGCATCGCGGCCGCCCCCTCAGTCGAGGCACCTGCCGCTGCAGAGCCCGCCGCGGAGGCGACGGCTGCCGAGTCCCCGGCCGAGACCGAGGCACCGGTCGCCGAGACCGAGGCACCGGCCGAGCCGGTCGCCGAGGAGCCGGCGCAGGAGGCCGAGCAGGCCGAGGAGGTCGCAGCGCAGGCCCCCGAGGCACCGGCTGGCGACAGTGACCTCTCGGAGCTGGCGAAGAAGAACGCCAACCCCTCCTGGGAGTGACCTCAGGACGCTCACGCGACGAAGGGGGCTGCGCACCACGGTGCGCAGCCCCCTTCGTCATGTCGGCGGGCCAGGCCGCCGCCCTGACCCGGCGTCGTTGGTGTCGCTTGGTCGCCCGGAGAGGGACAACCAGGTGACACCAACGACGCCAGGTGGCATCAACGCCGTCAGCCACACCCGCGCCGGTGGCCCGCCCCCGTGGCCGAACAGACTGGCGTGCTCAGTCGAGCCCCTCCTCCTTGAGGAAGTCCGCGGCCACCTTGTCCGGGTCCTCCTTGTCGATGTCGGTCCGCTTGAGCAGCTCCTGCAGCTTTTCGGTCGTCAGCTTCGCGGAGACCTCGTCGAGCGTCTCGGCCACCTGCTCCTGCGAGTCCTCGCGCACCAGCGGCACGACGTTCTGGCTGCCGAAGAGTTTCTTGGTGTCCTCGAGGACGACGAAGTCGTTCTCGACGATCGCCGGGTCGGTGCTGAAGATGTTGGCCGCGTCGATCTGCCCGTTCTTCAGCGCACCGTTGGTGGCCTGCCCGGGCTTGAGCGGACGGAAGCTCTGGAACTCGATGTCGTAGGTGCTCTTCAGCCCGGGGATGCCCTGCGCCCGCGTCTTGAACTCCGACGGCGCACCGAGCGTCATCTCCCCGGCCGCGTCGGTGAGGTCCTCGAGCGTCTTCAGGTCCTGCGAGTCCGCGGTCTCCTTCGTGACGACGATGGAGTCGTTGTCCTCGGCCTCGGACTTGTCCAGGACCGCCAGCCCGTCAGGCAGCCCTCGGTGAGCCCGTCGTAGGTCTTGTCGGGGTCGGTCTCGGCGAACTTCTTGTCGTAGTAGAGCGCGAGGTTGCCGGTGTACTCCGGCACGACGTCGACGGAGCCCTCCTCGAGCGCCTTGAGGTAGACCTCGCGGGAGCCGATGCCGGTCTTGGTCGAGGCCTCCACGCCGTCGGCCTCGAGCGCGCCGGCGTAGATGTGGGCGAGCAGGATCGACTCGGAGAAGTCCGCGGACCCCACGACGACGCCACCGCCGGCGTCACCCCCTTCGCCCGACGACGAGGAGCTGGCGAGCGGGTCGCCGCCGCCACCGCACGCGGTCAGCCCGAGGGCTCCGACCATGGTCAGGGACAGCGCAGCAACGCGGGCACGACGGGGCACGCGGATGGTCGGGGTCATGGGGTTCACCCACCCGTCGCTGCCGGCGCGGGCGGCCGCGTCGCCGACACCCGAGCCCAGCGCCACGGTCGGCTCGTCGTGCAGCGGGATGCTCGCCCGCTCGAAGCCCAGCGCGCGGTACCCGCGGTCGCGTCCCAGGAAGTCGGCGACGAAGCCGTCGGCCGGGTGGGCGAGCAGCTCGTGCGGTCGGGCCAGCTGGGCGATCCGCCCACCGACACGCAGCACGGCGACGTGGTCGCCGAGCTTGATCGCCTCGTCGATGTCGTGGGTGACCATGACGATCGTCTTGCCGAGCTCGCCCTGCAGCCGCAGGAACTCGTCCTGCAGCTGCTCGCGGACCACGGGGTCGACGGCGCTGAAGGGTTCGTCCATGAGCATGACCGGCGGGTCGGCGGCGAGCGCGCGGGCGACCCCGACGCGCTGCTGCTGGCCGCCCGACAACTGGCTGGGGTAGCGCCGGCCGAGGGCCGGGTCGAGACCGACGAGCTCGAGCAGCTCACGGGCCCGGGAGATCGCGGTCTTCTTCGCGGTGCCGAGCAGGAGCGGGACGGCCGCGACATTGCGCTCGACCGTGTGGTGCGGGAAGAGGCCACCGTGCTGGATGACGTAGCCGATGCCCCGGCGCAGCTGCGCGGCGTCCATCGCCAGGACGTCCTGGCCGTCGATCGTCACCGACCCCGCGGTCGGCTCGATCATTCGGTTGATCATCCGCAGGGTGGTGGTCTTGCCGCACCCGGAGGGGCCGACGAGGACGGTGATCGCCCGGTCCGGCGCGGTGAGGCTCAGGTCGTCGACGGCGACCGTGCCGTCGGGGTACTGCTTGGTCACGCCGTCGAGCCGAATCATCCAATAGTCCGGTCGCTCATATAGGAGATCACTCCAGGGCAGCACCAACCTAGCCCGAGAAGACCTCGAGCACCCGGTCACGGGGAACCTCGGCGAGGGACGCGTGCTCCCACCGCGGCTGGCGGTCCTTGTCGACGAGCTGGGCGCGCACCCCTTCGCTGAAGTCGGGGCCGGCGAGCAGACCACGCCCGACGACCGTGTCGGTCGCGAGGACCTCGCGGACGGAGCCGACCCCCTTCGCCCGGCGCAGCGCCTCCAGGGTGACCGCCACCGACATCGGCGAGCGAAGGGAGATCGTCTCGGCTGCCGCACGGGCCGCCGGGTCCGAGTGCTCCTGCAGCCGGGCGTGGATCACGACGGGGTCGTCGCCGGCGTAGCACTCGTCGATCCAGGACTGCGCCACGGCGAGCTCGGAGCCCTCGCTCCGCGCCGCGCCCGTCGGTACCGGCTCGACGGGCCCGCCGGCGGCGATCGCCGCGAGCAGCTCGGGGACCCGCGCCGACTCGACGACCGCATCCGCGAGCCCGAGGTGCACGGCATCGGCGCCGGTGACGGTCGCCCCGGTGAGCGCGACGTGCGTGCCGGCCTCGCCGGGCGCCCGGGAGAGCAGGTAGGTCGCGGCGACGTCGGGGAAGAAGCCGATGATCGTCTCGGGCATGGCGATCTGCGAGCGCTCGGTCGTCCACCGCGCCGCGCCGAACATCGACAGCCCGAGGCCGCCGCCCATGACGATGCCGTCCATGGCCGCGACGAAGGGCTTGGGGTACTCGGCGATCTGCGCGTCGAGGACGTACTCCTCGGCCCAGAAGTCCACTCCCCCACTGGTGCCCGCGAGGTGCGCCTCCCGCACCTGGCGCACGTCGCCGCCCGCACACAGCCCGCGCTCGCCCGCGCCCTCGAGGGAGACCGCGGCGACGGCGTCGTCGTCGGCCCACGCCACGAGCCGCTCGGACATCGCGCGCACCATGTCGCGGGTCAGCGAGTTGATGGCACGAGGGCGGTTGAGCAGCACCCTGCCGAGGGACCCCTCGACGGCGAAGAGCACCTCGTCGGTGCCGGTGGGCCCGGGAGCGAAGTCAGACATGGGCGAAACCTTGGCACAGGCCCGCCCGGCCGATCTCGACCGGGTCAGCTCCTGGCCGGCGCGGCCGCGGTGGACGCCCGGACGACGAGCTCGGGCTTGAACATGTACTCCTTGGCCGGGATCGGCTCGCCACCGATCGCGTCGGAGAGGGCGGCGACCGCCGCCGCGCCGAGCCCCTGGACCGGTTGCCGGACGGTCGTGAGCGGAGGGTCGAGGAAGCCGACCATCGTCGAGTCGTCGAAGCCGACGACCGAGACATCCTCGGGGACCGAGAGGCCCATGTCGCGCACCTCGCGGATGGCGCCGATCGCCATGAGGTCGGAGGCGCACACGAGCCCGGTGGCGCCGCGCTCGACGAGGCT
>DXAR01000037.1 GCA_019116945.1 Candidatus Janibacter merdipullorum | reverse complement strand
GGGCCGAGCCGGACGTAGGTGGCCTCGCCCCACTCCCAGCGCTGGCCGGTGACGTGGTCGACGACCTCGAGGCGTTCGTCCCAGCCGCGGCCGAGGGCGCCCATGTCGAGGCGCAGGGTGGACTCGCGGGTCGCGTGCGGGTCGACGGTGGCGACGACGATGACGGTGTCCTCGCTGCCGTCGTCGAGGGTGCGGGACTTGGAGAAGGCGAGGATGTTCTCGTCGTCGACGTGGTGGAAGGTGAGGTTGCGCAGGAGCTGCAGGCTCGGGTGCTCCCGTCGGATCCGATTGAGCATCGTCAGCCACGGGGCGAGCGAGGTGCCGGACTCGAGCACCTCGTCCCACCGGCGGTCCTTGAACTCGTACTTCTCGTTGTCGATCTGCTCCTCGGAGCCGGGGCGGGCCACGTGCTCGACGAGCTCGTAGCCGGCGTAGATCCCCCACGTCGGGACCATCGTCGCGGCGAGCGCGGCGCGGATCTTCCACGCGGTCTCCCCGCCGAACTGCAGGTACGGCGTGAGGATGTCGTGGGTCGTCGGCCAGAAGCTCGGTCGCATGTAGGCAGCGGCCTCCCCGGAGACCTCCGTGCCGTACTCGACGAGCTCCGCGACGGTGTTGCGCCAGGCGAAGTAGGTGTAGCTCTGCTGGAACCCGACCTTGGCGAGCGTGTGCATCATCGCCGGCGTGGTGAAGGCCTCCGAGAGCCAGATGACGTCCGGGTGCGACACCGCCACGTCGTTGATGAGCCACTGCCAGAACTCGACCGGCTTGGTGTGCGGGTTGTCGACCCGGAAGATCCGCACCCCGTGGTCGATCCACACCTGGACGACGCGCCGGACCTCGGCGTAGATGCCCGCCGGGTCGTTGTCGAAGTTCACCGGGTAGATGTCCTGGTACTTCTTCGGCGGGTTCTCCGCGTAGGCGATGGTGCCGTCCGCGCGGGTCGTGAACCACTCCGGGTGCTCGGTGACCCAGGGGTGGTCGGGGGAGCACTGCAGCGCCAGGTCGAGGGCGACCTCGAGACCGTGGCGGGTCGCCTCCGCGACGAAGGCGTCGAAGTCGGCGAAGGTGCCCAGATCGGGGTGGATCGCGTCGTGCCCGCCGTCGGGGGAGCCGATGGCATAGGGCGAGCCGGGGTCCTCCGGGCCGGCGTCGAGGGTGTTGTTGGGCCCCTTGCGGGCGGTCGTCCCGATGGGGTGGATGGGGGTGAGGTAGACGACGTCGAAGCCCATCGCCGCGATGCCCGGCAGCCGCCGCGCCGCCGTGCGCAGGGTGCCGGTCTGCCAGCGACCGGTCGCCTCGTCGAAGCGGGCGCCCTCGCTGCGGGGGAAGATCTCGTACCAGGAGCCGAAGAGCGCCCGCTCGCGCTCGACGAGCAGCGGCAGGTCGGCGCTCGGCGAGACCATCTCGCGCAGCGGGTTTTCGGCCAGCTCCGCGGCAGCCGGACCCGTGGTCACGAGGTGCAGGGCCGCCGTGGGCTGGTGGGTGGGGTCCCGCAGGATGGCGGCGGCCTGCTCCAGCGCACCCCGGCCGTCGGAGGGTGCGCGCCGGGCTGCTCGCTCCAGGACGAGGGCGCCCTCCGCCAGCATGAGCTCGGTGTCGATGTCGGCCGCGATCTTGATGGAGGCGTCGTGCACCCACGTCGACCAGGGGTCGGACCACCCTTCGACGCGGTAGGTCCACTGCCCGGTGCGGTCGGCGACGACCTCGGCCTCCCAGTGGCTGAGACCGGGGTTGGTGCACGTCATCGGCAGGTGCCTCTCGACGCCGTCCGGGTCGGTGAGGACGACGGTCGCCGCCACGGCGTCGTGGCCCTCGCGGAAGACGGTGGCCGTGACGGTGAAGGGCTCGCCGACGACGGACTTCGCGGGGCGGGCACCGTGGTCGACGCAGGGGCGCACGTCGAGGACGGGGATCCGGCCGAGCGGGTGCTGCGGCGGTACGGACACGGGGACGGTGGGCGAAGGGGGCGGGTCGCCGAGGACATCGGGGCTCACCCTCCGAAGGCTACCCGCGCGGCACGTCGTGGGGACTTGGCGTGCCCACCGTCGACCCCCCAAGATGAGGGGTGTGAAGGCCATCCGACGTTTCAGCGTCCGCACCGCCCTGCCCGCGCCCATCGCCGCCCTCGGCGACCTGGCCATGAACCTCCGGTGGAGTTGGCACTCGCCCACGCGGGAGCTCTTCGCCGGGATCGACGAGGAGCTGTGGGCGGAGGTCAACCGGGACCCCGTCCGCCTCCTGTCCGAGCTCGCCGGCGCCCGGCTCGAGGAGCTCGCCGCCGATGGTGACTTCTGCGCCCGCGTCGACGCCGCGAAGGCCGACCTCGACACCTACCTCTCGGCGACGCGCTGGTACCAGGAGGGCAACGAGGGGCCTGCCGCCATCGCCTACTTCAGCCCCGAGTACGGCATCACCGAGGTGCTGCCGCAGTACTCCGGCGGGCTCGGCATCCTCGCCGGCGACCACCTCAAGGCGGCCTCCGACCTCGGGGTGCCGATCGTCGGCGTCGGGCTCTTCTACAAGACGGGATACTTCAAGCAGAGCCTCAACCACGAGGGCTGGCAGCAGGAGACCTACCCGGTCCTCGACCCGCAGGGCCTACCCCTGCACCTGCTCCGCGAGGACGACGGCACCCCCTGCGTCATCACCGTGGCCATGCCCGGCGGCGGCCGGCTGCGGGCGCACGTCTGGCGCGCCCAGGTGGGGCGCGTCCCCCTTCTCCTCCTCGACTCCGACGTCCCCGGCAACGACGACGCCATGCGGGTCGTCACCGAGCGGCTCTACGGCGGGGGCGGCGAGCAGCGGCTCCAGCAGGAGATGCTCCTCGGGATCGGCGGCGTCCGCGCCCTTCGTCTGTGGTCGCGGCTCACCGGTGCCCCGGAGCCGGAGGTCTTCCACACCAACGAGGGCCACGCCGGCTTCCTCGGCATCGAGCGGATCAGCGAGTTCACGCAGGCGGCCGGGATGACCTTCGAAGAGGCCATGGAGGCGGCCCGCGCCGGCACGGTCTTCACGACGCACACCCCGGTGCCGGCGGGGATCGACCGCTTCGACGTCGGGCTGCTCGAGCGCTATTTCGGTGGGGCGCAGGAGCTGCCGGGCGTGCCGCTCGACAAGCTGCGGGCGCTCGGCGCCGAGACCTACGAGGGCGGCTCCGAGGGCATCTTCAACATGGCGGTCATGGGCCTGCGCCTGGCCGAGCGCGCCAACGGCGTGTCCCAGCTGCACGGCCACGTCTCCCGCGAGATGTTCGACGGGCTGTGGCCGGGCTTCGACGAGTCCGAGGTGCCGATCACCTCGATCACCAACGGCGTGCACGCCCCGACGTGGGTCGACGACGCGGTCTACGACATCGCCGCCCAGCACCTCGGTGGCCGTGACGTCGAGGCGTCCGAGCGGTGGGAGGGGATCCCCGACGTCCCCGGCGAGGCCATCTGGTCGGCGAAGGGGGCCATGCGCGCCGCGCTCGTCGAGGACGCCCGTGCCCGCCTGCGCTCGAGCTGGGCCAAGCGCGGCGCCACCGCCGCCGAGCTCGGCTGGACCGACTCGGTGCTCGACCCCGAGGTGCTGACCATCGGCTTCGCGCGACGCGTGCCGACGTACAAGCGGCTGACCCTCATGCTCCGCGATCCCGACCGGCTCAAGGCGCTCCTCCTCGACCCGGAGCGGCCGGTCCAGCTCGTCATCGCGGGCAAGTCGCACCCGGCGGACGAGACCGGCAAGCAGCTCATCCAGCAGATGGTCCGCTTCGCCGACGAGCACGACGTGCGCCACCGCATCGTCTTCCTCCCGAACTACGACATCGCCATGGCGCGCACCCTCTACCCGGGGTGCGACGTCTGGCTCAACAACCCCCTGCGCCCCTTCGAGGCCTGCGGCACCTCCGGGATGAAGGCCGCTCTCAACGGGGGGCTCAACCTCTCCATCCTCGACGGCTGGTGGGACGAGTGGTTCGACGGGGAGAACGGCTGGGCCATCCCCACCGCCGATGGCGTCGAGGACGAGGCCCGACGCGACGACATCGAGGCAGCCGCGCTCTACGACCTCATCGAAGGGGAGGTCGTCCCTCGCTTCTACGACGTCGACGAGTCCGGGCTCCCGCAGCGCTGGCTCTCGATGCTCCGGCACACGCTGACGACCCTGGGGCCCAAGGTCCTCGCCACGCGCATGGTCCGGGACTACACCGAGAAGCTCTACATCCCGGCGGCCCGGCACAACGCCCGGGTCAACGCCGACGGGCACGCCGGCGCCCGGGCGCTCGCGGAGTACAAGGCCCGCGCCCGGGCCGGCTGGTCCTCGGTGCGCGTCGACCACGTGGAGGGCTCGGGCGTCTCCGACAGCCCGCTCGTGGGGGAGTCACTGAGCGTGGACGCCTACGTCGCCCTCGACGGACTCGCGCCCGAGGAGGTCGACGTCCAGGTCGTCGCCGGCCGGGTGGCCCTGGGCACCGACGACCTCACCGAGTGGGACGCGACCTCGCTCGGCTTCGTCGAGTCCTACGACGACGGCAAGGCCAAGTTCTCCGGCCACGTGCCCATCGAGCGGACCGGCCAGTTCGGCTGGACCGTCCGGGTGCTGCCGCGGCACGAGCTCATGGCCTACCCCTCCTCCCTGGGCCTCGTCGCCAACGCCTGACTCCGCTCTGCCGAGGTGACCTGCGGGTACGGCTATCACTACAGCGGTAGGCAGCCGCAATAACCCCGGGAGAACCGGGCCTCTTGTCCCGGGGTCCGTTCGAAGTGATACCCGTACCCGCGGGTCATCGGCGGGGAGGGGTGGCTCAGCTCGTGTAGAGGCGCAGGCTCAGCGGAGTAAGGGTCACCGGCCCGACCCTCGCCGCGTCGTCACCGGATGCGGGGGGCTCCGGGCGCTCCCAGGCGCTGTCCCAGCGCAGCCGCCACGTGCCGCCGCCGGGCTCGTCCGCGAGGTCCACCTCGATGTCGTCGAGCCCGCCGTGGGCGACGACGAGGGCGGAGGGCTCACCGGTCAGCCGCAGCTGCAGGGTCCGCCGCTCGTCCTGCGCCCAGGCCTCGTCCGTCATCTCGGCACCGGTCTCGTCGAACCACCCGATGACCGACTCGTCGTGGTCGCGGAGGACCGCGATCTCGCGGCGCAGCGCGGTGAGCGCCGACGTGGTGGCGAGGAGATCCGTCCGCGCCTCGTCGAGGCCCCAGTCCAGCCAGGTCATCTCGTTGTCCTGGCAGTAGGGGTTGTTGTTGCCCAGGGTGGTCCGCCCGATCTCGTCGCCCGAGGCGATCATCGGGACGCCGGGGGAGAGAAGCAGGGTCCCCATGAGGTTGCGCACCGAGCGCCGCCGTGCGAGGGCGATGACCGCGTCCTCGGTCGGCCCCTCGACGCCGTGGTTCCACGACCGGTTGTGGTCGTTGCCGTCGCGGTTGTCCTCGCCGTTGGCCTCGTTGTGCTTCTGCTCGTAGGCGACGAGGTCGGCGAGGGTGAACCCGTCGTGGGCGGTGACGAGCCCGACCGAGGAGAGCGGGGTCCGCTCGCCGAAGAGGTCGCGGCTGCCGACGAGGCGGGTCGCGAGGTCGCGCACGCCGTGGTGGCTCCCCTCGCCCGCGGACAGCGCCCGGGTGTCGGCGAGCCAGAAGTCGCGGGCGGTGTCGCGGAAGCGGTCATTCCACTCCGCCCAGGCGCCGGGGAACTGGCCGGTCCGCCAGCCGTCCGGTCCGAGGTCCCACGGCTCGGCGATGTGCAGGACCTGCGAGAGCACCGGGTCCTCGCGCAGCGCCGCGAAGAAGGGGTGCTCCGGGTCGAAGGCGAGGTCCTCGCCCCGTCCCAGCGCCACGGCCAGGTCGTAGCGGAAGCCGTCGACGTGGCACTCCGTCACCCAGTAGCGAAGGGAGTCCAGCACCATCTCGAGTGCCGCCGGGTCAGTGAGGTCGACGGTGTTGCCGCACCCGGTGACGTCGATGTCACCGCCGTCCTCGTCGAGGCGGTAGTAGCGCGCGGCGGCGAGGCCGCGCCAGCCGAGCGTCGCGCCCCCGGTGCTCTGCTCGGCGGTGTGGTTGTAGACGACGTCGAGGAGCACCTCGATCCCGGCGGCGTGGAGCAGCTTCACCATGCCCTTGAACTCGCGGATCACCTCGTGCGGGTCCGGGTCGCTGGCGTAGGGGGCATGCGGGGCGAAGAAGCCGATCGTGTTGTACCCCCAGTGGTTGGTCAGGCCGAGGTCGACGAGGTGCGGCTCGTCGACGAAGGCGTGGACCGGCAGCAGCTCGACGCTCGTCACGCCGAGGCTCTGCAGGTGCTCGATGGTCACCGGGTGGGCCATGCCCGCGTAGGTGCCGCGGAGGTGCTCGGGCACCCCGGGCAGGAGCCGGGTCATCTCGCGGACGTGCACCTCGTAGACGACCCGCTCGTCGCGGCCGGGTGCGGGCGGCGCGTCCTCGCCCCAGTCGAAGGTCGTGTCCACGACGACGCACCGCGGGACGAAGGGGGCGGAGTCCCCGTCCGAGCGCGTGGCCGGGTCGTCGGGGAGGTGCGCGAGGACGGCCGGGTCGTAGGTGAGGTCGCCCTCGATGGCGCGGGCGTAGGGGTCGAGGAGGAGCTTCGCGGGGTTGAAGCGGTGACCGGCGGCCGGGTCCCACGGCCCGTCCGCGCGGAACCCGTAGCGCGTCCCCGGACCGACACCGGCGACGACGCCCGACCACCAGCCCTCCTCGTCGGGTGCCGGCAGCGCGTGCCGGGCCTCCGCCCCCTTCGCATCGGTGGTGTACAGCCACACGGCGGTCGCGTCGGGCGCGAAGACGGAGACCTCGACGCCGCCCTCGACGGGGCGCACCCCGGGGGCAGGACGGTGGGAGGGCGTGCGGGCGCCGGTGGTCGACATGGATCACAGGGTATGCAGTGGGTACGTTGGGGACATGAGCGATCCCACCGCCCTCCCGAACTTCAGCCCCCAGCCCGCCCAGGGTGGCGGAACCGAGCCCGAGCCCGAGGCGCCCCTGCGCGACCGGGTCATCGCCGCGGCCAAGGACATCGGCCTCGAGCCGAGCATCGACGACGAGGGCGATGTCGCCTTCGTCTTCTCCGAGCAGCAGATGTTCATCCGGTGCGCCGACGACGAGTCCAATGTCCTGCGCGTCTTCGGTCAGTGGGCCCTCGAGGAGCCCGTCCCGACCGACCCGGCCGAGCGTCTCCAGGTCTGCAACGACCTCAACATCGCCTTCAACCTCGTCAAGGCCGCCGTCTCCGGGGACACCCTCCTCGTGACGAGCGAGCACATCCTCCCGCGCGGCGCCGACCTCCGCGGCCTCCTCGGCCTGGCCCTCCCGCTCGTCCTCCAGGGCGTCCAGCTGTGGCACCAGCGCGCCACCGGCCAGGAGCTCACGGGCGAGGAGCCGGGCGAGGCCTCGGGAGCCTCCGGCCAGGAGCCGCAGGCATGAGCGAGCTCGCGCGGCTCGACGTCGCCGACGGCATCGGGACGATCGTCCTCGACCGCCCGAAGATGAATGCTCTCGACGCCGAGATGCAGCGGCAGCTCGTCACGGTCGCCGACGAGGCCGCCGAACGCGAGGACGTCCGCGCCGTCATCGTCTGGGGCGGGGACAAGGTCTTCGCCGCGGGCGCGGACGTCAAGGAGATGGCCGAGATGTCCTCCACGGACATGGCCGCGCACGTGCGCCTCCTCCAGCGCTTCTCGCGGGCGCTCGCCGCGGTGCCCAAGCCGACCGTCGCCGCGATCACCGGCTTCGCGCTCGGCGGTGGCCTCGAGACCGCGCTGTGCTGCGACTTCCGGGTCGTCGCCGACAACGCCAAGCTCGGCCTGCCGGAGATCACCCTCGGGATCATCCCCGGCGCGGGTGGCACCCAGCGCCTGCCGCGGCTCGTCGGCCCGGCCAAGGCCAAGGAGCTGATCTTCTCCGGCCGCATGGTCTCCGCCGAGGAGGCCCTCGCCATCGGGTTGGCCGACGAGGTCGTCCCGGCCGGGGAGGTCCTCGCGGCCGCCCAGCGGCGGGTCGCTCCCTTCGTCACCGGTCCGGCTCAGGCCCTCCGCGCGGCCAAGGAGGCCGTCGACAAGGGCCTGGAGACCGACCTGAGCACCGGGCTGGACCTCGAGGCGCAGCTCTTCGCGAGCCTCTTCGCGACCCGGGACCAGAAGGCCGGGATGCGCAGCTTCGTCGAGCAGGGCCCGGGCAAGGCCACCTTCGAGGGTCGCTGATGGACCGGGGGAGCGCCCCCACCACGGCGGCGAGCGCGGCCGACGTCGAGCGGGCCTGGGAGGACAACAAGCTCGCCCAGGTGCTCTACCACGACTGGGAGGCGCAGACGTATGACGAGAAGTGGTCGATCAGCTTCGACGACCGTTGCACGTCCATCGTCCGGGACCGCTTCCTCACCGTCCTCCGGTCGAGCCCCGAGGCCGGCGCGGAGTTGCCCTTCGGCGCCGTCCTCGAGCTCGGTGCCGGCACGGGGTTCTTCTCGCTCAACCTCAAGCTCGCCGGCCTCGTCGACGAGGTCCACGTCTCCGACCTCTCCCCGGGCATGGTCGCGGCGGCGCAGCAGAACGCCGAGCGCCTCGGCTTCACGATCGACGGCAAGGTCGCCGACGCGGAGGCCCTGCCCTACGAGGACGACACCTTCGACCTCGTCGTCGGGCACGCGGTGATCCACCACATCCCCGACGTCGAGGCCGCGCTGCGCGAGGTCGTCCGCGTGCTCAAGCCCGGAGGGCGCTTCGTCATCGCGGGCGAGCCGACGACCATCGGCCACTGGTACGCGCGCCACCTCGGCCGGATCACGTGGGAGACCGCGACCCGGGTGAGCCGGCTGCCTCCCTTCCGCGCGAGGTGGGCCCGCGAGCAGGAGGAGCTCGACGAGTCCTCCCGGGCGGCGGCGCTCGAGGCGGTCGTCGACCTGCACACCTTCGACCCCGCCGAGCTGGCCGAGACCGCTCGCTCCGCGGGTGCGACGCAGGTGGGCACGGCGACCGAGGAGCTCGTCGCTGCCTTCGTCGGGTGGCCGGTGCGCACCTTCGAGTACGCCGTGCGCGCGGACGCACTCGGCTTCGGCTGGGCCCGCTTCGCCTACGGGGCGTGGGTCAAGTCGATGAAGGTCGACGCCGTCCTCGGCCGAGTCCTCCCGCAGAAGCTCTTCTACAACGTCGGCGTGACGGGTGTGAAGCCCGGAACCCGATGAGCGGCAGTCGCTTCACGTGGTGGCACTGGGCGCGGTGGGTCATCGCCAACCGCGCATGGAGCCACCACCACGTCCTCGGCTACCTGCGGATGGTCCGGGCGAAGGCGACCACGCCGGGCCTCGTCTTCGAGGGGCCGTGCTTCATCGGCCCGGGCGTGCAGTTCCAGGTCGAGCCGGGCACGGCCCGACTCATCGTCGGTGCATACACGCACATCGGGGGCGGGACCGCCCTTCGCGCGCACGAGGGGACCCTGCGGATCGGGGAGAAGACCGTCCTCGGGATCCGCAACACCTTCAACACCTGGCTGGACATCGAGGTCGGTGCGTCGTGCATCTTCGCCGACGACGTCTACGTCTGCGACTTCGACCACCGCACCGAGGACCTCGAGACGCCGATCAAGGACCAGGGCATCGTCAAGTCCCCGGTGCGCGTCGGGGACGACGTGTGGGTCGCGACGAAGTGCGTCCTCACCCGCGGCACGGACATCGGCGCCCACTCGGTCGTCGGGGCCGGTGCCGTCGTCCGGGGGGCGCATCCCCCCTTCGCCGTCATCGGTGGGGTGCCGGCCCGCGTGCTCAAGCGCCGCCAACCCGTGGCGGTCGCCGACGACCTCGACCTCCCCGAAGGCTGGTGACGACATGAGCAACGAGACCCGAGAGCCCCTCGACGTCCTCGTCGTGCACATCCCCACGGACGCCACCGAGGAGGTGCTCGCGGCGCTCTTCGCCGCCGGCGCGGGCGAGGTGGGGGAGTACCGCGAGTGCGCCTTCGTCCTCCGGGGCGAAGGGAGGTTCCGCCCCGTGGGAGCGGCGAACCCGACGATCGGGTCGGTCGGCGAGCTCGAGCACGTCGTCGAGGACCGGGCGGAGATCACCTTCCCCAGGTCGCGACGGGGCCACGTGGTCTTGGCTCTTCGCGCCGCGCACCCGTACGAGGAGCCCTCCTTCCACGTGCTGGAGAACGCCGCGGAGTGAGTGCACCCTCACCTGGTGTGGCGAAGGGCACCCCGGCCCGTCTTGGTGGGGGCAGTGGAGCGTCGTTAGGTTGAGGGGTGCTGGGAGAATCCCCACATTTCGCGGCATCGCCGATGCGGGAGTGCGAGGATCGCCCGGTACCCAAGCCCCCTCACCCAGGAAGAGGACGATTCACCGATGAACATCGTCGTCTGCGTGAAGTACGTTCCGGACGCCCAGTCCGAGCGCGGATTCAACGAGGACACCACGACCGACCGCGATGGCGTGGACGGTCTGCTCTCCGAGCTCGACGAGTACGCCGTCGAGCAGGCCCTCCAGATCGCCGAGGCCGGCGAAGGCGAGGTCACCGTGCTGACCATCGGCCCGGCCGACGCCGCGGAGGCCGTCAAGAAGTCCCTCCAGATGGGTGCCGACAAGGGCGTGCACATCTCCGACGACGCGATCGCCGGCTCCGATGCCCCCGCCACCTCGCTCATCCTCGCCGAGGCCATCAAGAAGATCGGTGCCCCGGACCTCGTCCTCACGGGCATGGCCTCGACCGACGGGACCATGGGTGTCGTCCCCGCGATGCTCGCCGAGCGTCTCGGCCTGCCGCAGGTGACGATGGCCTCCGAGCTGACCGTCGACGGGGGCTCCGCGACGATCCGTCGTGACGGCGACACCGCGAGCGAGACCGTCCAGGCCTCCCTCCCGGCGCTCGTCTCGGTCACCGACCAGATCAACGAGCCGCGCTACCCCTCCTTCAAGGGCATCATGGCCGCGAAGAAGAAGCCGGTCGAGGAGTGGAGCCTCTCCGACCTCGGCGTCGACGCCGGCCAGGTCGGCCTCGCCAACGCCTGGACCGCGGTCGAGTCCACGACCAAGCGTCCCCCGCGCGAGCAGGGCACCATCGTCACCGACGAGGGCGATGGCGGCACCAAGCTCGCCGAGTTCCTCACCACCCACAAGTTCGTCTGAGCGACGACTCCCGACACCAAGGAGCACAGACATGGCTGAAGTCCTCGTCCTCGTCGACCACGCGAACGGTGAGGTGAAGAAGCCCGCCGCGGAGATGCTCACCATCGCCCGCCGCCTGGGTGAGCCCTCCGCCGTCTTCATCGGCCCCGGCGCCGAGACCGCGAAGGACCTCCTCGCCCGCTACGGCGCCGAGAAGATCTACAGCGTCTCCGACCCCGCCGCGCTCGAGTCCCTCGTCGCCCCCCAGGCCGAGGTCCTCGCGCAGCTCGTCCAGGAGAAGCAGCCCGCCGCGGTGCTCATCCCGAGCAACTCCGGCGGCAAGGAGATCGGTGCCCGCCTCGCGGTCAAGACCGAGTCGGGTCTCATCACCGACGCCGTCGACGTCCAGGAGGGGCCCACCACCACGCAGTCGGTCTTCGCCGGCAGCTACACGGTGACCGCGAAGGTCACCAAGGGCACCCCGATCATCTGCGTCAAGCCCAACTCCGCTGCGCCGGAGCAGGCCAACGGCGCCGGTGCCTTCGAGGAGCTGAGCGTCTCGATCTCCGAGGACGCGAAGGCCGCGAAGATCACCGCGTCCGAGCCGAAGAAGGCCTCCGGTCGTCCCGAGCTCACCGAGGCGGCCATCGTCGTCTCCGGTGGTCGTGGCACCGGCGGTGACTTCTCCCCGGTCGAGACCTTCGCGGACACCCTCGGTGCCGCCGTCGGCGCCTCGCGTGCCGCCGTCGACGCCGGCTGGTACCCGCACTCCTCGCAGGTCGGCCAGACCGGTAAGCAGGTCTCCCCGCAGCTCTACGTCGCTGCGGGCATCTCCGGCGCGATCCAGCACCGCGCCGGCATGCAGACGTCCAAGACGATCGTCGCGATCAACAAGGACGAGGAGGCCCCGATCTTCGAGCTCGTCGACTTCGGAGTCGTCGGTGACCTCTTCACCGTCCTGCCCCAGGCCACGGAGTCCGTCCAGGGCAAGTGACCCCGGTCGTGTGATCGAAGGGGGCGGCGCACCATCACGGTGCGCCGCCCCCCTTCGTTTACCAAAACGTGACTTTGTGTGACCGGCTCGGTTACAGTCCCCTCTGGCCGTGTGGCCACCCCTGATCCATCCCCGCTCGAAGGTCCCCTGTGAGTTCGTCTCGTTATGTCGGCCGGCACGGCAGTGCCCGTCGTCCCCGCCCCCGCCTGACCCTCCCCTCCGTGGGAGGCTCCGGTATCGGCCGGACGGCGGCCAAGTCGGTCGCCGGCGTCGGCATCGTCCTCGGCTGCGGTGCCTTCGTCATCGCCCCGACCTCGGCCGTCGGCTCCGCCGGGTCGGTCACCGGCGCCCTCGGCGTCAACGAGACCTCGGCGAGCGATCTGTTCGCCGATCCTGATGCGACGTCGGCGCGCTCCGCCGAGCGCTCGGCGCAGGCCGCCGTCTCGGCTCCGTCCGCGACGAAGGGGGCCGACCAGGGCTCCGTCGGTGAGCTCGGCGTCGACGCGGTGGCCCAGCCGAAGGCGAAGCCCACGCCGAAGCCGGTGGAGAAGGACGAGTCCGAGTCCGAGGAGCCCGAGGAGGAGTCGGCGGACGAGGTCACGGAGGAGCCGGAGGAGACGCAGGAGCAGGCGGATGCCTCGCGTCCCGAGGAGACCCGCAGCTCCCGTTCGTCGAGCCGCAGCGAGTCGCCCTCGACCGGCGGTGACGGGGGCGCCCCGAGCACGGGCAACTATGCCGCGGAGGCCTCGGCCCTCGGCCTGGCCCCGAACGCGCAGGCCGTCTACTCGGCGGTGCGCACCGAGTTCCCCGACATGACGGACATCGGTGGTTACCGCGCGGGCGACGGCGGGGACCACGGCTCCGGCCACGCCGTCGACGTCATGGTGACCGGCTCCCGCGGCGACCAGATCGCCGCCTGGCTGCAGCAGAACGCGAGCAGCCTCAACATCAAGTACGTCATCTGGAAGCAGCGCATCTGGCACCCCGGCGGCGGCTGGGAGCCGATGGAGGACCGCGGCGACCCGACCCAGAACCACTTCGACCACGTGCACGTCTCGGTGAACTAGTCCCGATTCGGTGCCGATCAGGCGTCGAGAACCCGTCGTGCCAGGGCGAGCCGGTCCGGCGCGAGGGTGAACCAGGCCCACTGCCCACGACGCTCCCTCGTCAGCAGGCCGGCATCGACGAGGACCTTGAGGTGATGGCTCACGGTCGGCTGGCTCAGGTCGAGGGGCGTCGGCAGGTCGCAGGCACACACCTCCTGCCCGGGTGAGCACCGCACGATCCCCAGGATCTGCAGCCGGACGGGGTCGGCGACCGCCTTGAGGAGCTGGGCCACCATCTCGGCGTCCTCGCGTGAGATCGGTGCGCTGCCCTCGGTCGAGCAGCAGCGCTCGACCGCCTGGGTCAGGAGTGCGCGTCCTTCGGCGGAGGGGGCGATCGACATGGCTTCATATTGACATGCATCGATGTGCGGTGTCACGGTTTCCTGTATCGACAAGCGTCGATACAGGCCAATGGGAGGAACCGCCATGACCCGGGTGCAGATCGCCCTCAATGTCGTCGACCTCGAGGCGTCCGTCGACTTCTACTCCACGCTGTTCGGTGTCGAGCCGCACAAGCGCCGGCCGGGCTACGCGAACTTCGCGATCAGCGAGCCGCCGCTGAAGCTCGTCCTCATCGAGACCGACGAGGCCACGCGCGAGAGCGGGCCACGGGGGGCGCTGAACCACCTCGGTGTCGAGGTCGACAGCGTCGATCAGGTCAGCGAGGCGCGCACCCGGCTGACGGATAGCGGTCTGGCGACCTTCGACGAGGACGACACGACGTGCTGCTATGCGCTGCAGGACAAGGTGTGGGTCCACGACCCGGCCGGCGCCCCGTGGGAGGTCTACGTCGTCAAGGACGAGGACCCCGCCAACCCCCAGCCGGCCTCCGCGTCCCTGCCCGTCGTCGCGGAGCCCTCGCCGTGCTGCGCCCCGGAGGAGAGCCGGGCGTGACGATCTCCGAAGAAGCCCCCGAGCGCATGCCCGCGCGGCTGGCGATGCTGGATCGCTACCTGCCTGTGTGGATCGGGTTGGCCATGATCGCCGGGCTGGTGCTCGGTCGCGTCGTCCCCGGCCTCGGGGCGGCTCTGGACGCGGTGCAGCTCCACGGCATCTCGCTGCCGATCGCCCTCGGCTTGCTCGTCATGATGTACCCGCCCCTGGCCAAGGTGCGGTACGACCGTCTTGACTCGGTCACCAGTGATCGCCGCCTGCTGGGGTCCTCGCTCGTGCTCAACTGGGTCCTCGGCCCGGCGCTGATGTTCGCCCTCGCGTGGGTCTTCCTGCCAGACCTGCCGGAGTACCGGACCGGGCTGATCATCGTCGGCCTCGCCCGCTGTATCGCCATGGTCATCATCTGGAACGACCTGGCCTGCGGTGACCGCGAGGCGGCTGCCGTGCTCGTCGCGCTCAACTCGATCTTCCAGGTCATCGCCTTCGCCGCGCTCGGGTGGTTCTACCTGTCGGTGCTCCCGGGCTGGCTGGGCCTGGAGCAGAGCACGCTGGACGTCTCCTTCGGCCAGATCGCGGTGTCCGTCCTCATCTTCCTCGGCGTCCCGCTGCTCGCCGGGTACCTCTCCCGACGGATCGGCGAGCAGCGCTGGGGACGGCAGGCCTACGAGGAGTCCTTCCTCCCCACGATCGGGCCGTTGGCCCTCTACGGCCTGCTCTTCACCATCGTCGTCCTCTTCGCGCTCCAGGGGGACGCCATCACCTCGCGACCGCTGGACGTCGCCCGTATCGCGGTGCCGCTCCTGGCTTACTTCGCGTTGATGTGGGGCGTCGGCTACCTCGCCGGACGTGTCCTGGGCATGACCTACGAGCGCACCACCACGCTGGCCTTCACCGCCGCTGGGAACAACTTCGAGCTGGCGATCGCCGTCGCCATCGCGACCTTCGGCGTCACGTCCGGTCAAGCGCTCGCGGGCGTCGTCGGGCCACTCATCGAGGTCCCCGTCCTCGTCGGCCTCGTCTACGTCAGCCTCGCGCTGCGGCGACGCTTCCCCCACCCTTCATCAGCCGTGGCACCATCTCGCACCCCAGTGGAGGACCGCACATGACCGACCGCTCGTCCGTCCTCTTCGTCTGCGTGCACAACGCCGGACGCTCCCAGATGGCCGCCGCCTACACGCGCACCCTGTCCGGCGGCGCCGTCGAGGTCCGCTCAGCAGGCTCGGCCCCCGCCGACACCATCAACCCTGCCGTTCGAGAGGCGATGCTCGAGGAAGGCATCGACCTGTCAGCGGAGACGCCCACGATCCTCACGACCGACGCCGTCGCGGCCTCCGACGTCGTCATCACGATGGGCTGCGGTGACGCCTGCCCGATCTTCCCCGGCAAGCGCTACGAGGACTGGACGCTCGATGACCCCGCCGGACAAGGGGTCGATGCCGTTCGGTCGATCCGCGACGACATCCGAGCGCGAGTCAGCGATCTCCTCGACTCACTCGGGATCGAGCCGTGAGCCGACGCGGATCCGCCGCCGTCACCGAAGGCCTCGCCGCGCGGTGGGACGTGGTGGCCACCGACCTCGCCGGGTCGGGCTGCCTCGAGCTCGACGTGACCGATCCGGCCGCCTGCCGACCTGCAGGTGCGCGCCGAGGACGCGCCCCGCGACGTGGCGGCCTGGCTGAGTCCCGGTGACGGGGCGGAGCTCGTCCGGGCCGCGGTGGAGGGGCCGGTCGACGGCTTCACCGTGGTCAACGGGGTGTCCGCCAATCGCTACCGCAAGGCACGACACGGCCCGCCCGAGGAAGGTCTCGGGTACCGCCCTTCGGGCGACGCCTGGGCCGGGTGAAGGTGGACAGCCTCGTGCTCGGGGAGGTGACCCTGCTCAGGAGTCGGCGGACGCCTCGGACCGGTCCCAGTCACGCTTGAAGCCACCGAGGGAGGGGTGGAACATCTCGTCGCCGGTGTGCTGGGTGAACTCCACCTTGACGTCGTCCTTGTTCACCCCGGTGTGCGCGGCGACGAGGTCGACGAGGCGGCTGGCCAGGTCGTGGCGCGTGGCGCGGTCCCGGCCGGCCCGCACATCACACATGAGCAGCGTGCCGGGGACCGGATCGTCCTCGGTGCAGTGCCAGATCGACCCGGTCGGAAGGTCCCGGATGACGACGGTCATCAGTCGGGGATCGGACCCCATGATCCGCGAGTACTCCTCGCTCATGGCGCGAGCCAGAGCTCGCTTCGCCGGTGGCGTGAGCTCGGACTCGACGTCCAGCTGCAAGGACGGCACAGTGCTCCCTTCGCCCCTGGACGTCCGTTCAAGGGGCTCATGGTGGCGCAGCGCTGCGGTGCCGGCCGGTAGTCGCGACAGGTTCCCTGAATCGCTCATCAGGGATATCATCGCCATATGGCGATGAATGACTCGATGGCCGATCTCGACGGCCGTGGCGCCTCGGCGGCCCTCTTCCACGCTCTCGCCGAGCCCACCCGGCTGTCCCTGCTCGACCACCTCAGCAGCGGTGAGCACCGGGTGCGCGACCTCGTCGACCACATGCACCTGGCCCAGTCGACGGTGAGCAAGCACCTGGCCTGCCTCCGGGACTGCGGGCTCGTGACCGTCCGCCTCGAAGGGAGAGCCTCCTGGTTCTCCCTCGCCGACCCGGAGCGTCTGGCCGGGCTCCTCGAGCGCGCCGACGAGCTGCTCACCGCATCAGGCGCGGTCCTCTCCCTTCGTGAGCACGAAGAGCGCGACCGCCTGGCCGCGGGGGAGTCGTGATGGGCGCCCACCACACGCACGCGCACGCCGACCCGGGGTCCACGCCGAACCGGGGCCTGCGCAACCGGCTGCTCCTGGCCTTCGGCCTCACCGCGCTCATCGTCCTCGCGCAGGCGGTCGGCAGCGTCCTCACCGGGAGCCTGGCGCTCCTCACGGACACCGCCCACGCGCTGGCCGACTCCACCGGCCTCCTCGTCGCCGTGGTCGCCGCGACGATGATGCTCCGCCCCGCCAGCAGTCGGCGCACCTGGGGATTCGCCCGGATCGAGGTCATCGCCGCGCTCGGTCAGTCCTGCCTCCTCCTCGTCGTCGGCGTGTACGCCGCGGTGGAGGGCGTGCTGCGACTCCTCGAACCGACGGAGGTGCCGGGGCAGGAGCTGCTCATCTTCGGTGTGCTGGGTCTCCTCGCCAACGTCATCGCCATGGGGGTCCTCGCCTCCGGCCGCGACGCGAACTTCAACATGCGGGCCGCCTTCCTCGAGGTGCTCAACGATGCGCTGGGGTCGGTGGGCGTCATCGTCGCGGCCGTCGTCATCTCGACGACGGGCTACCAGCGGGCGGACACCTTCGCGGGCCTCTTCATCGCCGCGTTGATCCTGCCCCGCGCGATGAGGCTCCTGCGTGAGACCACCCGCGTGCTCATGGAGTTCGCCCCCGAGGACGTGGACCTCGACGCGGTCCGGGAGCACGTGCTCGAGCTCGAGCACGTGCGCGAGGTGCACGACCTGCACGCCTCGATGATCGGGACCGGCATGCCGGTGATCTCGGCCCACGTGGTCGTCGACGACGGGTGCTTCGAGTCCGGTCATGCGCCGCAGATCCTCGAGGAGATCCGCGCCTGCATGCGCGAGCACTTCCCGGTGAGCTTCGACCACGCGACGATCCAGCTCGAGACCGCCGCGGTGCGCGATCGCACGTGCGTGGCGATGCAGCACAGCTAGTCGCGACGTCATCGGAGGTGACCCGCGGGTACGACGACCACTTCGAGATGATCGGGATCGAGGTCCCTTGATTTTCTGGGCTTCTCCCAGGTCGCCCAGCGGCAAGTGATCGTCGTACTCGCGAGTAATCTCGGGCTCCTCGCGCCCGGGGGAGGGCGCCTGGCCTTGCCGCCCGCGACCTGGTGACCGGCCTATGTGCTGCCGGTGGATCCCTCGGGTGCCGGGCGGTCGCGCTGGTCGAGGACGGCCACGGCAAGCGTCACGAGCACGACGACGATGATCAGGCCGAAGCCCACGCTCATCGCGATCGGCCAGCTGCTCGCCGCGAGGGTCGCGAAGGTGACCGACGTGATGACCGCGATGCCGATCGAGGTCCCGATGCGCTGCCCGGTCTGCATCACCGCCCCGGAGCTCCCGGCGTAGGAGAGCGGGACCTCGGCGAGGGTCAACGTCTGGTTCGGGCTGATGACCGACCCCTGCGCGGCGCCGATGAAGGCGAGGGTGAGCAGGAGCCACCACTCGCTGACGTACCCGCCCGACTGGAGGAGGACGACGGCGATGCTCGAGACCAGCCCGACGAGGGCGAGCAGGAGGCCGCCGATGACGACCTTGCGGCCGTGCCGGACGACCCGGTCGCCCGCCCAGTTCGAGGAGACCGCAGCGAGGACGGCCGACGGGACCCCGATGAGCCCGGCCTGGAGGGCGCTCTTGCCGGTCCCTTGCTGGAGGTAGAGCGCGACGATCACCCAGATGCTCGTCATGCCGAGGAAGTAGAGCATCGCGATCGTGCTGCCGCGGGTGAAGCTGCGGATGGAGAAGATCCCCAGGTCGACCATCGGGCTGCGTCCGGTGGCGCGGTAGTGACGCTCCCAGCGCACCCACGCCCAGCCCAGGCCGATCCCCGCCGGGAGGCTGAGCCAGAACCATGCGGAGGCCCCGCCCTCGACGAAGGGGAGCATCGTCGCCAGCACCGCGAGCCCGAGCAGGATTGATCCCACGGGGTCGAGGGAGCGCCAGACGCCGCTCGCCCCGCCCTCGGCGCCGGCCGTCGCCGGGCGGTGGAGGAGCGGTTTCGGGAACCAGGCAAAGGCGAGCGCCAGGCACAGCAGGCCGACGGGCACGTTGAGGAGGAAGGTCAGGCGCCACCCGATCTCGGGTCCGCCGAGCTCGATGAGCAGACCGCCCAGCGGTGGACCGATGCCCACGGCGACCCCGACGACGCTGCCGAAGGCGCCGAAGGCCTTGGCCCGCGCCGCGCCCCGGAAGTACTGCTGGATCATCCCGACGCCCTGCGGGTTGAGCAGGCCGGAGCCGACCCCTTGCACGAAGCGGGCAGCGTTGAGCGACAGCGTGTCCGGCGCGAGGCCGGCCGCGACCGAGGCCAGCGTGAAGACCGAGACTCCGAGGACGAAGACCCCGCCGCGCCCCATGAGGTCGCCGGCCCGCCCGGCGGCGACGAGGACGACACCGAAGGTCAGCGCGTAGCCGGAGAGGACCCACTGCAGGCTCGACTCGCTGGCATCCAGACCGTTCTGGATCGAGGGCAGGGCGACGTTGACGATGCTCACGCCGACGAGGGACATGAAGATCGCGACGAGCAGGACCGCGAGGATCCGCCAGCGCTGTGAGTCGGTGACCGACTCGACGTCGTGCACCGCCTCGGCCTGGTTCGTCACCCGCACCCTCCTCCCGCTGGTCTGTGCATCATGCAGGTAAACCCTCGAGGTCGCCACGGCATTCCAGCAGCCGGGGCGAGATCGGCCAGCTCCTGCCGGTCGGCGCGGCCGGGTCGCTCGTCCGCACCGTCGCGTACTTCGGCGGGGGCGGGGCGACCGGCCACGTCATCGTCCTGCTCGTGTGGATGGCGGCCGGGCTGGGCCTCGCCGCCCTCGGCTCAGCCCGTGGACGCCGGGACGAAGGGGGGAATAACCCCCTTCGCGCATCCGTAGACTCTTGACGATGACCACGTACCTCGACCACGCGGCGACCACGCCGATGACCCCGGC